>NZ_JBEXOP010000005.1:0-239446 GCF_040611575.1 Streptomyces sp. NPDC006610
CCCGGCGCCCCCCCGGGCCCCCCCCTCCCCCCGCCCCCCCCTGGCACCCCTGTTCCTGGGGCGCTGCCGCCCGGGCCGGCCGGGCCGTCAGCGCCCTGCGCGTCCCGCGGCCGCCGCAGCACGGCGCCCCGCAGAGGGGAAGGCGTCAGCGCTGCGTCTTCGTCTTGTGTCCCCGGCCCCACTGGAGCCCCCACCCGTACAGGCGGTCCAGCTCGGCCTGGAAGCCGTAGACGAACTTCACCTCGCGGCGCACCAGGATCTCGTTCTTGACGTTCTCGATCATCACGACCGCGCAGGAGCGGGCCTGCGGATGGCGTTCGTCGAGGCCGATCTCGATGCGCGGGCCGTTGCCCGGGTAGAGCGTGACGACGGCGTGCGTGCGGTCGAAGGCCGGGGTCTGGTCGTAGATGTACACGAAGACCAGCAGGCGCTTGATGGCCTCCCGGTGGTCCAGGTTGACGTACATCGTCTCGCCCGACCCGGAGCCGAACCGGTCGTCGCCGCTGAGCTTCACGTACGGCGGCGCGTTGACGTCGCCGAGGAGGCCGCCGAGGGGCTGGACGACGCCCTTGGTGCCGTCCTGCAGCTCGTACAGGCAGCCCAGGTCGAGGTCGACGTTGACCATGCTCTGGCTGTGCCCCATGACCTCCGGCGGCTTCAGCGCCCGAAGCGGGTGGCGCAGCAGGCTCTCCCGCTGCGGTCCGCCGATGTCGGAGCTGCGCATCCGCCAGGCCAGGTTGATCCGCAGGTGGCCGGTCTCCGCCCCCTGTTTGGTGAGCGACACCTGGCCGCGCCGCTTGGTCAGTTCGATCGCGTTCGAGGCCGTGCCGCCCGAGTCGAACTGGGCCGCGCGTGCGCCTCTGAGCCCGTCCAGCAAGCCCATTCCCCGCCCCCACCTTCCGGTCCTGTGACAAAACGAGCGGGGCGGCCCGAGGAGACACTGTCGTGCTCGACGGCCGCCCCGCTCAGAGCGTTCCTCGCCGGGAGGGGCGTCACACCCCGGAGGAGACCTCGGTCTTGTCCCCGGAGCCGCCCTCGGCCGCCGCGAGCGCGCGGTTGCGGCGCACGGAGGACCAGAAGGAGGCGGCGATCAGGACGACGCCGATCAGGCCGGTGATGATCTCGGAGATCTGGTACTGGATGGTGATCAGCAGGATCACCGCGAGGGCGCCGATCGCGTAGTGCGCGCCGTGCTCCAGGTAGACGTAGTCGTCCAGGGTGCCCTGGCGGACCAGGTAGACCGTGAGCGACCGGACGTACATGGCGCCGATGCCGAGGCCGAGCGCCATCAGCACGATGTCGTTGGTGATGGCGAAGGCGCCGATGACGCCGTCGAAGGAGAAGGACGCGTCCAGGACCTCCAGGTAGAGGAACATGAAGAACGCGGCCTTGCCGGCCAGCGCCACGGCGGACTTGGGCTTGCCGGCCCGGACGGCCTCCTCCTCGGCCTCGTGCTCGCGCTCCTCCTCTTCCTCGAGCTTGTCCTCGAAGTAGCCGGAGAGACCACCGACGATCATGTACGTGATGAGGCCGGCGACACCGGAGAGCAGGACCGTCTCCGCCTTGTTCGCGGGACCGGCGTGCAGGTGGGCGTGGGTGGCGAAGGTCATCGCGGTGATCAGCAGGACGGTCAGGGCGACGCAGACCGACAGCATGTCGACCTTGCCGAGCTTGGACAGCGGGCGCTCCAGCCAGCCGAGCCACTTGATGTCCCGGTCCTCGAAGATGAAGTCGAGGAAGATCATCAGCAGGAACATGCCGCCGAACGCCGCGATCGCCGGGTGGGCGTCCGTGACCAGTGCCTCGTAGCGGTCCTTGTCGGTGAGCGCGAGGTCGACGGCCTCGATCGGTCCCATCTGGGCGCTGACGGCGACGATGACGACGGGGAAGACCAGCCGCATGCCGAAGACGGCGATCAGGATGCCGATGGTGAGGAAGATCTTCTGCCAGAAGGCATTCATCTTCTTCAGGATTCCGGCGTTGACCACTGCGTTGTCGAAGGACAGCGAGATCTCGAGGATGGAGAGGATCGCCACGATGCCGAAGGCGGTCCACCCCCCGACGAAGACCGCCGCGACGAGGCCGAGCGCGGTGACCGCGAACGACCAGCCGAAGGTTTTCAGAACCACTGGCTACCCAATCCCTTGTGTACGGGGTGTACGGGTCTCCCCCGCGCCGCACCCGGCTTTACGAAACGTTGACCCCGAAGTCTAGAGCGATGCCCCGCAGTCCCGACGCGTACCCCTGCCCAACGGCCCGGAACTTCCACTCGCCCTGGTACCGGTAGACCTCGCCGAAAATCATCGCGGTCTCGGTGGAGGCGTCCTCGCTGAGGTCGTAGCGGGCCAGTTCCTGGCCGTCGGCCTGGTTGACGACGCGGATGAACGCGTTGCTGACCTGGCCGAACGTCTGGCCGCGCTCGTCGGCCATGTGGATCGAGACCGGGAAGACGATCTTGTCGCACTGGGCGGGCACCTTGGAGAGGTCGATCAGCAGCGACTCGTCGTCGCCGTCGCCCTCGCCGGTGAGGTTGTCGCCGGTGTGCTCGACCGAGCCGTCCGGGCTCTTGAGCTGGTTGTAGAAGATGAACCACTCGTCACCGAGCACCCGGCCCGCGCTGCACACCAGGGCGCTGGCGTCGAGGTCGAAGGGGGCTCCGGTGGTGGAGCGGGCGTCCCAGCCGAGTCCGATCATCACCTGCGTGAGATTCGGCGCGGCCTTGGACAGGGAGACGTTGCCTCCCTTGGCGAGCGTGACACCCATGATGCTGTCCTCCCCTGGTGCTGCCCTGGCACTGCTTCTTGGGTTGTCTGCGCATCCGGCGCCGCACGCAAACCGTGCGGCGCCGGACGGTGGAGCGGGGTGTTCGGTTGAGCGGGGTGCTCGGTGAACTCGGCGGGGTGCTCGGGGAACGGGATGTCCGGTCGAGCGGTGCCGCTCGCTCAGACGTTCACGCCGAAGTCCTGCGCGATGCCGCGCAGGCCCGAGGCGTAGCCCTGGCCGATGGCGCGGAACTTCCACTCCGCGCCGTGCCGGTAGAGCTCGCCGAAGACCATGGCGGTCTCCGTCGAGGCGTCCTCGCTGAGGTCGTAACGGGCGAGCTCGGCGCCGCCGGCCTGGTTCACGACGCGGATGAACGCGTTGCGCACCTGGCCGAAGGACTGCTGGCGGTTCTCGGCGTCGTAGATGGAGACCGGGAAGACGATCTTCTCCACGTCGGCCGGGACCGCGGCGAGGTTGACCTTGATCTGCTCGTCGTCGCCCTCGCCCTCACCGGTGAGGTTGTCACCGGTGTGCTCGACCGAGCCGTCCGGGCTCTTGAGGTTGTTGAAGAAGATGAAGTGCGCGTCACTGGCGACCTTGCCGGCGCTGTTCAGCAGCAGCGCGCTGGCGTCCAGGTCGAAGTCCGTGCCGGTCGTGGTGCGCACGTCCCACCCCAGTCCGACGATGACCGCGGTCAGGCCGGGGGCCTCCTTGGTCAGCGATACGTTGCCGCCCTTGCTGAGGCTGACTCCCACGAGTCCTCCATTGGTGTCCAGGGGCGGGAAGCCCCGTCGTGCTTGGCATCGGTCAGTTACCGGATCGAACGAGTCGATCCTAGTGAGGGGTTCCCGGGCCCCGCAGGGCCTGGGGCCCGACAATCACAGGGTGTCGAGCGCCTTGACGTAGTCGCCGAGGTCCCGGGCGTCCGGGAGGCCGTTGACGACGGTCCAGCGCACGACGCCCTCCTTGTCGATGACGAAGGTGCCGCGCAGGGCGCAGCCCTTGTCCTCGTCGAAGACGCCGTAGGCGCGCGAGGTCTCGCCGTGCGGCCAGAAGTCGGACAGCAGGGGGTACTCCAGGCCCTCCTGCTCGGCGAAGACGCGCAGGGTGTGGATGGAGTCGTTGGAGACGGCGAGCACCTGGGTGTCGCGGTCGGAGAACTTCGGCAGGTTGTCCCGGACCTCGCACAGCTCGCCGGTGCACACGCCGGTGAAGGCGAACGGGTAGAAGAGCAGCACCACGTTCTTGTCGCCGCGGAAGTCCGAGAGCCGTACCGTGCGCCCGTGGTTGTCCTTCAGTTCGAAGTCGGGCGCCTTGTCGCCGGCCTGGATCGCCATGGTGTCCTGCATCCCTTCGGTGGGCTGTTCGGGTGGGAGTCCACCCTACGCAGCGATCACCGAGGGCTCGCGGACGGGCCGGTGCGGACCGGCCCGTCCGCCGTTCAACGTACGGTCACCGCTTGGACTTCGCGGCCTTGGGCGTCGCCAGCCGGCTGCCGCTCCAGTCCTTGCCGACGCTGACGCTCTTGGACGCGGTCAGACCCGCCGTCGTCGCGGCTTCCGAGATGTCGCTCGGCTCCACGTATCCCGAACGGCCGGTCTTCGGCGTCAGGAGCAGGATCGCGCCGCCCTCCTCGATGTACGTGGTGGCATCCACCAGCGCATCCGTCAGGTCGCCGTCGTCGTCACGGAACCACAGCACAACGGCGTCGGCCACGTCGTCGTAGTCCTCGTCCATGAGGTCGCCCTCGATGGCTTCCTCAATGGCCTCGCGGAGCTCCTGGTCGACGTCGTCGTCGTAGCCGATCTCCTGGACCACCTGCCCGGGCTGGAACCCCAGCCTGGCGGCAGGGTTCGTCCGCTCCTCCGCGTGGTCCGCGGTCGCGCTCACGGGTTGCCTCCTGATCATGTCTTTGGGAATAACTCAGCCACGCGCGTGCGCGAAGCATTGGCCGTAGTCCACACGGGCGGGACGGATCGCGCAAGTACCCGGCGGTTCGGACCGCCGAAACAGTGACGATCCGGGCCGTGTCGCCGCAACTCCAGGCATGCCGCCGGGAGCACTGGTGACACACACCACACCTTTCTGCCCCGTTTGTGCGTTTGGGAATCATCGCAGGGTACGAGACTCGAATGGACTTGCCCCCGCGGCCGGCCCGCGCCCGATGGTTACCTTTCGGTAGAGGTGACGTTTGCCTCCCCGAGGTACACGATGGGGGACGGTGCAGACAAACCGCGACATCCCACCGAAACGGCCCTCCGACAGGTAAGGAACAGCGTGGCTTCCGGATCCGATCGCAATCCGATCATCATTGGCGGCCTTCCGAGTCAGGTTCCCGACTTCGACCCCGAGGAGACGCAGGAGTGGCTCGACTCGCTCGACGCCGCCGTCGACGAGCGCGGCCGTGAGCGGGCCCGCTACCTGATGCTGCGGCTGATCGAACGGGCCCGCGAGAAGCGGGTGGCCGTGCCCGAGATGCGCAGCACGGACTACGTGAACACGATCCCCACCCGGGCCGAGCCGTTCTTCCCGGGCAACGAGGAGATCGAGCGCAAGATCCTCAACGCCACCCGCTGGAACGCCGCGGTGATGGTCTCGCGCGCCCAGCGTCCCGGCATCGGGGTCGGCGGCCACATCGCCACGTTCGCGTCCTCGGCGTCGCTGTACGACGTGGGCTTCAACCACTTCTTCCGCGGCAAGGACGAGGGCGACGGCGGCGACCAGATCTTCTTCCAGGGCCACGCCTCGCCCGGCATCTACGCCCGCGCGTTCCTGCTGGACCGGCTGTCCGAGCGGCATCTGGACGGGTTCCGCCAGGAGAAGTCGAAGGCGCCGTACGCGCTGTCCTCGTACCCGCACCCGCGTTCGATGCCGGACTTCTGGGAGTTCCCGACCGTGTCGATGGGGCTCGGCCCGATCGGCGCGATCTACCAGGCGCGGATGAACCGCTACATGCACGCGCGCGGCATCGCCGACACGTCGAAGTCGCACGTGTGGGCGTTCCTCGGCGACGGCGAGATGGACGAGCCCGAGTCGCTGGGCCAGCTGACGATCGCCGCGCGCGAGGGCCTGGACAACCTCACCTTCGTCGTCAACTGCAACCTGCAGCGCCTGGACGGGCCGGTGCGCGGCAACGGCAAGGTGATCCAGGAGCTGGAGTCGGTCTTCCGGGGCGCCGGCTGGAACGTCATCAAGCTGATCTGGGACCGCACCTGGGACCCGCTGCTCGCCCAGGACCGCGACGGCCTGCTGGTGAACCGGATGAACACCACGCCGGACGGCCAGTTCCAGACGTACGCCACCGAGTCGGGCGCCTACATCCGCGAGCACTTCTTCGGCGACGACCAGCGGCTGCGCGCGATGGTCGAGAACATGACCGACGACCAGATCCTGCACCTGGGGCGCGGCGGGCACGACCACCGGAAGATCTACGCGGCGTACAAGGCGGCGGTCGAGCACAAGGGGCAGCCGACGGTCATCCTGGCCAAGACGGTCAAGGGGTGGACGCTGGGCCCGAACTTCGAGGGCCGCAACGCCACGCACCAGATGAAGAAGCTGACGGTCGACGACCTCAAGCGCTTCCGGGACCGGCTGCACCTGCCGATCTCCGACAAGGACCTGGAGTCCGGCCTGCCGCCGTACTACCACCCGGGCCGGGACTCGGCGGAGATCCAGTACATGCACGACCGCCGCAGGGCGCTCGGCGGGTACGTCCCGACGCGCGTCGTGCGCGCGAAGCCGCTGCCGCTGCCGGACGACAAGACGTACGCGACCGTGAAGAAGGGCTCGGGCCAGCAGTCCATCGCGACGACGATGGCGTTCGTGCGACTGCTGAAGGACCTGATGCGGGACAAGGAACTGGGCCGGCGGTTCGTGCTGATCGCGCCGGACGAGTACCGCACGTTCGGCATGGACTCCTTCTTCCCGAGCGCGAAGATCTACAACCCGCTGGGTCAGCAGTACGAGGCCGTGGACCGCGAGCTGCTGCTCGCCTACAAGGAGTCGCCGACCGGGCAGATGCTGCACGACGGCATCTCCGAGGCCGGCTGCACGGCGTCGCTGATCGCGGCGGGCTCGGCGTACGCCACGCACGGCGAGCCGCTGATCCCGGTGTACGTCTTCTACTCGATGTTCGGTTTCCAGCGCACGGGCGACCAGTTCTGGCAGATGGCCGACCAGCTGGCGCGCGGTTTCGTGCTGGGGGCGACCGCCGGGCGTACGACGCTGACCGGTGAGGGGCTGCAGCACGCGGACGGCCACTCCCAGCTGCTGGCGTCGACGAACCCGGCGTGCGTGGCCTACGACCCGGCGTTCGGCTTCGAGATCGCGCACATCGTGCGGGACGGGCTGCGCCGGATGTACGGGCCGGACAGCGAGGACGTCTTCTACTACCTCACCGTCTACAACGAGCCCATCCAGCACCCCGCCGAGCCGCAGGACGCGGACGTGGAGGGCATCCTCAAGGGCGTCCACCGCTTCAGCGCGGGCACGGCCGGCTCGATCCCGGCGCAGATCATGGCGTCCGGGGTCGCGGTGCCGTGGGCGGTGGAGGCGCAGCGGATCCTCGCCGAGGAGTGGAACGTCCGGGCGGACGTCTGGTCGGCGACCTCCTGGAACGAACTGCGGCGCGACGCGGTGGCCTGCGAGGAGTACAACCTGCTGCACCCCGAGGAGGAGCAGCGGGTGCCGTACGTGACCCGGAAGCTGGCCGGGGCCGAGGGGCCGTTCGTGGCGGTGTCGGACTGGATGCGGGCGGTGCCGGACCAGATCGCGCGCTGGGTGCCGGGGACGTACCGGTCGCTGGGCGCGGACGGCTTCGGCTTCGCGGACACCCGGGGGGCGGCGCGGCGGTTCTTCCACATCGACGCGCAGTCGATCGTGCTGGCGGTGCTGACCGAGCTGGCCCGTGAGGGCAAGGTGGACCGTTCGGCGCTGAAGCAGGCGATCGACCGCTACCAGCTCCTGGACGTCGCGGCGGCCGACCCGGGCCCGGCGGGGGGCGACGCGTAGGGCCCTACGATGCGGGCATGAAGGTGCACTCCGCGCAGGTCCGGTGGGAACGGCGCACACAACGGCCGCTGCTGGCGCTGGCCGTGGTGTTCGCCGTCGCCTACGCGATCCCGATCGTCGACGGCTCGCCGAGCGCGTCCGTCACCCGGGCCTGCTGGATCGTCGAGTGGGTGGTGTGGGGCGCGTTCGCTGTCGACTACCTGGTACGGCTGTGGCTGGCGCCCGCACGCCGGGACTTCGTCCGCCGCAACTGGCTGGACCTGTGCGCGGTGCTGCTGCCGCTGATCCAGCCGTTGCGGCTGCTGCGGCTGGTGTCGACGCTGCTGCTGGTGGGGCGGCGGGCGCGGATGGCCTCGCAGATCCGGCTGACGACGTATGTGGTCGGCTCGGTGGTGGGCCTGCTGATGTTCGGCTCGCTGGCGGTGCTGTCGGTGGAACGGGACGCGCCGGGCGGGAACATCCGGACGCTGGATGACGCGGTGTGGTGGTCGTTCACGACGATGACGACCGTCGGCTACGGCGACCACGCCCCCACCACGGGCGTGGGCCGCCTGCTCGCGGTGGGCCTGATGCTGTCGGGCATCGCCCTGCTGGGTGTCGTCACGGCCAACATCGCGGCGTGGTTCATCGCCCGCTTCCAGCAGGACGACGCGGAGGAACGGCGCCAGACGGAGGCGATCCAGGCGCTGACGGCGGAGGTCCGCGCCCTGCGGGCGGAGGTGGCGGCCCTGTCCGGGCCCGCCGGCCTCCCGGTCCGTGAGCGGGACGGGGTCCGTACGGGGGATTGACGGCGGCCGGGTCCAGCGACCCCGCGGGGGACGGCAGAAGTAACCCCGCGCGGCGCGGACGGCGCGCCAGAAGGCCCCGGCAGCGTGCCGAGGCCCTCTTGGAATCCCCCCGGTCAGAACATGCCCGCGCCCGGGGAGGCCGGCCCTGCCAGCCAGATGAGGGCAAGGAGGGTGTCGATCGCGCCCAGGACGACGGCCACCAGGGCCGGCACCGAGCGGGTGCCCGTCCAGGTGCGGCCCATCGCCAGCCAGCCGCACACCATCGCCACGGGTCCGAGGATGATCTCCAGCACGAAGAACCCGGCGACCGCGCAGATGGCGCCCACCATCCCGAGCGTCGCGCGATCCGGCCCGCTCCGTTGCCACGTCCGGCCGCGTGAGCGGGGGTACCTGCGCGTTCCCTGTCCGAAGCCCGCCATCATCAACTCCCTGGAGTATTCGGGCCGTTCGGTCAGAAGTGCGGGTACCCCCGTATCGCGTGTCAATCCCCGCGGCCGCGGCGCGCCGCCCCCCTCCGGCAGCGCGCCGCGGCTCCGGGGCGGCGTGTCGCCGTACGAACGTGCCACGGGAATGTGCCCGTTGGCAGCGGTCCGCCCTGCTGTCACCCTGACGGGGGAACGGCGACCGGAAGGCGTCCGGGCGTCAGATGTGCGCCGCGCCCGCTCCCGCCCCGGCGTTCTCGCCGCGCTTGGTCAAGAACGCCACCAGCACCGCCGCCGCCGCGACCCCGGCGGCGACCAGCGACGCCAGGCTCATGCCGGAGATGAAGGTGTCGTGGGCGACGTCCGTGATCTTCGCGGCGATCTCCGGCGGCGTCTGCGCGTCCACCGGGGGCACACCCACCTGCACCGCCTCGGAGGCCATCGCCTCCTGAGCCGGCGTCATTGCCGGGAGCCCCGCGTCCGTCCAGTTGCCGGCCAGGTCGCTGTCGACCTTGGAGGCCATGACGGCGCCGAGCACGGCGGTGCCGAGGCTGCCGCCGATCTGCATCGCGGCCTGCTGGAGGCCGCCGGCGACACCGGACAGCTCCATGGGCGCGTTGCCGACGATGACCTCGGTGGCGCCGACCATGACCGGCGCGAGGCCGAGGCCCAGCAGGGCGAACCAGACGGACATGATGCCGCTGCCGGTGTCCGTCTCCAGCGTGGACATGCCGTACATGGCGATGGCGGTGAGCGCCATGCCGCCCGCCAGCGGCACCCGCGGGCCGAACTTGGTGATCATGGCGCCCGCCAGCGGCGAGCCGACGATCATCATGCCGGTGAGCGGGAGGAGGTGGAGGCCGGCGTCGATCGGGCCCATGCCGTGCACGTTCTGGAGGTAGAACGTCACGAAGAAGAGGCCGCCCATGAACGCGATGGCCATCAGGACCATCAGCACCACACCCGCCGAGAGCGGGACCGAGCGGAACAGCGCGAGCGGGATCAGCGGCTCCTTGACCTTCGTCTCCCAGAACGCGAAGAGCCCGAAGAGCACCACGGACGCGACGAGGAACGTCCAGGTCTGGCCGTCGCCCCAGCCCCACTCGGGCGCCTTGATGAGCGCCCAGACCAGGCAGAACATCGCGGCCGACAGCAGCGCGATGCCGAGGAGGTCGAAGGAGCGCGGGGCGTTCTCGGCGCGGTGGTCCAGCAGGATCAGCGCCCCGAGGACGACGGCGAGGACGCCGACCGGCACGTTGATGAAGAACACCGACTGCCAGTTGACGTGCTCGACGAGAACGCCGCCGAGGATCGGGCCGCCGGCGGTGGAGGCGCCGATGACCATGCCCCAGATGCCGATGGCCATGTTGAGCTTCTCGGCGGGGAACGTGGCCCGCAGCAGACCGAGCGCGGCCGGCATCAGCAGCGCGCCGAACAGACCCTGCAGCACCCGGAAGGCGACGACGAGGCCGATGCTGCTGGACAGGCCGATCGCGCCGGAGGCGGCGGCGAAGCCCACCACGCCGATGAGGAAGGTCTGCCGGTGCCCGAAGCGGTCGCCGAGCTTGCCGGCGGTGATCAGGGAGACCGCGAGGGCCAGGAAGTAGCCGTTGGTGATCCACTGCACCTCGGCGAACGTGGCGCCCAGGTCCTTCTGGATGGCAGGGTTGGCGATGGCCACGATGGTGCCGTCGAGCGCCACCATCATGACGCCGACGGCGACGGTTATGAGGGTGAACCAGGGGTGGCCGCGCAGGCCCTCGGCCTCGGGCGCCGACACCGACGGGGCTGCCGCCTTGTCCCCCGACCCCGTGGCGTCTGTGGTGGTCTGACTAGTCATGCGTTCGAGGCTAGTGACAGCCTCTGACAATTGACAAACCGATTCACAAGTCGGTAACTGCCACGTCATTCGCCTATAGCCTGATCAGGGAGAATCGTTCCGAACGAGGGGCCGGATGGACGCCATGGAAACCGTGGGCCTGCGTGAGCGCAAGAAGCAGCGCACGCGCGACGCACTGGTGCGCGCCGCCGTCGAACTGTTCACCTCCCAGGGCTACGACCGCACCACCGTGGACGAGATCGCCGCCGCCGTCGACGTCTCGCAGCGCACCTTCTTCCGCTACTTCGCCGGCAAGGACGAGGCGGCCCTCGCCCTGCACGACCTCTCCGTGGCGCACTTCCTGCGGGCCCTGCACTCCCGCCCCCCGCACGAGCCGCCGCTGGAGGCCCTGCGGCGGGCGGTGCTCGACGGCTGGGACCGGATCAGCGAGGCCATCGAGGACGTCGTCCCGGTCGACTTGTACCTGCGGATGTACCGGCTGGTGGAGTCCACGCCCGTGCTGCTCGCCGCCCATCTGCGCCGCTCGGCGGAGACGGAGGAGGAGATCGCCCGGCTGATCGCACGGCGCGAAGGGCTCGACGTGGACGCCGATCCGCGCCCGCGCGTCGCGGTGGCCCTGTTCGGCGGAGTCCTGCGCGTCACCGAGCGGCAGTGGAGCGCCCGCGGCGACCTCAGCCTGGACGCGATGCGCGACCTGACGGCGGCCCACCTCGACCATATCGGCCCGGCCTTGGCGGGAAACTGGCGATCGACCGTCGAAACGTGATCCGCGTCACTGGTGCCGCGCGAGACCCTCCCGTTCTCCTAGTGTGTCCTCCCAGTGACTTCCTTCGACACCTCTCCTCCGCTCGGCGTCTGGCGCGCACTGCTCGCGCTGGCCGTGGTGTTCGTGATGCTGACGACCACGGGCTGGACCGCGCTGCGGGGCCAGCGTTCCGAGAGCCCGCTCCAGGCCTCCCTCAGCGCCTGGGAGGACGGTCGCATCGGCGGGCGCCCGCTGCCCGACCCGGACGCGGCCCCCGCCCGGCTGGCCCGGTTCTTCGCCTCGCTCACCGCGGCCCAGCGCGGTCACCTGGCCCGCCGCTACCCGCTCGCCGTGGGCAACATGAACGGGGCGCCCCTCTCCCTGCGGTACCGCGCCAACCGCATCGCGCTGCGCCAGGCCCGTGAGGTCGAGCGCGACCGCATGCACGACGACCGCCTCAGCCCGGCCGGGCAGCACACGGCGGGCCGCCGTATGCACCGACTGGAATCCCTGCTGAGAACCGGCCGGCAGATCCTCGCCTTCGACCCGGACGGCGCGGGCCGCGTCGCCGAGGTCCTCGGCGACCTGCACCGGGCCGAGCGGGTCTCCGTCGTCGTCCCCGGCGTCGACACCGACCTGCTCACCTTCCAGCGCACCAACCGCCGCTACGCCGCCCCGGTCGGCATGGCGCAGTCGCTGTACGCCGCCCAGCGCGCCGCGAGCCCGTCCACCCGCACCGCCGTGATCGCCTGGGCCGACTACACCGCGCCCAGCGGCATCGGCATGGACGCGGCCACGGCCGGGCGCGCCCAGCAGGGCGCCGTTCGGCTCGACGCGCTGGTGCGCGCGCTGCCCGGCCGCGCGCCGGTCTCGCTGTTCTGCCACAGCTACGGCTCCGTCGTCTGCGGGGTCGCCGCGCCCGCGCTGCCGTCCCGGGTGACCGACGTCGCGGTGGCCGGCAGCCCCGGAATGCGCGCAGAGAAGGCCGCCGACCTGCGCACCGGGGCGCAGGTGTGGGCGATGCGGGACGCCGACGACTGGATCGAGGACGTGCCGTACCTGGAGCTGGGCGGCCTCGGCCACGGCGCCGACCCGGTGTCCGGGGCGTTCGGCGCGCGGGTGCTGTCGGCGCGCGGCGCACACGGGCACACCGGCTATTTCGAGCCGGGCACGGACAGCGTGGCCAACCTCGCCGAGATCGGCGTGGGCGCCTATCACGCCGTCGACTGCGCGGACGGCACCGGCACGTGCCGGGCGGGTTTGTCCGGTGCCACGACGCCCGGACGCGCGTAGAGGAGCGGAAACTCCGGTTTGCGCAGGGAGGGGACGAAAGAGCGCGTGCCGCATACGATGAGCCGCATGGGTGACGTACTGGCAGGCTTTCACGCCGCCTGGGAGTTCGAGTCCGACTCCGTGCTCATCCGCTATGAACGGGGGATTCGGACACCCAAGCTGTTCCAGGCGCTCGGGGAGCGCCGCGTGCCGCTGGCGGCGCTGCAGGGCGTGACCCTGACGCCGGGCCGCCGCGGGACCGTCGTGCTGCGCGCCGAGCCGCGCCCCGGCGCCGATCCGCTGCTGGAGGCGGCGGCCGGACAGCTCAAGGAGAACTGCGACCCGTACCGCCTGGTGCTGCCGGCCGAGCGCGAGGTGCTCGCCGAGTACTACGCCGACGAACTGCGGTCCCGGCTGACCGAGTCCGGCCCCGCCGACCGCCATCTGGTCGCGGCGCCCGGGACGCCGCTGCAGTTCAAGGCGTACGACGGCAAGGCGTCCTTCGACGGCACGGCGGTGTCGTTCCGCTGGTTCTGGACGGGCGCGTCGTCGGCGAAGTGGAAGGCCGGCGACCAGACGTTCCCGGTCGCCGGCCTCAGCGGCGTGGAGTGGCGCTCCCCCGAACTGTTCGAGGGGCATCTGCGGCTGCTGCGCCGCGACGACGGGGACGCGCCCGCGCAGCCCGACCAGGATCCGGCGGCCGTGGTGTTCGGGCTGGGCTACGGTCCGGTGCACGAGTCGCTGCCGTTCGCCGCGGCGGTGCTGGCCGCGGTGCGCTCGGCCGGGCCCGCGGTGCCGGCGATGTCCGCGCGCCCGCGACGCGACCCCGCGGACATCGCCGAGCGGATCCGGCACCTCGGCGAGCTGCACCAGGCCGGGCTGGTCACGGACGAGGAGTTCTCCTCGAAGAAGGCCGAACTGCTGGCCGAGCTGTGATCACCCGGGCTGCGGTCACTCCCGGCCCGCCGAGGTGAAGGCCATGTCCGCGTAGCGCGTGCCCGCGACCTTCGCGGCGATCGGCTCCAGCACGGCCAGCTCGTCCGCCGTCAGCTCGATCACCGTCGCCGCGGTGTTCTCCTCCACCCGGGCGGGCCTGCGGGTGCCCGGGATCGGGACCACGGGCAGGCCGTGCACCGCGGCCTGCTGCTGGACCCACGCCAGGGCGATCTGGCCCGAGGTCGCGCCGTGCGCCGCGGCGACGTCCCGGACGGGCTCCAGCAGGGCCGCGTTGACCTGTGCGTTCTCGCCGCTGAAGCGCGGCATGGTGCGGCGGACGTCCCGCTCCGTCAGCTCATTGCCCGCGTCGGTGAAGGACCCGGTGAGGAATCCCCGGCCGAGCGGCGAGTACGGCACCAGGGCCACGCCCAGCTCGCGCGCGGCCGGCACCACCCGGTCCTCGATGTCCCGGCTGAACAGCGACCACTCCGACTGGAGCGCCGCGATCGGGTGCACGGACTGCGCCGCCCGCAGCTCCCCGGCCGTCACCTCGCTCAGTCCGAGGTGCTTGACCTTGCCCTCGGCGACCAGCTCGGCCATCACGCCGACCGTCTCCTCGATGGGCACGTTCACGTCCCGGCGGTGCATGTAGTAGAGGTCGATCACGTCGACCTCCAGCCGGCGCAGGCTCTCCTCCACGCACGCGCGGATGTACGGCGGGTCGTTGCGGGTGATGCGCCGGGTCGGCTCGTCCGGCGGGATCGACAGGGCGAACTTGGTGGCGACGACCACCTCGTCGCGGTGCGCCTTGAGGAACGGAGCGAGAAAGCGCTCGTTCTCGCCGGCGCCGTACGCGTCGGCGGTGTCGTAGAAGGTGACGCCCAGTTCGAGCGCGCGTTCCAGGGTGGCCCGCGACTCCTCGGCGTCGGACGGCCCGTAGGCGAAGCTCATGCCCATGCAGCCGAGGCCCTGCACACCGACCTCGGGGCCGTCCGCGCCCAGTCGGACCGTGCCGATTGCGCCGTTCGTCATCGTGCCCTCTCCGACGCCGGGGCCGTCCCGGCGTCCGCATAGAAATCGATCTTCCGGTCGAGCACGGCGAGCGTGCCCCGGAGTTCGGCGATCCTCGCCAGCACGTCCTGCCGGGTGGCCTTCAGCAGGTCCAGGCGGTCGGCGTAGGTGTGGTCGCCGGCGCGCACCAGTTCGGCGTAGCGGACCATGTCGGCGACCGGCATGCCGGTGAGCCGGAGTTTGCCGACGAGGGCGAGCCAGTCGAGGTCGCGGTTGGTGTAGCGGCGCTGGCCGGTGTGGGACCGGTCGATGTGCGGCATCAGACCGATGCGCTCGTACCAGCGCAGGGTGTGCGCCGTGAGGCCGGTGAGAGCGGCGACCTCGCTGATGGTGTACTTGTCCTGTCCGTCCGGACGCCGGTCGTTCGGGGGCGGTCCGGCACACGTGTCGGTCTCGGTGGCCGTGGTCTCCATCACCGTCATGGCCCCCACGCTAGGGCCTTGGAGTGCGCTCCAAGCAAGCGTCCGAGGCGGCGGGCGGCGGGAGAACGGCAGGGCGTAGGCTCGGCCGCATGTCGCTGAAGAGCCTCGCGTTGATCGATGACTGGCCGGTGCCCGCCGCCGCCGCGGGTGTCGTACGCGCCGACGGCGCCGTGCTCGGCACCCACGGTCCGGCCGGTCGGCGCTTTCCTCTCGCGTCGGTGACCAAGCCGCTCGCGGCGTACGCGGCGCTGGTCGCCTACGAGGAGGGCGCCGTCGAACTGGACGAGCCTGCCGGGCCGGCGGGATCGACGGTCCGTCATCTGCTCGCCCACACCTCGGGGCTGGCCTTCGACGAGCACCGCACCACCGCGCCGGCCGGTGAGCGCCGGCTGTACTCCAACGCCGGTTTCGAGCAGCTCGGCGACCACATCGCCAGGGCCGCCGGCATGCCGTTCGCCGAATACGCGCGCCAGGCGGTGCTGGAGCCGCTCGGCATGACCTCGACCACCCTGGACGGCTCCCCCGCCAAGGACGGCGTCTCCACGGTGGACGACCTGCTGCGGTTCGCCGCCGAGGTGCAGGCGCCGCGTCTGCTGGACCCGCGGACCGTGGCCGGGGCGATGACGGTGCAGTACCCGGGCACGAAGGGCGTCCTGCCGGGCTACGGCCACCAGAACCCCAACGACTGGGGGCTCGGCTTCGAGATCCGCGGCTCCAAGTCCCCGCACTGGACGGGCGCTTCGTCCTCGCCGCGCACCTTCGGCCACTTCGGCCAGTCCGGTACGTTCCTGTGGATCGACCCCGCCGCCGGTCTGGCCTGCGTCGCCCTGACCGACCGGGCCTTCGGGCCGTGGGCGGTCGAGGCGTGGCCGCCGTTCACGGACGCGGTGCTGGCGGAGGCCCGCGGCTAGCCGGTCGCCGACATCTCCCACAGCAGCAGCTCCGCCTCCGAGACGCCGACCGCGGCCACGTCCTTCGCGTCCGTGATGCGGGCCGCGTCCCCCGGGCCCAGCACCGCGTCGTCCAGGCGCACCTCGCCGCGTACGACATGGACGTACACATGGGCCGCGTCCGGCACCGCCGTGCGTTCGCCCGGGGCCAGCCGGCGCACGTGCAGCATCGCGCCGGCCTCCGGGACGGCGTACGGGGTGGCGTCGGCGATGCCGTGGACGACCTCGTAGGCCGGGTCGCCGCCGGGCTCGCCCGGGGCCAGCCACATCTGCACGAAGGTCAGCGGCGCGGTCCCGTCGTTGCGCTCGACGTGCCGGACGCCGGACGCCGCGCTGAGCCGCTGCAGGTCGCCGTGGCGCACGACGGTCTCGCGGCCGAGGGAGTCGCGGTGCGTCAGCTCCCCCTCCACGACCCAGGTGACGATCTCGGTGTGGCTGTGCGGGTGCTCGTCGAAGCCGGCGCCGGGGGCGAGCCGCTCCTCGTTGCAGGCGATCAGCGCGCCGAAGCGCAGATTGCCGGGGTCGTAGTGCGGGCCGAAGGAGAAGGCGTGCCGGGAGGCGATTCCGGCCTCCGGGTCGCCGCCTGGGTAGCGCTCGTCGGCGCGCCGTACGTCCATCACGGAACCCACCGTAGACGGCCCGGCCGTCCGACTGCGCGACCCGGCGGCACGTACGCCCGTCCGGATAAGGCAGTCTTGTCCCCGTGCCCGAACCCGTACGCCGCAAGCCCGACGCCGCCGCGCCCCCCGCGCATCCCCATGCCGCGACCCTGAAACGGCTGGAGAAGTCCTCCGGGAGTCTCGCCGCCCAGGCCATCGCGCGGATGGACGAGACGCTGCCGTGGTACCGGGCCATGCCTCCGGAGAACCGTTCCTGGATCGGGCTGGTCGCGCAGGCCGGCATCGCCGCCTTCACCGAGTGGTTCCGCCGCCCGGACGCCCCGCAGGCCATCTCCACCGACGTCTTCGGCACCGCGCCGCGCGAGCTGACGCGGGCGATCACGCTGCGCCAGACCGTGGAGATGGTGCGCACGACGATCGAGGTGATGGAGAGCGCGATCGAGGAGGTCGCCGCCCCGGGCGACGAGAACCTGCTGCGCGAGGCGCTGCTGGTGTACGCCCGGGAGATCGCCTTCGCCACCGCCCAGGTGTACGCGCAGGCCGCCGAGGCACGCGGCGCCTGGGACGCGCGGCTGGAGTCACTGGTGGTGAACGCGGTGCTGAGCGGGGAGGCCGACGAGGGGGCCGTGTCGCGGGCCGCCGCGCTGGGCTGGAACTCCCCGGAGCATGTGTGCGTGGTGCTGGGCACGGCGCCGGACGGGGACTCGGAGCTGACGGTGGAGGCCATCCGGCGGGCGGCCCGGCACGCCAAGCTCCAGGTGCTGACCGGGGTGCTCGGCAGCCGTCTCGTGGTGATCGCGGGCGGCAGCGACAATCCGCTGGCCGTGGCGAAGTCGCTGATCGGACCGTTCGCCGCGGGGCCGGTGGTCGCCGGGCCGGTGGTGCCCGACCTGCTCGCCGCGACCCGGTCCGCGCAGGCCGCGGCGGCCGGCCTCAAGGCGTGCGCGGCCTGGCAGGACGCCCCCCGGCCGGTGCTGGCCGACGACCTGCTGCCCGAGCGCGCGATGGCGGGCGACCCCGGCGCGCGGGAGCAGTTGGTGGAGGAGATCTACAGACCGCTGGAAGAGGCCGGTTCCGCGCTGCTGGAGACGCTCAGCGTCTATCTTGAACAGGCCAGCAGTCTGGAAGGGGCCGCACGGATGCTGTTCGTGCATCCCAACACCGTGCGCTACCGGCTTCGACGTGTGACTGATGTCACCGGATGGTCGCCGTCCGACGTTCGATCCGCGTTCACGCTGCGGATCGCGCTGATCCTGGGACGTCTCACCGACGGTGACCCTCAGACCTAGGCTTTTGTCGGGGGCCCACAAAACCCCCTGGTGTTCTTCGTCCTTGTCCTCACGGGCGGCCGTGCCCGTCTGCAAGAGAGAGTGTGAGAGTGCTCGTACTCGTCGCTCCCGGCCAGGGCGCCCAGACGCCCGGCTTCCTGACCCCCTGGCTCGAACTGCCCGGCGCCGCCGACCGCGTCGCCGCGTGGTCGGACGCCGTCGGACTGGACCTCGCCCACTTCGGCACCAAGGCCGACGCGGACGAGATCCGCGACACCGCCGTCGCGCAGCCGCTCCTCGTCGCCGCCGGGATCCTCTCGGCGACGGCACTCGGTGCCATCACACCGGGCGCCGTCGCGGGCCACAGCGTCGGCGAGATCACCGCCGCGCA
This sequence comes from Streptomyces sp. NPDC006610, assembly GCF_040611575.1. Taxonomy (NCBI): domain Bacteria; kingdom Bacillati; phylum Actinomycetota; class Actinomycetes; order Kitasatosporales; family Streptomycetaceae; genus Streptomyces; species Streptomyces sp. NPDC006610. The sequence goes on from NZ_JBEXOP010000005.1 coordinate 18,499, forward strand.
GTTCGCCGGGGTCCTGGACGACACCGCCGCGCTGACCCTCGTACGCAAGCGGGGCCTGGCCATGGCCGAGGCCGCCGGCGTCACGCGGACGGGCATGGCGGCGCTGCTCGGCGGCGACCCCGAGGTCACCGTCCCGCACCTGGAGCGGCTCGGCCTGACCGCGGCCAACGTCAACGGCGCCGGTCAGATCGTGGCCGCCGGCACGCTGGAGCAGCTTGAGGCGCTGAACGACGACAAGCCCGAGGGCGTCCGCAAGGTCGTCGCCCTCAAGGTCGCCGGCGCGTTCCACACGCACCACATGGCGCCCGCGGTGGACACGCTGGCCGCGGCCGCCGGGGAGCTGACGCCCGCCGACCCGAAGGTCCCCTACGTCTCCAACCGGGACGGGCAGGTCGTGACCGGCGGCGCCGAGGTGGTCGAGCGGCTCGTCGGGCAGGTCGCCAACCCGGTCCGCTGGGACCTGTGCATGCGGACCTTCCAGGAACTGGGCGCGACCGCGCTGCTGGAGGTGTGCCCCGGCGGCACCCTGACCGGCCTCGCCAAGCGCGCCCTGCCCGGCGTCAGGACGCTCGCCCTGAAGACCCCCGACGACCTCGACGCGGCCCGCGAGCTGATCGCAGAGCACGCCTGAGTCGCTTTAAGGAGCCGACCGAACATGTCGAAGATCAAGCCCAGCAAGGGCGCCCCGTACGCGCGCATCATCGGCGTGGGCGGTTACCGGCCCACCCGGGTCGTGCCGAACGAGGTGATCCTCGAGACGATCGACTCGTCCGACGAGTGGATCCGGTCCCGCTCCGGCATCGAGACCCGGCACTGGGCGAACGACGAGGAGACCGTCGCCGCGATGTCCGTCGAGGCGTCCGGCAAGGCCATCGCCGACGCCGGGATCTCCGCCGCGCAGATCGGCGCCGTCGTCGTCTCCACGGTCAGCCACTTCAAGCAGACCCCGGCCGTCGCCACCGAGATCGCCGACAAGCTGGGCACCGAGAAGGCCGCCGCGTTCGACATCTCGGCCGGCTGCGCGGGCTTCGGCTACGCCCTGACCCTCGCCAAGGGCATGATCGTCGAAGGCAGCGCCGAGTACGTGCTGGTCATCGGTGTGGAGCGGCTGAGCGATCTGACCGACCTGGAGGACCGGGCGACGGCCTTCCTGTTCGGCGACGGCGCGGGCGCGGTCGTCGTGGGCCCCGCCCAGGAGCCCGGCATCGGCCCCACGGTGTGGGGCTCGGAGGGCGACAAGTCGGAGACGATCAAGCAGACCGTGCCGTGGACGGACTACCGCGACGGCGAGGTCGCGAAGTTCCCGGCGATCACGCAGGAGGGCCAGGCGGTGTTCCGCTGGGCCGTGTACGAGATGGCGAAGGTCGCCCAGCAGGCGCTGGACGCGGCCGGGATCGGCTCGGACGACCTGGACGTCTTCATCCCCCACCAGGCCAACGAGCGGATCATCGACTCGCTGGCCAAGACTCTCAAGCTGCCGGAGCACGTCACGATCGCCCGCGACGTGCGCACCACCGGCAACACCTCGGCCGCCTCGATCCCGCTCGCGATGGAGCGGCTCCTGGCGACCGGCGAGGCGAAGAGCGGCGACACCGCGCTCGTCATCGGATTCGGGGCGGGTCTCGCGTACGCAGCGACGGTCGTTACCCTCCCCTAGGCACTCCGTGCCGGATGATGCGTCCGGTACGGGTTTCACACCGCCACACCCTCTGGAACATCTACGAAGGAGCGCCGACATGGCCGCCACTCAGGAAGAGATCGTCGCCGGTCTCGCCGAGATCGTGAACGAGATCGCCGGCATCCCGGTTGAGGACGTCCAGCTGGACAAGTCCTTCACCGACGACCTGGACGTCGACTCGCTGTCCATGGTCGAGGTCGTCGTCGCCGCCGAAGAGCGCTTCGACGTCAAGATCCCCGACGACGACGTCAAGAACCTCAAGACCGTGGGCGACGCGACCGAGTACATCCTCAAGCACCAGGCCTGATCTTCCGATCACCTGGGCCGACTGCCCCGCCACCCGGCGGTGGCGCCGTTCTCCCCGCCCCGGGCGGGGGTAGTCCTCCTCGAATCCGCTGGAGAAAGAATTCCCGTGAGCCCGACCAATCGCACCGTGGTCGTCACCGGTATCGGCGCAACCACACCGCTGGGTGGCGACGCAGCCTCTACCTGGGAGGGCCTGGTCGCCGGCAAGTCCGGCGTCAAGCCCCTGGAGCAGGAGTGGGCCGCCGAGCAGGCGGTCCGCATCGCGGCGCCCGTCGCCGTGGAGCCCTCCGAGATCCTCCCGCGCCCGCAGGCCCGCCGCCTCGACCGCTCGGCGCAGTTCGCGCTGATCGCGGCCCAGGAGGCCTGGAAGGACGCCGGCTTCACCGGGAAGGCCGGTGAGGACGGCAGCGTCGACCCGGACCGGCTCGGCGCGGTCATCGCCTCCGGCATCGGCGGTGTGACGACCCTGCTGGACCAGTACGACGTGCTGAAGGAGAAGGGCGTCCGCCGCGTCTCCCCGCACACCGTGCCCATGCTCATGCCGAACGGCCCCTCCGCCAACGTCGGCCTGGCCGTGGGCGCCCGCGCGGGCGTGCACACCCCGGTCTCCGCCTGCGCGTCGGGCGCCGAGGCCATCGGCTACGCCGTCGAGATGATCCGCAGCGGGCGCGCCGACGTCGTCGTCGCCGGCGGCACGGAGGCGGCGATCCACCCGCTGCCCATCGCCGCGTTCGGCAACATGATGGCGATGTCCAAGAACAACGACGACCCCCAGGGCGCCTCCCGCCCCTACGACGTGGCCCGCGACGGCTTCGTCCTCGGCGAGGGCGCCGGCGTGATCGTGCTGGAGTCCGCCGAGCACGCCGCCAAGCGCGGCGCGCGGGTGTACGCCGAGGCGGTCGGCCAGGGCATCTCCGCCGACGGCCACGACATCGTGCAGCCGGAGCCCGAGGGCCGCGGCATCGCGCACGCACTGCAGAACCTGCTCGACGCGACCGACCTGGACCCGGCCGAGGTCGTGCACGTCAACGCGCACGCCACCTCGACGCCGGCCGGCGACGTGGCCGAGCTGAAGGCGCTGCGCAAGGTGTTCGGGGACGACGCCGACCACATCGCGGTCTCCGCCACCAAGTCGATGACCGGGCACCTGCTGGGCGGCGCGGGCGGCGTGGAGTCGGTCGCGACGGTGCTCGCCCTGTACCACCGGGTGGCGCCGCCGACCATCAACATCGACACCCTCGACCCGGAGGCGGAGGCGCACGCCGACATCGTCCGCGGCGAGGCGCGCAAGCTGCCCGTGGAGGGCCGGATCGCCGCGCTGAACGACTCGTTCGGCTTCGGCGGGCACAACGTGGTGCTGGCGTTCCGGACGGTGTGATCCCGGGTCGCCGTCCGTCCGCCGTGAACGGCGAGTGGCCCGCCCCTGGTGGGGGCGGGCCACTCGCCGTTTCGCATGTCCTGTGTGCGCCAGGTGCGGGTTGCGGGGGGGGGCGTTCGCGCAGTTCCCGCGCCCCCCGGCGGGTGAGGGTCAGACGACCTGGTGGAGCCATCTCACCGGGGCGCCCTCGCCGGCGTAGCGGAAGGGCTCCAGTTCGTCGTCCCAGGGCTTGCCGAGGAGCTTGGCGAGTTCCGCCTCCAGCTCGGTCTCGCCGCGCTGGGAGCGCTGGAGGGCGGCGCGCAGACGGTCCTCGGGGATGAGGATGTCGCCGTGGATGCCGGTGACGGCGTGGAAGATGCCGAGGTCGGGGGTGCAGCTGTACCGCTCGCCCTCGGCGGTGGGGCAGGGCTCGGCGGTGACCTCGAAGCGCAGCAGGTGCCAGCCGCGCAGCGCGGAGGCCAGCTTGGAGGCGGTGCCTGCCTGGCCCTGCCAGGAGAACTCCGAGCGCCAGGTGCCCGGCGCGGCGGGCTGCCGGATCCAGTCGAGGCTGACGCGTGTGCCGAGCACCCCGGCGACGGCCCACTCGACGTGCGGGCACAGCGCGCGCGGCGCGGAGTGCACGTACAGGACTCCACGTGTCGTCACCGGGACCTCCGGGCAGAGCGGGCATGGTGCGTCGGGCTGGGCGGGTGGTGGCCGGACGGGCCACGCTGATGGCGAGGCTACCGTGCGCCGGGGCAAGGAGTGTGACGTACCGTCGGTCCCAGTGCCCCGAAACGCCCCCCATTCACCCGGCAGGACGCTTGTGCGGGTGTGAGACGTTCCACCGGGGGCGCCGGGAACCCTCGCGCGTTGTCATGGGTTGGGGAGCATGACACGTCGTGCAGGGGATGGAGCAGGGCATGCGGAAACGACGTCAGCGTTCACGGGCCGGCCTCGCCGTGCTCGTCGCCGCCGTGCTCGGGGCCGCCGGCTGCGACGTCGTGGGCGGTGACGCGCCGGATGCCGCGGATCCGTCCGGGGGGCGCGCGGCGAGGCCGAGCCCGACGCCGGTGTGGGACACCAGCCCCGAGTCCGTCGCGGCCGTCGGCGACTCGATCACGCGCGGCTTCGACGCCTGCCAGGTGCTGTCGGACTGCCCCGAGGCGTCCTGGGCGACCGGTGACAGCCCGCGCGTGGACAGTCTGGCGGTACGGCTGCTGGGCGGCGGGCGGGCCGCCTCGCACAGCTGGAACTACGCCGTCACCGGGGCCCGGATGGCCGACCTGCCCGGCCAGATGTCCCGCGCGGTCGTCCGCAGGCCCGAGCTGGTGACGGTGATGGTGGGGGCGAACGACGCCTGCCGGGCCTCCACGGACGACATGACGCCGGTGCCCGACTTCCGCGCGGACTTCGAACGGGCCCTGCGGACGCTGCGCGATGCCCTGCCCAAGGCCCAGGTGTACGTGGCGAGCGTGCCGAACCTGAAGCGCCTGTGGGCGCAGGGCCGGACGAGCGTGCTCGGCAAGCAGATCTGGAAGCTCGGCATCTGCCCCTCCATGCTCGGCGACGCCGACGCGCTGGACGCGGCGGCCACCGAGCGGCGGAACACGGTGCACCAGCGCGTCGAGGACTACAACGACGTGCTGGAAGAGGTGTGCGAGCGCGACCCGCGCTGCCGCTTCGACGGCGGCGCGGTGCACGACTACCGCTTCGGGACGGCCCAGTTGAGCCACTGGGACTGGTTCCACCCGAGCATCAACGGCCAGGCCAGACTGGCCGAGATCGCCTACCGGAAGGTCACCGCGCCCTCCCGGTGACTTAGAGTTCCGCCCATGGGCGAACTTTTCGGCACTCTTTCCGATCGAACCCCGGTGCACCGCTGGACGCTGGAGCGCGCCGGCGTACGGGTGCGGGTGCTGTCGTACGGCGGGATCGTGCAGTCGGTCGAGACGCCGGACCGCGACGGGCGGACCGCCGACGTGGTGCTGGGCTGCGCGGACCTGGAGACGTACGTCGCCAATCCGGGCCCGTACTACGGCGCGCTGGTGGGGCGTTACGCGAACCGGATCGCGGGCGGGAGTTTCGAGCTGGACGGCCGCACGTACCCGCTCGCGCGCACCAACGGGCCCAACTCGCTGCACGGCGGTGAGCGGGGCTTCGACAAGCACGTGTGGGACGTGACGCCGGTCGAGCACGGGCTGCGGCTGTCGCGGGTGAGCCCGGACGGCGAGGAGGGCTTCCCGGGGCGGCTGGAGGTGTCGGCGACGTACGTCCTCGACGCGTCCGGCGCGCTGCGGATCTCCTACGAGGCGGTCACCGACGCGCCGACGGTGCTGACGCTGACGAACCACTCCTACTGGAACCTGGGCGGCGCCGGGACCGGCAGCGCCGCCGGCCACGAACTGCGCATCGCCGCCGGCCGGTACACGCCGGTCGACGCGGACCTGATCCCGACGGGCGAGCTGGCGGACGTGACGGACACCCGCTTCGACTTCCGGGAGGCGCGCAAGGTCGGCTCCGGGTACGACCACAACCTGGTCCTCGACAAGGGGGTCACGCGGACGGCCGAGGAGGTCGCCGAGCTGCACGACCCGGCGTCGGGGCGGGTGCTGACGGTGGCGACGACCGAGCCGGGGCTCCAGCTGTACACGGGCGAGCATCTGACCGGCCCGTTCGGTCCGAACGACGGGGTGGCGCTGGAGACCCAGCACTTCCCCGACTCCCCCAACCGGCCGGAGTTCCCGAGCACGGTGCTGCGGCCGGGAGAGGTGTACCGGTCGGAGACGGTGTACGGGTTCTCGGTGCGGTGACGCCGGTTCTGTGCGGTGACGCGCATCCTGTGCGGTGGTCCCGGCGCCGGGACGTCGGCCGCGGTGCCGGAGGGTCGATCCCCGCGCCGGCGCGTCGGTCGTCCGGGGGCGGTGCGCGGCGAGCGCCGGTCACTGCCAAGGGGTGAGCCCCGGTCCGGAGGTCAGGTCCCGGACCGGGGCGGCGGGACGCTCGGTCCCGGCACTCGTCCCCGGTCCAGACGGTAGCCGCCGGGGCGGGCGCGCGGCCGTGGATCGGGCGCACTGACGGGTTCCCGTACGAACCCTTCACAAGCGGGGGCGGAGGGGCGCGGCCAGGCTCAGGCGCCGGGCTTGCGGAAGTGGACGCCGCCCGCGGGCCGCGCGTCCACGCCGTCGTCCTCGTCGGCGTCGCCCCCGGTGTCCTCGCCGTTCAGCTCGCGGGCCAGCATCGTCGCGCCCGCGACCGCGCCCGGCATCAGGAAGACGGCGACGAAGGGCACCACGAAGGCGAGGGCGAGGGGCGTGCCGAAGCCCCACACGAGCCGCTTGCGGGCGCGCAGCAGGGCGAGCCGGTCGCGGAGCTCGACCTCGCGGCGCTGGAGCGCGACGGAGGTGAGCTCCTGGGTGAGGAAGAAGCCGGTGACCATGAAGCCGATCACCGGGACGACGGTCTGGCCGAGCACCGGGACGAAGCCGAGGGCGAACAGCAGCACGCCCCACGCGAGGGCGCGGGCGAGGACGCGCAGGTTGTCGCGGGCCGAGATCCACAGTTCGCGCAGGAGCGGCAGGCGGGATTCGGGGGCGGTGCCGTCCGGGGAGAGGTCGCGGTCGACGGCCTCGGAGAGGCTCTCGTAGAAGGGCTGGCCGATCAGCAGTGTGACGGCCGTGAAGGTGACCACGGAGAGCAGCAGGGCGAGGGCGAACAGCAGGACCGTGAGGAAGCCGCGGAGCAGGCCCTGCCAGGGGCTGTCCCAGTCGTCGGCGAAGGGGGTCGCCCAGCCGACGAAGTCCTGCCCCCACACGGCGAGCGCCACCAGCACCGCCGCGTAGAGCACGAGTGTGATCAGGCCGGGCAGCAGCCCGAACCCGAACTGCTTGCCGTGCCCGGCCACCCACCGCTGGCCCTTCAGCAGGTAGCGGAAACCCACCCCGAGATCGCGCATGGGACGACTCTAGCCGCCGGGACTCAGCGGGCCTCCCCGGCCTCCACGTCCAGCATCCGGCGCAGCAGTTCCCGCAGGGTGTGGCGCTCGATCTCGGTGAGGCCGGCCAGCGGCTCACGGGCGAATCCGAGGGACTCGCGCAGGCTGCGGGCGACGCGGCGGCCCTCCTCGGTCGCCGCCGCGAGCTTCACGCGGCGGTCGGCGGGGTCGGGGCGGCGCTCCACGAGACCGCGCGTCTCCAGGCGGTCCACGATGCCGGTGACGTTCGACGGCTCGCACTTCAGCTTGTGCGCCAGCTTGCGCATGGGGAGCGGTTCGAGACAGAGCAGGCCGAGGAGCTTGGCCTGCGCGCCGGTGAGCGCGTGCTCGGCTGCGGCCTCCTCGTACTCGTCGTGGTAGCGGGCCACGACCGTGCCGATGAGGTCCACGACCTCCAGGGTCACTTCGTCCGGGCGGGATCTGTGCGGTGTGGCGGCCATGGCTTCAGGATACCTCCATTGCTTGACAACATGAAACTTTCAGGCACATGATTGTTTCAGTTACTGAAACATACGACGCAGATCGTCGGAAAGGCACAGGCGCTCCCATGATCAACCGCGAGTGGCATCTCCTCAGCCGTCCGGTCGGCCGGCCCCGGCCGGAGGACTTCGCCCTGGTCGAGGCCGAGGTCCCCACGCCGCGCGAGGGCCAGGTGCTGGTGCGCAACGAGTACCTCTCGGTGGACCCGTACATGCGCGGCAGGATGTCGGCCGCGAAGTCGTACGTCGCCCCGTTCGAGCTGGGCAAGGCCATGCAGGGCGGCGCGGTGGGCGAGGTCGTCGCGTCCGACGCCGAGGGCTTCGCCGTGGGCGACCACGTCCTGCACTTCCTCGGCTGGCGGGAGTACGCCGCGCTGGACGCCCGGCACGCGGTCAAGGTCGACCCGCAGGCCGCTCCCCTCTCGGCGTACCTCGGCGTCCTCGGCATGACCGGCCTCACCGCCTACGCGGGCCTGCTGCGCACGGCGTCCTTCAAGGAGGGCGACTCCGTCTTCGTGTCGGGCGCGGCCGGAGCGGTGGGCAGCCAGGTGGGGCAGACAGCCCGCCTCAAGGGCGCGTCGCGGGTGATCGGCTCGGCGGGGTCGGACGAGAAGGTCAGGCTGCTGCTGGAGGAGTACGGCTTCGACGCCGCCTTCAACTACAAGAACGGCCCCGTCGCCCAGCAGCTGCGCGAGGCCGCCCCGGACGGGATCGACGTCTACTTCGACAACGTCGGCGGCGACCATCTGGAGGCCGCGATCGGCTCCCTCAAGGAGGGCGGCCGGATAGCGGTCTGCGGAATGATCTCCGTCTACAACAACACCGAGCCCGCCCCCGGCCCGCGCAACCTCGCCCGGCTGATCCAGACCCGCGGCCGGATCGAGGGCTTCCTCGTCGGCGACCACTACGACCTCCAGCCGCAGTTCTTCCAGGAGGTCGGCCCGTGGGTGGCCTCCGGCGAGCTGAAGTACCGCGAGACGGTCGTCGAGGGCATCGAGAACAACCTGGAGGCGTTCCTCGGCGTCCTGCGCGGCGACAACACCGGCAAGATGATCGTCAAGCTCTGACCGTCAAGCTCTGATCGCCGCGAGCGCGGCGCGGTGCGCGGCCCGGACGAAGCGCTCGTTCTCCGGTGCGGCTCCGCCGGGGAAGGCGATCCGGCGGCGGGTGTAGCCGTAGGCGAGTCCGCTGCGCGGGTCGGCGAAGGCCTGGGCGCCGCCCGCGCCGCTGTGCCCGAAGGCGCCGGCGCCGAGGAAGGGGTAGGCGGTGTCGGCCGTGGCCTGGAATCCGAGGCCGTACGCCCTGTGGGCGCGGGAGACGAGGTCGTGGCCGACCGAGTGGATCCGCCCGGCCTCGGCGACGGTGTCCGGCTCCAGCAGCGGCGGCCTGCCGTCGACCTCGCCGGTCGCCGCCGCGTACATCCGGGCGAGCCCGCGCGCGGAGGCGACGCCGCCCGCGGAGGCGGGGCCCTTGGCGCGGACGGTGCGGGAGTTGGGGTGGTCGATCAGGTCCTTGGCGCCCGGCGCATGGGTGTTGAAGGCGATGGCGGCGAGGGTGTGCGGTCCGTCGTCCAGGGCCTCCGCGTCGAGCACGGCCTGCTGCTCGGGCGTGGGCGCCATCGGCTGCACGGAGCGGTAGCGGGGCTCCAGGGCCTCGGGCAGCCCGAGGTGGAAGTCGAGCCCGTACGGGGCGCGCACCCGCTCCTCGTACACCTCCTGGAGCGTGCGTCCGGTCGCCCGCAGGACGACCTCGCCGACGAGCGCCCCGATGACCAGGGCGTGATAGCCGAAGGCGGTGCCGGGCCGCCAGAAGGGCCGCTGCCCGGCGAGCCGTTCGGCGATGGCACGGTCGTCGGCCTCCTCGTCCCGCGTGAACCCCGCGTCGGTCCCCACGACACCCGCCCGGTGCGCGGCCAGCTCCCGGACGGTCACCTCCCCCTTGCCCTCGGCGGCGAACTCCGGCCAGTAGTCGGCCACCGCCCGGTCCAGCTCGACGGCCCCGTCCTGCGCCGTCAGCGCGAGGACGAGATGAGCGGCCCCCTTGGTGCAGGAGAACACCCCGTAGAGCGAGTCGCCGGCGACCCCGTCCCCGGCCCACAGGTCGACCACCCGACGGCCGTGCGCGTAGACGCACAACTGCCCCTCGTAGTCCTCCCGCTCCCCCGCCACGAAGGCGGCGAACTCCTCCCGCACACCCTCGAACCCGTCGGCGACGGTCCCGCGTACTTCCTGGCTCATGGCGCCTGCCTCACCCTTCGTGCGTCGACTCGGCCCCGTGGACGCCGGGCCGGCCTCCGAGCCGATTCGGGCGGAGGCGTCCGCGTCGACGACCCTACGCGCACCACCACAGGAACCGCTCGCACGTCTGTGTCGGGTCCGGTTGCGGGGTCGTCTTCGGGGGCTTCGGGGCTTTCGTGGGGGTCGTGGTCGGGGCCGCCGGCGGAGGCGGGGAGTCGGGGGCCGTGGTCGTGGGGGGCGGTGAGGGCGGGGCCGAGGTGGTCGGCTCGGAGGGCCGGGTGGAGGAGGGGTCGTCCTCGGGGCTCGGCTCGGCCTTCTCCTTCTCCTTTTCGGACGTCGACGGGGACGCCGAGACGGCCGGATCGGCCGTGCCGGTGTACGGCGTGTCGGCCATGCCGGAGGGCGACTCCTCCGGCGTGTCGGACCTCGCCGCCGCCGCGTCCGCCGCCGTGCGGCCGGGGGAGGCCGGTGGGGCGTCCCGGCCCAGTTCCGCGAGGCTGAGGCCCGCGGCGGCCAGGGTGAAGCCCGTGGTGATCAGCAGGACACGCCGACGACGGCGACGGTGGGTCGCCGCCTTGCGGTCCCGGCGGGTCGGGGCGGAGGCGGAGAGGGCCGACCGACGGTCGCCGACGGGGGCCGAAGGGGGATCGTCGGCGGAGCCCTGCCAGGAGTCGTCGGCGGAGCCCGACCGGGGGCCGTCGGCGGGGTCGGTCGCGTCCAGGCCAGGGGCGGCTGCGCCCCGGTCGGGGGTGACCGCGTGCCGGTCGGGCGCGGGGGTCCCCCAGGGCTCTGGCGATGAGGCATGGGCCGCGGGCTGTTCGTACGGCTCGTACGGCTCGTAGGCCTCGTACGCCCCCGGCCGCTGCGCCGGTGTGCCGCAGCCCGGGCAGGCGAGGGCGCCGTTCAGGTGCCGTCGGCACGGGTGGCAGTAGTCCATGACGCGGGAAGGCTAGGTTCCGGGCCGCGGCCGATGGGCGGGGTCACTGTGAAGATTCTGTGCGGAACTGCCCGTTCCGGTGCGGCGGTTGAGGGATAGCACCGGCATCCCGCCCCTACCTCCCGAAACGGCCGTCGAAAGCGGGTTTCGAAAGTGCCGAAAGTGTTGTGCGTTCGACCCATTGACACCCCCGCCGTGCGCTCCTTACTGTCACGCCAGCATTTCGAACGAGTGCCGAAATCTCGAACAGAGTCGACGTTCTCTCAAGGGGCAACTGCCGTGCGCATCACCGGAATCAGCACCCACGTGGTCGGAACGCCCTGGCGCAACCTGACCTACGTCCAAGTGCACACCGACGAGGGCCTCACCGGAGTCGGCGAGACCCGGATGCTGGGTCACACCGACGCCCTCCTCGGCTACCTGAAGGAGGCCGAGGTCAATCACATTCTCGGCTCCGACCCCTTCGCCGTGGAAGACCTCGTCCGCCGTATGAAGTACGGCGACTACGGCCGGGCCGGGGAGATCGTGATGTCCGGCATCGCCGTGATCGAGATGGCCTGCTGGGACATCAAGGGCAAGGCCCTCGGCGTGCCCGTGTGGCAGCTGCTCGGCGGCAAGGTGACCGACAAGGTCAAGGCGTACGCCAACGGCTGGTACACCACCGAACGCACCCCCGAGGCGTACCACAAGGCCGCGCAGGGCGTCATGGAGCGCGGATACCGGGCGCTGAAGATCGACCCCTTCGGCACCGGGCACTTCGAGCTGGACCACCAGCAGACGATGTACGCGGTGTCGCTGATCGAGGCCGTGCGCGACGCCATCGGCCCCGAGGCCGAGCTGATGCTGGAGATGCACGGCCGCTTCTCCCCCGCCACGGCCGTGCGGCTGGCGAACGAGCTGGCGCCGTTCAAGCCGGCCTGGCTGGAGGAGCCGGTGCCGCCGGAGAACCTCAAGGCGCTGGAGAAGGTCGCCGCGAAGGTCGACATCCCGGTGGCGACGGGCGAGCGCATCCACGACCGGATCGAGTTCCGCGAGCTGTTCGACAGCCAGGCCGTCGACATCATCCAGCCGGACGTCGGCCACCTCGGCGGCATCTGGGAGACCCGGAAGCTGGCCGCGACCGCCGAGACCCACTACATGCTGGTCGCCCCGCACAACGTCGGCGGCTCGGTGCTGACCGCCGCCTCCCTCCAGGTCGGCTTCACCTCGCCGAACTTCAAGATCCTTGAGCACTTCAACGACTTCGCGGACGCCGAGATCAAGAAGGTCGTCAAGGGCGCCCCGCAGGTGAACCCGGAGGACGGCTGCTTCCACCTCTCCGACGCCCCCGGCCTCGGCGTGGAGCTGGACACCGACGCCGCCGCCGAGTTCCCGCAGCAGCAGGCCCGCTTCGACCTGTGGGCCGAGGGCTGGGAGCAGCGCAAGCCGAAGGCCGCCAAGTGAGCACGGCCGTCGTCGTCCAGGCACCCGGCGAGCACCGGCTCGTATCCCACGAGCCGCGCCCGCCGGAGGCCGGCGAGGCCCTGGTGCGGGTGCACGCGGTGGGCATCTGCGGCAGCGACCGCGAGGTCTACCAGGGCAACCGGCCCGAGGGCTACGTCCGTTACCCGCTCACCCCGGGCCACGAGTGGTCCGGCACGGTGGAGGCGGTCGGCGCGGGCGTGCCCGAGGCGCTGGTCGGCCGCAAGGTGGTCGGGGAGGGCTTCCGCAACTGCCAGGTGTGCGACCGCTGTCACGCGGGCGAGACCACGCTGTGCACGCACGGCTACGAGGAGACCGGCTTCACCCAGCCGGGCGCGATGGCCGCCACCCTCACCCTCCCGGCGCGGCTGCTGCACCCCCTGCCCGACGACGCCGACCTCACCGCCGCCGCCCTGCTGGAGCCGGCCGCCTGCATCGCCGCCGCCGCGCTGAAGGCGAACGCCCGGCCCGGCGAGCGGGTGGCCGTCGTCGGCACCGGCACCCTCGGGATGTTCGCGGTGCAGTTCCTGCGCGCGACCTCCCCGGCCGAGCTGCTGGTGGTCGGCACCCGCCGGGACCGCGAGGCCCTGTCCCTGGGGTTCGGGGCCACCGGCTTCCGCACCAAGGACGAGGAACTCCCCGGCGGCTTCGACGTCGTCGTCGAGACGGCGGGCTCCGCGGACGCCGCCCGCACCGCCGCCGCCCTGCTGCGGCGCGGCGGCCGGCTGGTCCTGACGGGCATCCCGGCGCCCGGCGCCGACGGTCTGGACCCGACGGACCTGGTCGTACGGCAGCTGGAGGTGCACACCGTCTTCGGGGCGCCCCCGGACGCCTGGTCGCACACCGTCCGGGTGTTCGCGGCCGGACTGCTCGACCCGGCGCCGCTGGTCACCCACGAACTGCCGCTCACCGAGTTCACGCAGGCCATCGACCTGGTGGGGGCCGGCGATCCCAAGGTGGGCAAGGTGCTCCTGCGGCCCTAGGGGTGTCCGGCGCCCCGCCCTCACAGCCGTACGCCGGTACGGGGGCGACCCGACGGCCTCCGTGCCGGCGTACATCCAGCCCTCCTTCCAGCCCACCCCGACCCTCCACGCCTCGACGCGCGAACCTCGTCCGATGTCCCGGCCGGCCCGGCATCCCGACGCGACGGACTTCCTGACACGACGGACCTCCCGGCGCGACGGACTCCCGGCCGGCCCGGACATCACGAACACCGAAGGACACCTTGTGACCGACCCTTCCGCCCCGGCAGCCCGCAGGCCCGGCGAGCAGGCGCTCGCCGCACTCGGCCTGGGCGCTCCCGCCCTCGACCCCGCCGACGCCTCGCCGCACGCCTTCCCCGACGGCGGCCGCTGGCGCACCGAGATCCCCTCGTGCGAGGGTCCCGAGGCGCTGGCGGTCGTCCTCAAGGAGGCCTCCCGCCTGGACGTGCCGATCCACCGCATCAGCCAGGGCAGCGGCGTGTGGATGCTGACCGACGCCGAGATCACCGAGATGGTCGAGGCGACCGCCGAACGCGACATCGAACTCTGCCTGTTCACCGGCCCCCGCGGCACCTGGGACATCGGCGGCTCGACCCGGACCGACTCGCGCGGCGCCGGACTGCGGGCGCGCGGCCACGACGCGGTCGCCGGCTGCGTCGAGGACGCGGTGCGCGCGACCGAACTGGGCGTCAGGTGCCTGCTGGTCGCCGACGAGGGCGTGCTGTGGACGCTGCACCGGGCGCGCGAGGCGGGGATCCTCCCGGCCGACACGACGCTGAAGGTGTCGGCGCTGATCGGCCCCGTCAACCCGGCCGCGTTCGCGGTGTACGAGCGGCTGGGCGCGGACTCGGTCAACGTGCCCAGCGATCTGACGCTGGATCACCTCACCGAGATCCGCCGGGTGTCCGCCGCCCCGATGGACATGTACATCGAGGCGCCCGACGACCTCGGCGGCTACGTCCGGATGTACGAGGTGGCCGAGCTGATCCGGCGGGGCGCGCCGCTCTATCTGAAGTTCGGCCTGTCCAAGGCCCCGGGCATCTACCCGTACGGCGCCCACATGCGGGACCTGACCCTGGACACGGCCCGGGAGCGGGTGCGGCGCGGCCGGCTCGCCCTGGACCTGCTCGCCCGGCACGGCGCGGACGGCGACATGGCCGCGCTCGGCAGCCGATTGCCGGGAAAGCTCGACCGGTTCGAAATCTCGTAACGTTCCGGCAACGCCCTCACCACAAGACCGCACAGCGGCGCACACTTTCCCACACCTCTTGCCCTGCACACATCAAGGATGATGACCATGCGCAACCGCAGAGCCGCACTCGCCTCCCTGGCCACCGCAGCCTCCCTCGCCCTCACCCTCTCCGCCTGCGGGCAGAGCAGCGAGGGCGGCAGCGAGGAGGGCAAGGGCGGCAGCGAGGGCGCCACCATCGGCATCTCGATGCCCACGAAGTCCTCCGAGCGGTGGATAGCCGACGGCGACAACGTGGTCAAGAACCTGGAGGCGAAGGGCTACGAGACCAAGCTGGTCTTCGGCGAGGACAAGCCGGACCAGCAGGTCTCGCAGATCGAGAACATGATCGCGCAGGGCGTGGACGCGCTGATCGTCGCCGCGATCGACAACAAGTCGCTGAACAACGTCCTGCAGCAGGCCAAGGACGCCGACATCCCCGTGATCTCGTACGACCGTCTCATCCTCGGCACCGAGAACGTGGACTACTACGCGTCGTTCGACAACGAGAAGGTCGGCGAGCTGCAGGGCACGTACATCGTCGAGCAGCTCGGGCTGAAGGACGGCAGCGAGAAGGGGCCGTTCAACCTGGAGCTGTTCGCCGGCTCCAACGACGACAACAACACGCGCTACTTCTTCCAGGGCGCGATGAACGTCCTGCAGCCGTACATCGACAAGAAGCAGCTCGTCGTCCGCTCCGGCCAGACCGAGCTGACCCAGGTGACCACCCTGCGCTGGGACGGCGCCACCGCGCAGCGCCGCATGGACGACATCCTCACCAAGTCCTACAAGTCCGAGAAGGTCGACGCGGTCCTCTCGCCGTACGACGGCATCTCCATCGGCATCCTGTCGGCGCTGAAGTCGGACAACTACGGCTCCAAGAGCAAGCCGCTGCCGATCGTCACCGGGCAGGACGCCGAGGTCGCCTCGGTGAAGTCGATCATCGCGGACGAGCAGTCGATGACCGTCTACAAGGACACCCGCGAGCTGGCCAAGGTGTCCGCGAACATGGTCGACGCCCTGCTCAACGACAAGAAGCCCGAGGTCAACGACGAGAAGACCTACGACAACGGGTCGAAGGTCGTGCCGGCGTACCTGCTGGAGCCGGTCAGCGTGGACAAGGAGAACTACCAGGAGGCCGTCGTCGACTCCGGCTACATCGAGGAGAGCGACCTCAAGTAGCCCCACCTCCCACCGTCCGCACCACTGACTGGAAGGCACGACCATGGCGGGACCCGTCCTGGAAATGCGCTCGATCGTCAAGACCTTTCCCGGCGTCAAGGCGTTGTCGGACGTCACTCTGGCGGTCCGTCAGGGCGAGGTCCACGCCATCTGCGGGGAGAACGGCGCCGGCAAGTCGACCCTGATGAAGGTCCTCTCCGGCGTCCACCCGCACGGCAGTTACGAGGGCGAGATCCTCTTCGAGCAGGAGGTCTGCCGCTTCAAGGACATCCGGGCCAGCGAGCAGCACGGCATCGTGATCATCCACCAGGAGCTGGCCCTGGTGCCGTACCTGTCCATCGCGGAGAACATCTTTCTCGGCAACGAGCACGCCTCCCGCGGCTTCGTCAACTGGAACGAGACGCTGCGGCACGCCACGCAGCTGCTGCGCCGGGTCGGTCTGGACGACCACCCGGAGACCCGCGTCGCCGACATCGGCGTGGGCAAGCAGCAACTGGTGGAGATCGCCAAGGCGCTGGCGAAGAAGGTGAAGCTGCTCATCCTCGACGAGCCGACCGCGGCGCTCAACGACGAGGACAGCGGCAAACTCCTGGACCTGATCCTGGAGTTGAAGAAACAGGGCATCACCTCGATCATCATCTCCCACAAGCTGAACGAGATCCGCCGGGTCGCCGACTCGGTGACCATCCTGCGCGACGGGCGGTCGATCGAGACCCTCGACGTGAAGGCTCCGGAGACCACCGAGGACCGGATCATCAGCGGCATGGTCGGCCGCGACCTCGACCACCGCTTCCCCGAGCGCACCCCGCACGAGCCGGAGGCGGGCGCGGCCCCGGCCCTGGAGATCCGCAACTGGACCGTGCACCACCCCATCGACCGGACCCGCAAGGTGGTCGACGACGTGTCGATCAGCGTCCGGCGCGGGGAGATCGTCGGCATCGCGGGCCTGATGGGCGCCGGCCGCACCGAGCTGGCGATGAGCGTGTTCGGGCGGACCTACGGCCGGTACGCGGCGGGCACGGTCCTCAAGGACGGCCGGGAGATCCGGACCCGGTCCGTCGCCGACGCCGTCGCGCACGGGATCGCGTACGTCACCGAGGACCGCAAGCACTACGGGCTCAACCTCATCGACACCATCAACCGGAACATCTCCCTGACCGCGCTGGACAAGGTGGCCCGGCGGGGCGTGGTGGACGAGCACGAGGAGCGGCAGGTCGCCGAGGGCTTCCGCAAGTCCATGAACATCAAGGCGCCCACCGTCTTCGAACCGGTGGGCAAGCTGTCCGGCGGCAACCAGCAGAAGGTCGTCCTCAGCAAGTGGATCTTCGCCGGTCCCGATGTGCTGATCCTGGACGAGCCGACGCGCGGCATCGACGTCGGGGCGAAGTACGAGATCTACACGGTCATCGACCGACTGGCCGCCCAGGGCAAGGCGGTCGTCTTCATCTCCTCCGAGCTGCCGGAGCTGCTCGGCATGTGCGACCGCATCTACACGATGGCGGCCGGCCGGCTGACCGGTGAGTTCTCGCGGGCCGAGGCCTCACAGGAATCGCTGATGCGTCAGATGACGAAGGACAAAGAGGTAACCCGATGAGCACCGATGTGACCGCCAAGACGCCGGCCCCGGCGCCGCCCGGCAAGGGCGGCGCGGCCTCGGGCGCCGGCCTGCTGCAGCTGATGCTGGACGGCATGCGCCGCAACATGCGGCAGTACGGCATGCTGATCGCGCTCGGCCTGATCGTGGCGCTGTTCGCGGTGCTCACCGACGGGGACCTGCTGCTGCCGCGCAACGTCTCCAACCTGGTGCTGCAGAACAGCTACATCCTGGTCCTCGCCGTCGGCATGATGATGGTGATCATCGCGGGCCACATCGATCTGTCGGTCGGCTCGCTGACGGCGTTCGTGGGCGCGTTCGCCGCCGTGCTGACCGTGCAGCACGACATCCCCTGGCCGGCCGCCGTGGTGCTGTGCCTGCTGGTGGGCGCGGTGGCGGGCGCGGTGCAGGGCTTCTTCATCGCCTACGGCGGCATACCGTCGTTCATCGTCACCCTCGCCGGCATGCTGATCTTCCGCGGCTTCACCGAGATCCTGCTGGAGGGCCAGACCCTCGGCCCGTTCCCGGAGGGCATGCAGAAGCTGGGCAACGGCTTCCTGCCCGAGACCGGCCCGGAGACCAACTACCACAACATCACGCTGCTGCTCGGCCTCGCGCTGATCGTCTTCGCGGTGCTCCAGGAGGTCCGGGACCGCAAGCGGCAGCAGGAGTTCTCCCTCGAGGTGCTGCCGCGCAACATCTTCCTGCTCAAGCTCGTCGCGATCGTCTCCGCGATCCTCGTCGTGACCCTGCTGCTCGCCAGCTACAAGGGCGCGCCGATCGTGCTGCTGATCCTCGGCGTGCTGGTGGTCGGCTACGGCTACGTCATGCGCAACGCCGTCTTCGGCCGTCACATCTACGCCATCGGCGGCAACCTGCCGGCGGCCAAGCTGTCCGGTGTGAAGGACAAGAAGGTCACCTTCCTGGTCTTCGTGAACATGGGCGCGCTCGCGGCCCTGGCGGGCATGGCGATCGCCGCCCGCCTCAACGCGGCCTCGCCGAAGGCGGGCCTGAACTACGAACTCGAGGCCATCGCCTCGGCGTTCATCGGCGGCGCGTCCATGAGCGGCGGCGTGGGAACCGTCCTCGGCGCGATCATCGGCGGCCTCGTCCTCGGCGTGCTGAACAACGGCATGAACCTCCTCAACGTCGGCACCGACTGGCAGCAGGTCATCAAGGGCTTCGCCCTGCTGGCCGCGGTCGGGTTCGACGTGTGGAACAAGCGCAGGGTCGGTTCGTAAGTCGCTCGGGCCCCGCTCCGAAGGAGCGGGGCCCCTTCTCTTCCAGGAGCCGCACATGGAACTGAGCAGACGTACCGTCATCGCCGGGGCGGCCGCCGCCGGTGTCACCGCCGCGATGAGCGGCACCGCACACGCCAGGGGAGGGCACAGGCCCGTGAAGGAACTCTTCGGCACGCTCGCCGACGGGACCGAGGTGCATCGCTGGTCGCTGGAGAACGGCGGCACGCGGATGAAGGTCCTCTCCTACGGCGGCATCGTGCAGTCACTGGAGGTCCCGGACCGGCGCGGCCGGTACGCCAACGTGTCGCTGGGCTTCGACGACCTGGCCGACTACGTCGCCTCCAGCCCGTACTTCGGCGCGCTGATCGGCCGGTACGGCAACCGCATCGGCAAGGGCCGCTTCACCCTGGACGGCACGGAGTACCAGGTCTCCGTCAACGACGGCGAGAACAGCCTGCACGGCGGGGCGCAGGGCTTCGACAAGCGGGTCTGGGACGTCGAGCCGTTCACCGAGGGCACGGACACCGGGCTGCGGCTGCGCCACACCAGCGCCGACGGCGAGATGGGCTACCCGGGCACGCTGCGCACCACGGTGACGTACACCCTGACCCGGTCCGGCGACTGGCGCATCGACTACGAGGCCACCACCGACCGGCCGACCGTCGTCAACCTCACCAGCCACGTCTACTTCAACCTGGCCGGCGAGTCGAGCGGCACGGTGTACGACCACGAGCTGTCCATCGCCGCCTCCCGCTACACGCCGGTCGACTCGGGCCTGATCCCCACGGGCGAGCGCGCGCGGACCGCGGGCACCCCGTTCGACTTCCGCCGGGCCAAGACGGTCGGCGAGGACATCCGGGCGCCGCACCAGCAGCTGCTGTACGGCCAGGGTTTCGACCACAACTGGGTCCTCGACAAGGGCATCACCGCCCGGCCCGAGCACGTCGCCACCCTGCGCGACCCGCGTTCGGGCCGCACGATGCGGATCGCCACCACCGAGCCGGGCCTCCAGTTCTACTCGGGCAACTTCCTCGACGGCACGCTCGTCGGCACCGGCGGCTCGGTCTACCGGCAGGGCGACGCACTGTGCCTGGAGACCCAGCACTTCCCGGACTCGCCCAACAAGCCGTCGTTCCCGTCCACGGTGCTGCGCCCCGGCCAGACCTACCGGTCGACGACGGTGCACTCCTTCGACGCGTGAACGGTCAACGCCCTCGACGCGTGAGCTGAACGGCGGCCCACCCGCCTCCGTATGCACGGGTGGCCCGTGCTCCCCCGCACGGGCCACCCGGAGGCGGAGGCGACCGGGTGGCCCGGCGCGCCCGCCTGGCCCGTCCCCGCGGGGACGGGCCAGGCGGGCTGAGCCCCTACACCGGGTTCAGCCGCCACTGCTGGCAGCCGTTGTTCAGCCACGTCCACTGCCGTACGTCGGCCGCGTCCGCGGTGGAGCAGTCCGCCACGTCGGCGACCTTGCCGGAGGCCTGGTTGACGATCCGGACGTGCCCGGAGTCCGTGGCGACGAACCGGAACCGCTGGCAGGTGTTGTCGAGCCAGCCCCACTGCCGCAGGTCGGCCCCGTCGGCGGCCGAGCAGTCGGCGGTGTCGAGGACCTTGCCGGTGGCCACGTTCAGCAGCCGGTGGGTGTCGTCGCCCAGGTCCTCCAGCCGCCAGCGCTGGTGGGCGCCGCCGTTGCAGGCGTACTGCTGCACATTGGCGCCGTCCGCCGTCGAACCGCCCGCCACCTCCAGGCACTTGCCGCTGTTGCGGTTGGTGAGGGTGTACGTCCGCTGCACCCCGGACGGCTCGCCCGACGGCCCGGCCAGGGACGCCCCGAGCGCGACCGGCGTGCCGAGGTTCGGCGTGCCGTCCGCGTTCCAGGTGAACTTCTGCGCCCGCGCGGTACGGCCGTTGTCGCAGCCCTCGGAGGCGGCGTCGTTGGCGTGGTAGACGATCCAGCTCTCCGCGCCGTCGGGCGAGGTGAAGAAGCCGTGGTGACCGGGCCCGTACACGCCCGCCGCGTCGTTGCGCTGGAAGTCCGGGGTGGACTTCTTCGTCCAGGACGCCGCGGACAGCGGGTCGGACCCGGTGAGGGTGAGCCGCCCGAGCTTGTAGTCCGGGGTCCAGCAGCCGCTCGCCGAGAAGTACAGGAAGGTCCTGCCGCCCCGCTGGAGGATCTCCGGCCCCTCGTTGACGGGCGCGCCCGACCGCTCCCACGCGTGGGTGGGCGTGGAGACGGTGGAGAAGGACCCGCTGACGGTGTACGGGTTGGACATCCGCGCGGCGACGATGTTCTGCGTGCCGTTGGCGTGGGTGCTGCCGAAGACGTACAGCCGGCCGTTGATGGTGGCGACCGTCGGATCCAGCATCCAGGCGGAGTTGAGTTGGCCCCGGTAGGTGTACGGCCCCATGGGGTCGGAGCCGGTGCTCTCCAGGACGTGACTGCGCTGGGTGGGGTTGTAGTCGGACACGTTCTGCCCGGCGACGTAGTACAGGTACCAGCGGCCGTTGAGGTAGTGCAGTTCGGGCGCCCAGATGTTGCAGCACCGCGAGGCCGCGTCGCCCTGCCAGACCTGGACGCTCGGCGCGGTGGACAGCCCGGCCAGGGTGGCGGACTTGCGGATGGTGATGACGTCGGTCCAGCTGGTGGAGACCAGGTAGTAGTTGCCGGAGTGGTGGACGATCCAGGGGTCGGCGCCCTTCTGGGCCTTGACCGGGTTGGCGAACGAGGCCGCGCTCGCGGAGGGCTGTCCGACCGCCAGGGCCAGCAGCAGCGCGGCGAGCAGGGTCAGTAGGCGACGGGCCATCCGGAGCTCCAGTTCAGGAGGTTGACGCCGAGCTTCGGAGTGCCGTTGTCCTGGCCGTCGTAGTAGTGGTAGACGATCAGGTCGCCGTCGACGTCGTTCATGATCGACTGGCCGCCGGGGCCGATGTAGCGGCCGTGCGACTCCAGCACCGGGGTGCCGCCGTTGTTCATCATGCTGACGCCGTTCTTGTCGTAGTACGGCCCGGTGACCCTGGTGGCCCGGCCGACCTTGACCTTGTACGTGGAGCCGGTGCCGGCGCAGCAGGTGTCGTACGAGGCGAACAGGTAGTAGTAGCTGCCCCGCTTGACGATGTACGGCGCTTCGACGGCCTTGGTCCCGGTGGGGCGGGAGGCGAGGGAGTAGCGGGTGGTGTTGGTGGAGAGCTGCTTTCCGGTGGACGGGTTGATCTGGATCATCTTGATCCCGGTCCACCAGCTTCCGAACGACAGCCACCACTTGCCGTCGCTGTCGACGAACAGGTTCGGGTCGATGGCGTTGAAGTCGCTGGAGGAGCTGGAGCTGTAGACGATGCCCTGGTCGCTCCACGAGCCCGGGAGGCCGGTGGTGGAGGTGGCCAGTCCGATGGCCGAGGTGTTGGAGCCGAACTTCGAGACGGAGTAGTACAGCAGGTACTTGCCGCCGTGGTACGAGATGTCCGGTGCCCAGGCCTCCGGCACGGAGGAGTAGGTCGACCACCAGCCCGGCCGGCTGGAGAAGGCGTCGGCGCCCGCGCTGAACGCTGTGCGGTTGCTCGACGTCTTGCTGGCGATGCCGCCGCCGGTGGCGTAGAGCAGGTACTGCCCGGACGAGGTGCGGATCATCGTCGGGTCGTGCGTGACGACGGACCCCGTGACGGTGCCGGGGTTCGGGTACGCCGACGCGCTGGTCGGCACCAGCGCGAGGAGGAGTGCTGCGGGGAGGGCGAGGAGGAGGCGGGGCGTGCGGGGGGTTCTTGTGCGGCTCATGGGGACGCTCCCGTTCTGGATTTCGAACAACGATCGTCACTGCGAACGGAACGTAGAATCGAACCCCTTGCGCGTCAATGGTTCGCGCAACGGCGGAACGACATCGGGCTCGGGCGGGACAACTGCCGGAAGGTTGAGCCCTCTTGACGAGTGGCCGATACATCACACTGGAACACACGTACGGTTATCACTCGTTGACGAATTGCGCGCCCCTCACGCCCGGAGAACGCGCCCACCTGCGACAACTTCCCCACCCGCGTGACAATCGGCCGTCGATTTTCGGCCGTGGTGGAACTGATTCCCCGGAGGCGCCTCGCGACGGCGGCGGCAGGAGTGACCCTCGGGACGCGCTCGACCGGCCCCCACCCGCCGGACCGTGCCTCGCAAGGGCACTGACGTCCCCCGCTTCACGGCCGTGTCCCCCGGCGGAGCCGTTCCGCGAGTGCGCAGTACAACCTTAATCAGCGGTACTGGGCCGGTATTTCCGACTCTACCGTTACGCCCGACATATCGTCACCTCGCGCGTCGCGGGGTCCGACCTGGAGGCACAGATGAAGAAAGCGATCCACCGTGCGCTCGTCCTCGCGGGCGCACTGGCCCTGCTGCCGATCATGGCGGTGTCGGCCAACGCGGAACCACCCGGCCCGCTGTCCGTCGAGGCGGTGGCGGCGATGACGCCGGAGGAACAGGCCGAGGCACTCGAGCCGTTGCGGCTGGCGGCCGACGCCGCCGCCCAGGTGGGACAGGGCGCCCGCGCGGACATCTACACGCAGGTCGAGATGGCCTCCGACTACCGCTCGGTCAACGTCTACCTGACCGACGTGGACGAGCGCGGCGCGTTCCTGGCCGCGGTCCGCAAGGTGAACCCGAAGGTGGACACGGACCTGATCAACGTGGTCCGCGGCGAGAAGTCCCGGCAGCAGCTGAGGAAGGAGATTGCGGACCTCACCGGCCGCGCCGACCTGCCCTTCAAGGTGGAGATGGCGGGCAGCTCTGTCGACGGCGGCACGATCGAACTGGCCGTGGACAAGCCCGAGGCCGCGAGAGCGTACCTCGCCTCGCCGGCCGTCGCCCGCGAGCGCGCCGACGCCGGCGGAACGGAGGTCCGCGTCAGGAGGGCGCCGCCGGCGAAGCCGCTCAGCCGGTGGAACGACACCTCCCCGTTCTACGCGGGCGCCGCGCTCGGCCCCGCGTCCGGCAGCCTGGCGCAGTGCACGAGCGGCATCCCCGCCATCAGCACGTGGGACGGACGGCAGTGGCTGGTCACCGCAGGCCACTGCTACAACGTCGGCACCCACGTCCACGCGGCCGGCGGCAACTACATCGGCCAGGTCAAGTACAAGCGGGCCGACCTGGACTCGGCGTTCATCGAGGCGCCGACCTACCGGCGCACCTGGGACGGCACCGACGCGACGGGGTACTCCCGCTACCTCAACGGCGTGCGCAACGTCGCGGTCGGCGACTTCACCTGCCAGCTCGGCTACAACTCCAAGGTCGTCTGCAACATCCGGACGGTCTACGCCGGCAACGTCTCCTGGAACGTCAACGGCACCACCGTGTGGGGGAGTTACGGCGTCCCCCACTACGGCGGCGTCGTCGGCCGGGGCGGTGACAGCGGCGGCCCGGTCATCTACATCAACGACCCCGACTCCCGTCAGCTCAACGGCATCGTGAGCGTCGGCTTCGGCTGCGGCCCCTCCGGCTGCACCACCGGCCTCGGCTGGGTCGACGTATGGTCGATCTTCAACGGGTTCGCCATCAAGCTGAACCCGTCCTGATCACGGAGTGAGGACGATCTTGCCGGTCGTCCGCTTCTCCTCGATCGCCCGGTGGGCCGCCGCCGCCTCCGCCAGCGGATACGTCCGTTGCACGCGGACGCGCAGGCGGCCCGCTTCGATGCGTTCGGTGATGCGCTCCATCGCCTCGCCGGAGGGGGCGGCCGTGACCCAGGCGTAGCGCAGCCCGCGGGCCGCCGCCCGCCGCTCGTCGGTGCCCGGGTCGATGGACGCGCCGACGAGGATGCCGCCCGGCCGCAGCACGTCCAGGGAACGCGGCCCGTAGGAACCGCCGACGAGGTCCAGGACGGCGTCCACCGGGGCGGTGGCGGACCGGAAGTCGACGTCGGTGTGGTCGATGAGTTCGTCGGCGCCCAGGTCCTCGAGGAAGCCGTGCTTGTCGGCGCGCGCGGTGCCGATGACGTACGCCCCCAGCTCCTTGGCGAGCTGCACCGCCACATGCCCCACCCCGCCCGCGGCGGCGTGGACGAGCACCCGGTCGCCGGGCCGCACCCGGGCCAGTACGGCCAGTGCCTGCCAGGCCGTGAGCGCGACGAGGGGCACGCCGCCCGCCTCCACCAGGCCGGTGTCGCGCGGCTTGCGGGCGAGCGCGGCGGCCGGCGCCACGGTGAACTCGGCGTAGGCTCCGCGCCCGGTGACGGCCAGCATGCCGTACACCTCGTCGCCGGGGACGAACCGCGTGACGCCCTCGCCGATCCGCTCCACCACGCCGGAGACGTCGTTGCCCGGCGTCCACGGCAGGGCGACCAGCTCCGGCACGCGGCCGGACCGCAGCACCGCGTCCCCCGGATTGACGCCGGCGCCGGCGACCCGCACGAGCACCTCCCCGGGCCCGGGTTCGGGCACGTCGGTCTCGACGTGGACCAGCGTCTCGGGGCCGCCGAACTCCGACTGGACGATGGCGTGCATACGGGCGGGCATCGGAACTCCTCGGCAGAACGGGTGCGGTGGCGTGCGTTTCGCGCGTTTCGCCGCGCGTCGCGCGGCGCGTTCATGGTCGGCCGGGCCGATGTCCGAACGGAAGTACGCACTTTTCTGATATCGAGGTTCCTCATGGATACCGGCTTCGATCTGAGAGAACACGGCGGCGTGGACGTCTTCCTGCGCGACTGCCCTACCCGCGCCGTGCTGGAGCTGATCGCCGGCAAGTGGACCATGCTGGTGCTGGTGGCCCTGGAGGACGGCCGCCCCATGCGCTTCGCCGAGCTTCGGCGCAGGCTGGACGGGGTGACGCCGAAGGTCCTGACACAGACGCTGCGCGCCCTGGAGCGCGAGGGACTGCTGACCCGCACGGTGCATCCGACGGTGCCGCCGTGCGTGGAGTACCGGCTGACCGGGCTGGGGCGCGAGGTGGGGGGCCTGGTGCAGACGATCACCGACTGGTCGAAGGCGAACATCGAGGCGATCGAGGCGGCGCGCAGGCGGTTCGACGAGCGCGCCGCTACCGCGCCGGGCGGATCGTGAGCACGTAGGCCGCGGTGAGCGCGACGGCACGGTCGTCGTCGTGGGCCAGGTCTTCGAGGGCGCGGGTCGCGGTGCTTCCGGGGATGTCCGCGAGCGCCTGGGTCAGCCGCCGGCGTACGGGCGCGTCGGCGGCGGCGTGGGCGAGACGGCCGACGAGCGCGGCGGCGATCCGCTCCGCCGTCTCGGGACGGCCGGCCAGCGCGCTCAGCACGTCGGCCGCGTCGACGTCGTTCGCCTCCTCCACGACCATGTCGACCAGGGCGGGGATCGCGTCGGCCACACCGCGCGCGCCGAGCGCGAGGGCGGCGTGCCGGCGGACCTCGGCGTCCGGGTGCGGGAGCGCGACGTCGAGGAGCAGCGCGGTCGGGTCGCCGCGCGGTTGCGCGGGCGGGTCGCCGTGCGGCAGCGCGGACGCCTGGCCGCCGTACGGCAGGTCGGTCGCCTCGCCGGGCGGCGGGTCGGTCGTCTCGCCCTCGTGCGGCGGCCCGGTCTCCTCCACGTCGCCGTACGGCAACTCGGCGATGGCCCGGACGGCGCGCCCGCGCACCTCGGCGGCCGGTGAGCGCAGGCCCTCCGCGAGCG
The DNA here is from genome assembly GCF_040611575.1 of Streptomyces sp. NPDC006610. Lineage (NCBI taxonomy): Bacteria > Bacillati > Actinomycetota > Actinomycetes > Kitasatosporales > Streptomycetaceae > Streptomyces > Streptomyces sp. NPDC006610. The sequence continues at coordinate 44,787 of NZ_JBEXOP010000005.1, forward strand.
GGGCCAGTGCCCCCCGGCCGCCCGACCGCGCCAGGGCCCAGCGCAGGGCGCCGGCCACGTTCGGGTCCGACTCGCCGAGCACCGCCTCGACCAGCGCCTCCACGGGCACCGCGGCCTCCGCCTCCTCGACCGAGGACAGGGCGGCACGCTGCCGCGTCCCTGCGTTCGTGGACCTCAACGCCCTCAGCAGGGCGACGACTTGGAGAACGTCGTCCCAGTCCCCCGGTTCCGCGGCGCTGATCCGGCGGAGCCGGGTGAGCAGCTCGGTCTCGGCGGCGATGCGTTCCCGGGTCTGCCGGATCAGGTCGTCCACGAGTTCCGAGGGTGTGAACCCCGGATCGTCGAGGGCCCGCCCGACGTCCCGCAGCGACAGTCCGAGCGACCGCAGGCTCTCGATGTGGAAGATCCGCCGGATGTCGTCGCCGGAGTACTCGCGGTACCCGGCGCCGCTGCGCCCCGTCGGCCGCACCAACCCCAGCGCGTCGTAGTGCCGGAGCATCCGGGCGCTGACCCCGGACAGCCGCGCCACCTCACCGATCAGCACCGTCCGTCATCCCTCCTGCCCGGCGGCCCGCCCGAGGGCGACGACGCGCTTGGCCTCCTCGACGGCGAACGCGAATCCGGCCTCGGGGTCACGCAGCAGCCGCTCCGTGGCCATCGCGTGCGCCCGTACGTCGTCGTCGCCGTCCATCCTGGCAGCGCGCAGCGCCGGCACGATCACCTCGCCGAGGGCGATCAGCGCCCGGCTGAGGCTGAGCCGCGTCTCGCGCCCGCCACGGCCCAGTTGCGAGGCGAGCACCGCGGCCAGTGCCGGCTCCTCCCCCTCGGGCACGAGCACGGCCGCCGCCCGCCAGGCGCTGCGCGCGACCTCGTCGTCGGCGTCGGTGAGCAGCGCACGGGTGAGCGCCGGCCACGCCCGCCGGTCCCCGATCTTGGACAGCGTGTGCAACGCCTGGCCGCGGGCCTGCGCCCGCCCCGAGCGCAGCTCCGCGAGCAGCGCCGGGAGCGTCAGGGACACGGGGTGGCGGGTGAGGGCCCAGGTGAGGGTGTCGCGGACGAAGAACTCGGGCTCGACCGCACAGCGTGCGACGAGCGGGCCGACGTAGCGCGGGTCGGGTTCCGCACCGACAGCCATCGCCGCCCGCAGCCGCACGGAGGGCCGGGCGTCCTCCAGGGCGCCGAGCAGACGAGCCGCGCCGGTCCCCCACCCGCGTCCCGGTTCCTGTTCCTGTTCCTGTGTGGTCATGGGACCACCTCCTCGACGCCAGTGAAGGGGTTGTCACCGTGTCAAGGTCAACCGCAGTGGCCGGCCAGGACGTCCCGCCGCCGGACGTGAACCGCGTGAACCGTTCGGGGTCGACAAGCCGGGCGCCCGGCCCTGAAGCGGCGGGGCGTGGACGGGGTTCTCCTGCCCCGCAAGCGAGCTGCACACGTCCGGCCAGGTCTCGGACGCGGCCGAGCCCCGTCCTTTTCATCTCGCGGTACCCGGGTTCCACGCCGTTCCGACGCGACGCGCTTCGAATGGATCGACAGCCGCCCCCGCCCGCCGCCGGACTCAAACGGGGTTCTCCCACGACGCCGGTTCCGCCGCCAGTTCGCGGACCGGTTCGGGGAGGGCGTCCGCGGCTATGTCGGCGATGGTGACGCCCTCCAGGATCTTGCGGACGTTGGCGCGCAGGGCGATCCACAGGGGGAGCAGCGGCTCGGCGGAGCCCTGGTAGGTCAGCCCGGTCGGGCGTTCGCCGCGTACGGAGACGATCGGTCCGTCCACGGTGCGGATGATGTCCGCGACGGTGATCTCCGAGGCCGGACGCGCCAGCCGGTACCCGCCGCTGCCGCCCCGCCGGCTCTCCACGACGCCGCCGCGGCGCAGGTCGCCGAGGATCCCCTCCAGGAACTTGTGCGGAATGTCCTGCGCGGCGGCGACCGTCTCCGCCTTCACCGGTCCCTCGTCCTGCCGTACGGCCAGCTCCAGTACCGCCCGTACCGCGTAGTCCGCCCTTGCCGAGATCCTCATGGGTCCAGGATCTCCCAGGCCGGGGTAACGGCCCAACCGGGGTGTACTGCTGCCCCGGCCGCCGGAAGGCTGTCGCAGTGTCACAGGCCTGTGCGCAAACGGCCCCCGCTCCGTGCGGGCACGCCCGTGCGGCGTCCTCCTGGGGCACTATCGCCGCAACGCAACGACTTCCGGGGGACTTCTCATGACGTACACCGTCCGTGCTCGCCGTACCGCCGCCCTACTGGCCTCCCTCTCGCTCGGCGTCCTGGCCCTGACCGCGTGTGAGGGCGGCGTCGAGGAGGACGCCGCCGCCGCTCCCAGTGCGACGGCGAGTCCGTCCCCCGGGGGCGCGGGCGACGGTGAGGGCTCCGCCACGCCCTCGCCCACCGGCGCCAACTCCGACACGCCCTCGCCGGCCGGCACCCCCTCGCCGGACGACGGCGCCGGTGACGATCAGGACGGCGGCGTCGGCATGTGCGAGACCGGTGACCTCGACTATGTCGTCACCGTCGCGGCCGCCGAGGTCGGGCACACGCTGCTGACCGCGACCAACAACGGCGGTGACCCCTGTCTGCTGGGGGCCGATGACGCGGTCATCACGGTGCCCGGGCTCGACGGGGCCGCCGAGCACATGGGGCCCGCCGGCACGGACCGGATGCTGGAGCCCGGTGACCGCGCCTACGCCGGGATCATGTTCGCGCCCCTCGGCGCGGGCGGCGGCGGGCACGACGCCGAGCAGGTGGAGATCGCGCTCAACGCCTCCGAGAGCCCCGTGACGGTGCCGATCGGCGGTGGCCCGGTCGTCGTCGACGACGGCAAGGTCACCAGCTTCTTCGGCACCGCCGAGGACGCGCTCTCCTACTGACCGCCCGCTCACGATGGGCGGATCACGAGGACCGGCGGATCAGGAGGACAGGCGGATCACGTTCCAGGACAGGGGTTCCAGGCTCGTGGTCAGCCGGCCGTTCTCGATCGTCGTGCCGGTGGTCTCGTGCGGGGTGACGCGGTCCGGGTCGGTGAGGGTGTTGCGGGCGTCCGGGTCGGGATCCGAGAGGACGCTGTGCTCGACGACCGACGTCACGTCCAGGCCGGCCAGGGCGACCTCCAGCGGCAGGGACTCCGTACGGCTGCGGTTGACCGCGAAGACCGTGACCGTGCCGTCCTCCGCACGGACCGCCGTGGCGTGCAGCAGGTCGGCCTCGCCGTACTTCTTCGTCTCGTACGTCGGGGAGTCCACGCGGACGTCGAGGACCTCGCCGCGGCCGTACTTCGACGCCTGGGCGAACGGGTAGAACGTCGTCTGCCGCCACGCCGGTCCGCCGGGCTCCGTCATGATCGGGGCGATCACGTTCACCAGCTGCGCCAGACAGGCCACCGTGACGCGGTCCGCGTGGCGGAGCAGGGCGATCAGGAGGGAGCCGAAGACCACGGCGTCGGTGACGCTGTAGTTGTCCTCCAGGAGGCGGGGGGCCTCCGGCCAGTCGTCCTGTTCGAACGTCGTCGCCTGCTCCTGCCAGCGCGACATGTACCAGACGTTCCACTCGTCGAAGGAGAGGTTGATCTTCTTCTTGGACTTCAGGCGCGCGCCGACGTGGTCGCAGGTGGCGACGACGTTCTCGATGAACGACTCCATGTCGACCGCCGACGCCAGGAAGGAGTCGACGTCGCCGTCCACCGGTTCGTAGTACGCGTGCAGGGAGATGTGGTCGACCAGGTCGTACGTCTCCTGGAGGACCGTCGCCTCCCATGCGGCGAAGGTCTCCATCGACTGGCCGGAGCTGCCGCAGGCGACGAGTTCGAGGGCGGGGTCGATCTGGCGCATCGCGCGGGCCGTCTCGGCGGCGAGGCGGCCGTACTCCTCGGCGGTCTTGTGGCCGGTCTGCCAGGGGCCGTCCATCTCGTTGCCGAGGCACCACAGGCGGATGCCGTACGGGTCCTCGTCGCCGTGCGCCACGCGCAGGTCCGACAGGGCCGTTCCCCGGCGGTGGTTGGCGTATTCCAGGAGTTCGATGGCCTCCGCGACGCCGCGCGTGCCGAGGTTGACCGCCATCATCGGCTCCGCCTGGGGGCCGATCTTGCGCAGGAAGTCGATGTACTCGGACAGGCCGAAGCGGTTGGTCTCCGTGGAGTGCCACGACAGGTCGAGGCGGCGGGGGCGGTCCTCCACGGGGCCGACGGAGTCCTCCCACTTGTAGCCCGAGACGAAGTTTCCGCCGGGGTAGCGGATGGCGGTCACGCCGAGTTCGCGGACGAGTTCCAGGACGTCGGTGCGCAGGCCCGCGGCGTCCGCGGCGGGGTGGCCGGGCTCGAAGACGCCGGTGTAGACGCAGCGGCCGAGGTGTTCCACGAAGCTGCCGAACAGGCGGGGGTTGACTTCGCCGACGGTGAAGGCGGGGTCGAGGGTGAAACGGGCGGTGCGCATGTGGTCCTTCCGAATCCGGTGGTGTCTCTCGTCATCTGCGAGGGGGAGAGCGGGGGTGGTGGTGGGGTGAGTGCGGGGCCGGGCGCGGTCGTCCGCGGGCCCGGCCCCACCTGGGCCGTACGCCTAACGGACGACCGGCCAGCCGTCCTTCGTCCAGTCCAGCCTGTTCAGGCCCAGCTTCGGGGTGCCCTGGTCCTCCGCGTCGTAGTAGTGGTACGCCAGCCAGTCCCTGCCCCGGTCGCGGAAGACCGACTCCCCGCCCGTGCCGACGTAGCGGCCGTGGCCGGCGAGGAGGAGGTCGCCGCCGCCCTCCAGCATCGGCTTGCCCGTGCTGTCGGTGTAGGGGCCGGTCACCGACGTCGAGCGGCCGACGCGGATCTTGTACGTGGAGTTCACGCCCGAGCAGCAGGCGTCGTAGGAGGCGAAGAGGTAGTAGTGGGCGCCGTGCCTGACGATGTACGGGCCCTCCACCGCGTACGGGGCGTCGGGGCGGGTCGCCAGGTGGTGGACCTCGGCGTCCGGCACCGCCTTGCCGGTCTCCGGGTCGAGTTCGACCATGCGGATGCCGGTCCAGTAGGAGCCGAACGCCATCCACAGCCTGCCGTCGGCCTTGACGATCGCCGGGTCGATGGCGTTCCAGTGGTCGGTGCGCTCGGAGGAGAAGACCTTGCCGTGGTCGGTCCAGGAGCCGGGCAGGCCGGTGCGGGAGGTGGCCACGCCGATCGCGGAGTGGTTGCTGCCCCACGAGGAGACCGAGTAGTAGAGCCAGTAGCGGCCGTCGCGGTAGGAGATGTCCGGCGCCCACGGGTCGCCGGTGGCGTTGTACTCGTACCACCAGCTCGGCGGCTCGGCGAAGGCGTTGCCGGAGTCGTCCCAGTGGACGCGGTCCTCGGAGAGGCGGGCGCCGATGACGCCGCCGGTGGAATAGGCCACGTAGCCGCCGGACTTGAGGCGGATGACCGTGGGGTCGTGGATGATCTCCTGGCCGGTGATGTCGACCGGGTCGGGATGGGCGGCGTCGGCCGTGGCCGTGGTCGGCAGCAGGGCGACGAGGGCGGCGGCGAGGACCGTCGCGATGCGCGTGGACTTCAACTGGGTCTCCTGGAAGGGGATGTCACTGACCGGCGAGGCCGGTGTGCGCGACACCCGCCACGATCTGGCGCTGGAAGAAGACGAAGACGACGATCAGCGGCAGGCCGGCCATGAGGCCGCCGGCCATGAGCTGGGCCCACTGGATGCCGTAGGAGTTCATGACGGTCGCGATGCCGTTCGGCATGGTCATCAGGTCGGGGTTGTTGGTCACCATGTACGGCCACAGGAAGTTGTTCCACGAGCCGATGAAGGTGAAGATGCCGACCGCGGCGAGGGAGGGACGGGACAGCGGGAGCACGATGGTGAAGAAGACCCGCCAGCGGCCCGCGCCGTCGATGAACGCGGCCTCCTCCAGCTCGCGCGGGATGCCCTGGAAGAACTTGTAGAGGATGTAGACCATCGCGGCGGGCGCGCACTGCGGCAGGATCATGCCCCAGTAGGTGTCGACCATCCCCATCTGCTGGACGGTGGTGAACAGCGGCACGCCGAGCACCGCGGGCGAGATCATCAGGCCGGCCATGACGACGCCCAGCAGGATGTTCTTGCCGCGGAACTCGGTGCGGGCGAAGCCGTATCCGGCGAGGGCGCTGACGGTGAGCACGACGGCCGTGACGCACACCGAGACGACCAGGGAGTTGACGAACCAGTTGGTGATGTTGCCGGTCTCGAAGAGGGCCTTCCACGCCTGGCCCGTCCAGACCTCGGGCAGCCAGTGCGGCGGGATCTCGGCCGCCTCGGCCTCGGACTTGAACGAGGTCAGCAGGGCGGCGACGATCGGCGCCACGAAGACGGCGGAGACGGCGATGCCGAGGACGGTCAGGACGATCTGGCCGGGCGTCCAGGAACTGCGGGGCTTGAGCCGGATCTGCGTGCTGCTCATCGGGTGCCCTCCTCACGGGTGCGCAGCAGCCACATCCGCGCCAGGGCGACGACTGCGATGATCACGAAGAAGATGACGGACATCGCGGAGGCGTAGCCCACGCGGTAGCTGGTGAAGCCCTGTTCGAGGGTGTACTGGACGAAGGAGCGAGTGCTGAGCTCCGGTCCGGGGCCGAAGTCCATCATCACGACGGCCTGGTCGAACAGTTGGAGCGAGGCGAGGATCTGGAGCGCGATCACCAGGCCGGTGATGTTGCGCAGCATCGGCAGGGTGATGTGGACCATGCGGTGCCAGGCGCCCGCCCCGTCGAGCTTGGCGGCCTCGTACAGGTGGGCCGGGATGCCCTGGAGAGCGGCGAGGTAGAGCAGGAAGCAGAAGCCGACCGTCCACCACAGGGTGGTGATGACGATGGCGAGCATCGCGTACGACTTGTCGGTCAGCCAGGGCGTTTCGAGGCCGAAGGTCTCGTTGAACAGGCCGATGCCCTGGGTGAACAGCCACTGCCACATGTTGGCCGCGACCGTCGACGGCAGCAGGAACGGTGCGAAGAAGCACAGCCGCCACAGCCATTTCCCGCGCTCGATGTTGTGCGCGAGCATCGCGAGCAGGAAGGCGAGGAGGGTGATGCAGGGGACGACGAGGAGCGTGAAGTACGCGCTGTGGCCGAGCGCGTCCCACATCGCGGTGTCGTTCAGCGCCTCGCGGTAGTTGTCGAAGCCGACGAAGCCGGTGTTCTCTCCGGAGATGTTGGCGTTCGTGAAGCTGAGGTAGACGCCGCGCAGCAGCGGCCAGATCACGAAGAGCGCGAAGAGCGCCAGGAACGGGGCGACGAACCAGCCCCCGTGCTGGAAGCCCTGCTTGCGGCGGACGGTCGCGGTGGCCGTGGCGGTCCGTGTCCGGGCCGGGGTGGCGACGGTATGAGCACCGGTCGTCATGCGACGGCACCTCCCTGCGCGGCGGTCTTGCCGTCCATCGGGTTCTTCGAGGCGAGGAGCGTGGCGAGCCGGGCCTTCATGCGCTGCGCGACGGCGGCCGGCTTGGCGGACCCCATGGTCGAGGAGACGACGACGGGTCCGAGGTCCTGGGCGAGGACACCGGTGGAGCCCGCGAACCACACCTTGGGTTCGGTGGCCTGGTGGTCCATGGCGCCGGCGTACTCGTTCTGCGGTGCGAGCTTCTGGTATTCGGGCGTGGCGAGCGTCGGCGTGTGGGCGGGGATGTGGCCGCCGGCGGCCCAGGCCCGGGCGTTGCGCACGACGTAGGCGGCGAGCTTGTGGGCGCCCTCGTTGGCGGCGCCGCCGCGGCCGGCCTGGTGGGGCAGCACGAAGGCGTGCGACTCGGCGTGGGTGGCCGGTGTGCCGAAGACGGGCGGCAGGGGCGTCGCGCCGTAGTCGAGCTCGGCGCCGGAGAAGACCGGCACCGACCAGTTGCCCTCCCAGGTGAAGGGGGCGCCGTTGAGGAACTGCTCGCCGGTGGGCGCGCCGGGGATGGTGTATCCGTCGCTGACGTGCCGGCGCAGGAACTCCAGGACCTGGGTGGCCTTGTCGGCGTCGAAGGTGACCTCGGTGTTCTCGGCGTTGAACCAGGTGCCGCCGAGCTGGGTGTAGAAGGAGACGAAGAACCACCACTGGAAGTTCTGGTCGTTGGCCCACAGGCCGACGGTCTGCAGGCCCTTCTTCGTGACCTTCTTGGCCTCTTTCAGGACGTCGAACCAGTCGCGGGTCGACGTGACCGGCACCATCCTGCCGTCGTCGCCGAGCAGTCCGGCCTGTTTCAGCACGTCCTTGCGGTAGAAGCAGAGTTGTACGTGGATGTCGAGGGGCAGGGCGTAGAGCCTGCCGTCGATGACGGCGCGCTTCCACAGCTCGGGGTTGAAGTCGGCTTCCTTCACGCCGTACTTGGCGAGCAGGTCGACGTCCCAGGGGTCCAGGAGCCGGCCGGGTGAGAAGCCGGTGACCCGGCCCAGGTGCATGACGCCGAGGTCCGGCGCGCGGTTGCCCGCGGCAGCCATGGCGACCTTGGTGTAGAAGGGGTTGCCCCACTGGAGGGTGGAGTCCTTCACGTCGATGTCGGGGTTTTCCTTACGGAAGGCGTCCAGCATCGCGATCATGTTGTAGCCGTCGCCGCCGCTGAAGAGGTTCCAGTAGCGCACGCGGGTGTCCGCACCGGAGGCGAGCGCGTCGGCCCCGGTCCCGAGAGCCGCGAAGCCGAAGCTTCCGGCGACGGTGAGCCCGCCGATGCCGGCGAGAATGTGCCTGCGACTCAGGCCAGGTCGTCCCATGCCCTGCCCTTACTGTTCGAAATGTGCCCGGAAGACACACCGTTCGGTATTTCGAATAGTGCTCGTAACTTCGAACGGGACCGTAGGTTCGTTGGCCGTGCGCGTCAATGGGTCCGGCAAAACTTTCGGGAAGCCCGTGGGCGCCGGTCCGGGGCGCGTAACCTCGAACGGGCCGAACGGGCCGAACGGGCCGAACGGGCGGAACGAGGCCGTATGAGCCGCCGCGGGCGGCGGGCAGGCCCTGTGGGGGGTGTGGATGGCGGAGGGCGCGGCGCGGGGGCCCGCCGGGTTCCTCAGCGCGTTCTCCACGCCCTTCCGGTGGATTCCGGCCCTCGTGCCGGCGGCGGCGATCGAGCTGCCGACGATCATCCGGCTCCGGGTGCCGTTCGCACTCGCGGACGCTCCCGAGGAGCGGCCGCGGGACCTGGACGCCTCCCGTGCGAACATGCCGTTCACGCACGAGGAGACCCTGCTCCGCCTGCCGGCGCACCCCACGGCCGTCCTGATCGCGTCCGGGCTGATCCGGAACCGGGTCCGCACCGACGGGCTGGACGCGTGGCTGCGCCGGGGACCGAGGTGCCTGGGCGCCGGCTGCGTGCTCGACCCGGTCCCCGACGCCGCGAAGGCCGACCGCGGTGGCGGCCCGCCGGACCGGCCGCGCCCCGGACCGGCTCGAGCCGAACGTGGCGCCGCCGGCGGCGTGTCCGTCCGCTGTGCTGATCGCGGTCGGGGTCATCCTGCCGCACGGCGGACAGTGCCTGCGGGTGCGGCCCGCGCACCACGAGCGGCGGCCCCCGTATTCGCTGATGCGCACGGCCCGCGGCGAGCAGGTCCCGTTCACGCTGCGGGCCGGCCCCGAGCCGCGGCAGACGCGCCGCGAGACGTTCCTGCGCGACAACGCCCCGCACCGCGCCCGGCCCCCCGGCGGCGTCGAAGTGCGGACGAACCGTGGCGACCGTGGGGATCGTGGAAGGTGCGGGGTAGTGAGTGAGTGGGCGCGATGGCTCGGGTGTTGGCATAGTGCACGGTGACCCGGCGTACAGGGAGGGATCGGTGAACGGTGCGTAGGAGCAGGGAGATGAGGCGCCTCGCCGACCTCCTCGTCGAGCCGATCGAGGTGCCCGTCCCCGCCGACCCCGAGGTCCTGTTCGCGGCGCTCGTGGAGTCCGTGAGCGCCTGGCGGGGCCGCGAAGTCGCCGTGCACCGCAGGGCGTTCCCGCCGCACACGGCCAGCGGGCTGTGGCTGAGGGGCGAGACGCACGACGACGTCGTCGTCGACAAGCGGGCCGCCGTCTGGCACCAGATCGTGATCTTCTGCCATGAGGTGTGGCACATGCACCGGCAGGATCGGGACGGGCCGGCGAAGCGGACGCCGGGGGCTCCCGTGCTCGTCGCCGCCCGGACCGACTTCAGCCTCGCCGAGGAGCAGGAGGCCGACCGCTTCGGCATGCTGATGGGCCGTCGGCTGCGAGTGTGGCTGGAGGCGTCGGAGGACTTCCCGGCACGCGGCGGCGACGCCCAGGATCTCGCCGGCCGTATCGGGGCCGCGCTCAACTACCGCGGGACGAGAGCATGAGCAGCCTCATCAACTACGTCAGCTGCGCCGTGCTCTGGCTCGGCCTGCTGGTCAAGGCCCCCGACCTGATACGTCACCGGCACGACCCCCACCTGCGTGCCATCTGCGCGGTCCTGGGCCTGGCCGGCGCCTGCTTCTTCCTCGGCGCGCCCCCGACCGTCGGCGCGGTCAACCGGCTCAGCGACGTGCCCAACCTCGCCGCGCCGCTGACGTACGCGTCCATCACCGCGTACAGCGCCGCCTCCCAGGTGCTGATCGTGCACTGGCGCGGCGGCCCCCGCGTGCACCGCACGGCCCACTGCTGGGTGCTGGCGTACGCGGCGGTCCTGCTCGGCATCGCCGTCGCCTTCGCGCTGGGCGAGACCCCGGTGGAGCGGCGCGTGGACTTCGACACGTACTACGCGACGACGCCGTACATCGCCCAGATGATCGTGCTCTACCTGGTCGGCCATCTCGTCGCCGCCGGCGTCACCATGGTGTCCGCGCTGCGCTGGGCCCGGCAGGTGGACGGCCGGCTGCGCCTCGGTCTGGCCCTGATCGGCGTGGGCATGGCGTGCAGCGCCGGCTACAGCGTGACCAAGCTGGCCGCCGTGTCCGCCCGGTGGATCGGGCGGGACTGGTCGGCGCTCGGCACGACCGTCTCCCCCGTCGCGGCGGGGATGGGCGCGCTGCTGACCGTCGTCGGCGTGCTGCTGCCGCTCGCGGGCTCCTGGCTGGCTCAGTGGCGGCGGGCCCGGCGGACGTACGAGCGGCTGGAGCCGCTGGAGCGGGAGCTGGACGACGTCCTGACCCGCCGCGCGCTGCGGCTGCCCCGCCCGCGGTTCGCCACGCCCGCGACGCGGCTGGTGTGGCGCCGTACGAGCATCCACAACGCGCTCAGCCACCTCGACGCGTACTTCGACCGGGCGCTGTACGACCGGACGCTGGAGGACGCGCTGCGGTCGGAGCGGGCCCGGCCGCGGGCCGAGGCGCTGGCGTGGGCGGTGGTGATCGCGGCGGCGGTGCGGGAGGAGGCCGGGCGCGGGGCGCCCCCGGAGGCCGACGTGTGGTCGATGAACGCGCTGCCCGAGCCCGACGCCCTGGTCCGCATCGCCGACGCGCTGGCGGGCACCGTGCCCGTCGCCGTCCGCGTGCCCAGCGGCCCCGGCGGCAACGGCACGGCGGACGCCGGATGAGCCTCGTCGTCTATCTGGCCGCCCTGGTCTTCGGCTCCTCGGCCGTGCTGCTGTTCCGGCGGCCGCGCACCGCTCTGCGCAACCCGCTCACCCTCTCCACCTGCGTGTCGATCGTCCTCGGCGCGCTGGTCTTCGTCTGCTCGGCGCCGCTGACCCTGGCCGCCGTCAACGACCTCACCGGCATCACCAACTTCGGCGCGCCGCTGACGTACGGGATGCTGTCGGCGTACAGCTGCTCGCTGCTGATCCTGCTGATCAACTGGCGGGGCGGGCCGCGCGAGCGGGTACGGCACATGGTGTGCTGCACGATCGTCGCGTACGCCGGGCTGATCGCCACGATCGTCACGCTGTTCGCGCACGCCGACGCGCGCGTCGAGCGGCTCACCGACCTGGACACGTACTACGCCAACACGCCGTACATGCGGGAGATGATCCTGCTCTATCTGCTCGGGCACACCGCGGCGATGGGCGTGATGTGCGTGCTGTGCGTGAAATGGGCGCGCGAGGTCACCGGTCTGCTCCGGCTCGGGCTGCGGCTGATCCTGGCCGGCGGGGTGCTGGACCTGGTGGGGTTCCAGCTGGCCAAGTACACGGCGGTGGTGGCGCGTTGGACGGGGAACGACCTGGACGCGCTGTCCACGAAGGTGGCGCCGCCGATGGCGTCGCTGGGCGCGCTGCTGTTCTCCGCGGGCTTCGTGCTGCCGCGGCTGGTGCCGGCGGTGGCCGCGCACTGGCGCGGGCTGCGCGACCACCGGCGGCTGGGGCCGCTGTGGTCGCTGGTGCGGTTCGCGTCGACCGCGCCGAAACCGCCGTCGTCGTGGTGGCAGTCGCCGCGCGAGCGGTTGCAGTGGCGTGAGGTGTCCATCCACGACGCCCTGCTGGCGCTCGCGCCGTACTTCGACGACCGGGTCCGCGAGAAGGCGCGGGAGACGGCGCTGCGTGCGGGACGTTCCGGCCACGAGGCGCGGCTGGTCGCGGAGGCGGCGATGCTCGCCGACGCCGCGCGGCGGGCGGCGGCCGGTGAGGAGCCGTTCGACAGCGCGAGCACGTACCGGCTGCACGCGACGGAGGTCTCCGGCACGAGCGGGCTGGTGGAGCTGGCGCAGGCGCTGTCCGCGGTCGCTGCCGGCGACGCCGCGTGTGAAGGTACGGTGAGGACCTCTCCTGGCTGAAATTCGGCCCTGACCCGAGGAGTTGCATGTCGCGCAGAGCTGTCGTCATCGGTGCCGGGGTGGCCGGGATGCTGGCCGCGGCTGCCCTGTCCGCGACCGTGGACGAGGTGATCGTGCTGGACCGGGACGAGTTGCCGGACGGGCCCGGGCCGCGCAAGGGGCTGCCGCAGGGTCGGCACGCGCACCTGCTGATGGCGGGCGGGGTGGCCGCCATGGACGACCTGGCGCCGGGGCTGGACATCCGGGGCCGGCTGCTGGCCGCGGGCGCGCACGAGGTCTCCCTGGCGACGGGGATGCTGGCGCTGTCGCCCGACGGGTGGCACCGGCGGTGGCGGCGTCCGGCGCCGGCCATGATCACCTGCACCCGGGGGCTGCTGGACTGGGTGGTGCGCTCCGCCGTCGCGGACCGGACCGGGGTGGAGGTCCGCCGGGCCGGCGCGGTGGGCCTGCTGGGCGACGCGGGGCGGGTGCGCGGCGTACGGGTCTCGGGCCCGGCCGGCGAAAGCGAACTCGCCGCCGATCTCGTCGTGGACGGCAGCGGGCGCGGCTCCCGGATCACGACGTGGCTGGAAGACCTGGGGGTGTCCGGGTTGCGGGAGCGGACGGTCGACTCGGGGCTCGTGAACGCGACCCGGATCTACCGCGTTCCGCCGGGGGCGGAAAGGTTTCCGCTGACGATGGTGCAGCCCGACCCGTACGCGTCCCGGCCGGGGCGGAGCGCGATGGTGCTGCCCATCGAGGACGGCCGCTGGATGGTGAGCCTGGCCGGCACGCGCGGCGGGGAGCCGCCGGCCGACCCGGAGGGCTTCCTCGGGTTCGCCCTCGGGCTGCGGGACCCGATCGTGGGCCGGCTGATCTCGGGCGCCGAGCCGCTCACGGACGTGTACGTCAGCCGGAGCACGAGCAACGTCCGGCGCTATCTGGAGAAGGCGCGACGCTGGCCGGAGGGCCTGGTGGTGCTGGGCGACGCGCTGGCGACGTTCAACCCGGCGTACGGGCAGGGCATGTCGGTGGCGGCGCTGGGGGCGCGGGCGCTCGCCCGCGAGCTGCGGCGCGCCGGCCCGGACGCCGCCGGACTGTCCCGCCGGGCGCAGCGGGCGGCGGCCCGCCCGGTGGAGACGGCGTGGGCGCTGGCGGTCGGCCAGGACGTGCTGTACCCCGGGGTGCGCGGCGGGCGGCCGGGGGTCGCCGACCATCTGGCGTCGGCGTACTCCCGCCGGCTGACGAAGGCCGCGACCGGCTCCCACCCGGCCGCCGCGGCCCTGTGGGACCTCACCAGCCTCCGCACGGGCCCGGCCCGCCTGCTCCACCCCGCGGCCCTCCTGTCCGTGATCACCGGCTCCCCCCTCCCGGCGGCGACCCACCCGCCGCTGACCGCGGAGGAACGCAAACTGCTGACGGAACTGGACGTCACGGGGGTGTGAGGGCCGCCGGCCGGGGCCCGGCCGGTGTGCGGGCCCCGGCCGCCGGCCGCCTACGGCCTCGATGTCGGCCCCGGCCCGCGCACGCCTGCGCGCGCCGCGACGCGCATGCCCGCAGGGAACCCGGCGTCCGGACCTTCGCCGTCACGCCGGGCCCGGGCCGCTCCCTGGGATCCCCACCGCCCTGCCGCGGGCCGGGCCACCGGCACCGCAGGCCCGCGGCGGCGGGGACGGCGGGGGACTGGGCGGACGGACGGGTTGCCGTCACCCCGTCCGCCGCGACGCCCCGCCCCTGCCGACCGCGGGCACGGCAACCGGACCCGCGGCCCCGGGAGCGCCGCCGCACGGCATGTCCGGCGCCGCGCCCGCCCCGGGCGCCCTCAGCCCCTGAACGCCGGCTGCGGCGCCCCCTTGCCCGCGCCCCGGACGACCAGGAGCGAGCCCGCCACGGGGTGGGGGGACGTGAGGCCCACGCGGGCCGTCGTGATGTACAGGTCCGTCAGGTCGGGCCCGCCGAAGGCGCACGCCGTCACCCGGGGCACCGGCAACGGGATGACGCGGTCCAGGGCGCCGTCCGGCGTGTAGCGCCGTACCGCCGCCCCGTCCCACAGGGCCACCCACACGCAGCCGTCGGCGTCGACCGTGAGGCCGTCCGGGTAGCCGGCGCCCTCCTCGATCGCGGCCAACGGGCGGCGGCCGGTGACCCGGCCCTCCGCGTGGTCGAAGACGTCGATGCGGCGGGTCGGCGTGTCGATGTAGTACATCAGCCGGCCGTCGGGGCTCCAGCCGGTGCCGTTGCTCACCGTGACGTCGTCGAGGACGGTGTGCGCCGAGCCGTCGCCCGTGAAGCGGGCCAGCGTGCCGCCGCCCGGGGCCTCGTCGTAGCGCATGGTGCCGGCCCACAGCGAGCCGTCGGGGGCCACGGCGGCGTCGTTGCCGCGGCGGCCGGGCACGGGCTCGTGGTGCAGCCAGCGCAGCGTGCCGTCGGGATCGAGCAGGGCCACGCCGTCGCGGAGGTTGAGGACCAGGCCGCCGCCCGCGCGCGGCTTGACCGCGCCGATGTGCTGGTGGGCCGTACGGACCGTACGGTGTCCCGTCGCCGGGTCGAAGGTGTGGATCCGGCCGTTCAGGATGTCGATCCACAGCAGGCGGCCCGTCGCCGCGTCCCACGTCGGGCCCTCGCCCAGCTGCGCCTCGGCGCGCACCGCCACCTCGTACCCGTACGCGCTCATGCGGGGCTCCGGTGGCCGAGGCGCTCCGACAGCTCCGCCGCGCCCTTGGCCGCGAGCTGCTCCAGCTCGACGCGGCGCTCATCGCTCCAGCGGATCATGGGCACGGAGATGGACAGCGCGGCGACGACCTGGCCGGTGCGGTCGCGGACCGGGGCGGCCACGCAGCTGACGTCGGGGTTGGACTCGCGGCTCTCGACGGCGATGCCCCGCTGCCGGATCTCGGCGAGCGCCTCGCGCAGGGCGGCCGGGTCGGTGATGCTGTTCGGCGTCATCGCGGCCAGCTCGGCGTCGTCGGGGACACGCGCGGTCAGCTCCCGCTCGGGCAGCGAGGCGAGCAGCATCTTGCCGACGGACGTGCAGTGCGCGGGCAGCCGGCGGCCGGCCGCGGAGACCATGCGCACGGCGTGCGTGGAGTCGACCTTGGCGATGTAGATGACGTCCGTCCCTTCGAGGATGGCGACGTGCACCGTCTCGTCGCAGGTCTCGGCGACGGACCGGGCGACCTGCTGGCCCTCGGCGGCGAGGTCGAGCTGCTCGGCGTACCGGGCGCCGAGCTGGTACGGACGCACTCCGAGCCGGTACCGTCCTGGCTGACCGGGAACCTGGACGATGTACGACCGGGCGGCGAGCGTGGTGACCAGCTCGTGCACGGTGGTGCGGGGCAGCTGGAGCCGGCGCACGATGTCGGGGGCGGAAAGTGTGCCGTCCCCGTCGAGGAAGAGCTCCAGAATGTCGAGAGCCCGGGTCACGGCAGGTACGAGTCGTCCCACAACCGGCCCCCTTCTCGTTCGATATTTCAACAGACGATCGGAATAACGAACACAGGCTACTCACGGACACTTTGTGCGGGCAATGGCCGTGCGGGCAACGGCTCTGCCGGCACGTTCCGGACAGGCCATGACCGTACAGGCAGACGAGGCGGTCGAACTGCTCGGGCGACGCTGGACGCGACAGGCCGGAGGCACGGCCGGCTCCGGAGAGCCGGAGGGCGATTCAGCCGCGGGGAATCCGGCAGGCTCCGCTGCCCTCCCGGGGGGCGGCGGCTGCCAACGTGAGGTGCCGTGGGTCCGGGTCGCGAAAAGTGGCGTGAACCCGGGGGTTGCGGACCGGGGCGGAGGGCCGGCCGCCTCACCGGCGCTGGACAGGGGCCCGCAGCCCGCTCGCCGCCCCGGCTCGCCCTGGCCGCTTTCGTCTCCTGCGGATGACGGTGTGCCGGGCGGCGGATGGACGACGATGGGGGCATGTCGCCCCTCGATTTCCAGCTCGTCCTGCTGCGCCGCATGGCCGATCACAACCCCGGCCTGGTGGAGGACGCCCGCCGTGAGCTGGGCGTCCCGCTCGCGCGGATGCGGGAGGCCAACAAGCGGTGGCAGGCGATGGTGCGCTCGCCGCGGTCCCGGTCCGCCGCGGGCCGCTACCGCTCGGTCCTCGGCCCGCCCGAGTCGACGGCCGCCCGCCGCATCGGCGACCTGGACTGCGAGGCCTGGCTGTGGCCCCTGCCCCTGTGGCCCGACCTGCGCTTCGAGGTGCTGCTCGCCCCGAACGGCGCGGTGTGGAACGAGTGGCTGGTCCGCGCGCCGGGCGCCCCCTCCCCCGCCCTGCGCGCCCTGGAGGACCTCACCCCCTGGTCGTGCACGGTGGACGAGGCCGCCCGCGCCTTCGCCCCGGCCCGCCCCCTGGAGGGCACCGCGCCGACCCGGTGGGGCCTCGCCTTCACGGCGCCCGACGCAGGCGGCGTAGGGCGGCGGGTGGTCGCGGAGTTCACGTGGGGGCTGCTGCAACGGACCGCGGTCGACGGCTGACCCGCCGCAAGGGCTTCGGCGGGAGTGCTCGCCGGGCCCGGCGCCCGACGCCGGCGGCGTTCAGCCGGCCGCCGCCAGCACCGCCTCCACGACCCGTGCCGTCGACCCGGGGTGCAGGAAGAGGAAGAGGTTCGGCTCGACCAGCTCCAGCTCCATCACCAGCGGCCCGCCGTCCTCCCCGTCGACCAGGTCGACGCGCGCGTAGAGCAGCTCGGGGTCGCCCGGCACGGCGGCCAGCGCCCTTTCGGCCACGGCGAGTTCGGCCTCGGTCGGCGTCCACGCCTCCAGCCCGGGATGCGCGACCTTCTTCTCGTCGTACGGCGTCCCCGGCGCGAGCACGGCCGCCTTGCGGCTGGCGTGCAGGAGCCGCCCGCCGAAGAACTGCAGGGCCCGCTCGCCGCGCGCGTCGATGCCGCGCACATACGGCTGGACCATCGCCGTGAGCCCTTCGGCGTGCATCCGCGCCAGATGCCGTACGGCCGCTTCCCGCTCGCCGGGCGTGTACCGGGCGGCGAACCGCGCCCCGGCCCCGGAGGCGGGCTTGACCACGTACTCCCGGTCGCCGGGCAGGTCGGCCGGGTCGCCCGGGCCGAGGTAGCGCGTCGGCACGGTGGGCACCCCGGCGGCGGCGAGGTCCCCGAGGTAGCGCTTGTCGGCGTTCCACCGCACCACGTCCGCCGGGTTGGCCAGCCGGGTCGCCTTCCCGCACTCCTGAGCCCACGCGAGGAACTCGGCGGCCCGCCAGCTGTAGTCCCAGGTGGACCGGATCAGCGCGAGGTCGAACTCGTTCCACCGCACCCGCGGATCGTCCCAGGCGACGACGACGGCGTCGGCCCCGGCGCAGGCCAGGGCGTCCCGCAGCCCGGGCAGATCCCGGTCGACCGAGACCTCGGGGCCGGGGCGGCAGGTGACGAGGGCTATACGGGACACGGCGGACTCCCTGTGCGACGGCGGGCGCGAAACCGACGGGCAGGCTAACAACCGCTTCCGCGACCGCAGAAGGCCGGCTGACGCCGGAGGAGGCAGTGGTCCGTCCTCAGCGGGCGCTGCTGCTGAAGGCCCTCACGGGCGACGGCCCCGCCGTCCCCGACCTGCGCCTCCGCGGCGCCCGTCCCGGCGATCGCCACCTGCTCTGCTCCGACGGTCTGTCCGCGGTGCCGCGGAGGCGGAGGTCCGCCGGTTGCCGGCCGCCCCGGGCGATCCGGCGCGGGCCGTGCGGGCGCCGACCGGCGCGGCGCTGCGGGCGGGCGCGCCGGACGGCGTGAGCCGTGTCGTGGCGGACGTCATGGCGGCGGAGTGAGACGGGCGCGGGCGTTTGCGGGGCGCGTGGGGTAGGAACGGTCGTGGTGGCCGTCCGGACGGTCACCACGTCCGTCCGCTCGGGGCCCCGGTCCCGCGTGTCCCTCGTGCTAGGAGTGCGCCGCATGTCCTCCCTCTTCCCCCTGCTCGCCGACGGTGCGGCCGGTGCGCGTCCCGCTCTCCGGTTCGGCGAGCGGCAGCTGACGTACGGGCAACTGGCCGGGGCCGCCGGCGCCGTGGCCGGGCGGGTGCGGGGGGCGGGGCGGGTGGCCGTGTGGGCGACGCCGTCGCTGGAGACGGCGGTCGCGGTGGTGGGCGCGCTGGTCGCCGGGGTCGCCGCGGTGCCGCTCAATCCGCGGTCCGGGGAGAAGGAGCTGGGGCACATCGTCGGCGACAGCGCGCCGGGGCTCGTGCTCGCCGCGCCCGGGGACGTGCTGCCCGGGGCGCTGGCGGGCGTGGAGCGGGTGGACGTGGAGGCGGGGGCGTCGGCGGAGCTGCCCGGGGAGAGCGCCGGGGGCGAGGATCCCGCCCTCGTCGTCTACACGTCCGGGACCACCGGGCCGCCCAAGGGCGCCGTGGTGCCCCGGCGGGCCGTCGCCGTCACGCTGGACGCGCTCGCCGACGCCTGGCAGTGGACCGGCGACGACGTGCTGGTGCACGGGCTGCCGCTGTTCCATGTGCACGGGCTGGTGCTCGGCGTGCTCGGGCCGCTGCGGCGGGGCGGGTCGCTGCGGCACCTGGGGCGGTTCAGCCCCGAGGGCGTGGCGCGTGAACTCGGCTCCGGGGCGACCATGCTGTTCGGGGTGCCGACGATGTACCACCGGATCGCGGAGGCGCTGCCCGGCGACGCCGCGCTGGCCGAGGCGCTGCGCGGGGCGCGGCTGCTCGTCTCCGGGTCCGCCGCGCTGCCCGTGCACGACCACGAGCGCATCGCCGCGGCGACGGGACGGCGCGTCGTCGAGCGGTACGGCATGACCGAGACGCTGATGAACACCAGCGTCCGCGCCGACGGGGAGGCCCGGCCGGGAACCGTCGGGGTGCCGCTGCCGGGCGTGGAGCTGCGGCTCGTGGACGACGACGGGACGCCGCTGACGGCATACGACGGGGAGAGCGTCGGGGAGATCCAGGTGCGCGGGGACAACCTGTTCACCGAGTACCTCAACCGGCCCGACGCCACCGCCGCCGCCTTCACCGCCGACGGCTGGTTCCGCACCGGCGACATGGCGGTGCGGGATCCGGACGGGTACGTGCGCATCGTCGGGCGCAGGGCCACCGACCTGATCAAGAGCGGCGGGTACAAGATCGGCGCCGGCGAGATCGAGAACGCGCTGCTCGAACACCCCGGCGTCCGGGAGGCCGCCGTCACCGGGGAGCCCGACCCCGACCTCGGGGAGCGGATCGTCGCCTGGGTCGTGCCCGCCGACCCGCGGGACCCGGTCGGTTCGGCGGAGCTGGCGGACCATGTGGCGCAGCGGCTCGCCCCGCACAAGCGGCCCCGGGTCGTGCGCCACCTCGACGCCCTGCCCCGCAACGACATGGGCAAGATCGTGAAGCGGGCGCTGGGCCGTGCCTGACCGGCTCACCGCCCGCGAGGCCGTCGCCCTGGTCACCGACGACTTCCGCCCGCTGCCCGTCCCGCCCCGCGCGGGCCCGCCCGACGGACCGCTCGGCTGGCCGGGCTACGACGACGCCCGCGCCCGCGCCGCCGCCCGCACCGGCGAGGAGGAGTCCGTCGTCTGCGGCGTCGGCCGGGTCGAGGGCGTCGGCGCCGTGCTCGTCGCCTTCGAGTTCGGCTTCCTCGGCGGCTCGCTCGGCGAGCGCACCGGCGACCGGCTGGAGGCCGCCCACGAGCACGCCCGGCGGCACCGCCTGCCCGTCGTGCCGCTGATCGCCACCGGCGGCAGCCGGATGCAGGAGGGCATGCTCGCCCTGAGCCAGCTCCAGCGCGTGGCACGCCAGTCCGTGCTCACCCGCGAGGCGGGCCTGCCGCAGATCGCGGTGGTGCGCGACCCCACCACCGGCGGCGGCTGGGCCACCCTCGGCGCGGGCGCCGACGTGATCCTCGCCCTGCCCGGCGCCCAGGTCGGCTTCGCCGGCTCCCGCGTCCGGCCCGCCGACGCCGACCCGGCGGCGTACACGGCCGAGGCGCAGGTCGCCGCGGGCGCCGCCGACGCCGTCGTACCCCCCGGCGAACTGCGCGCCGCCCTCGGCCGCTGGCTGCGCCTGCTCACCGCCCCCTCCGCCGCCCCGGCCCCGCCGCCCCGCCCGCTCGGCGCCACCGACCTGCCGGCCGACGGCTGGGACGCCGTACGCCGCGCCCGCGACCCGCGACGGCCGCGCGCCGGCGCCTATCTGGACGCCTACTTCACGCACCGCGTCAGCCTCTCCGGCGACCGCTGCGGCGGCGTCGACACGGAGGGCGTGCTGTGCGGCTTCGGCGAGCACGAGGGCCGCGCGATCGCCTTCGCCGCGCAGACCGGCGCCGCCACCCGCCCCGCCGGCTACCGCACCGCCGCCCGGCTGATCCGGCTCGCCGACCGGCTCGGCGTCCCGGTGCTGACCCTGGTCGACACGCCCGGCGCCGCCAACGACGCCGAGGCGGAACGGCAGGGCGCCGGCGCGGCCATCGCCGACCTGTTCGCCGCGGTGGCCGCCGCCCGCACGCCCGTCACGACGCTGGTGATCGGCGAGGGCGGTTCCGGCGGCGCCCTCGCACTGGCCGCGCCCGGCAACGCCTGGGCAACTCCCGACAGTTACTTTTCGGTCATCGCCCCGGAGTCGGCCGCGGCGATTCTCAAGCGGGGCCCGGGACAGGAGCAGGTGCGACTGACGGCCGATCAACTCCTGCTCAGGCCACAGGACTTGGCACGACTGGGGGTCGTCCACGGCGACTGGTGCGAACCGCCGGACGGCCACTGATCACGACGGCCGAAGTGGCACGCGACAACCCCGCGCACCTTCCGTAACAATGGGATGCTCGGAGAAACGCGAGTGCGGGTGCGGCAACGGGGGCGTGTCATGGACGGGTTGGTGGAGTTCAGAACCTCCGACGGCACGGTGGTCGCGGTGGAGGCGGCCGAGGACCGCGCGTCCGGCTCCCGGCTGGTCGCGCGGGGCGACGGCGCGGTGCAGGCGACGCGCACGTTCGAGAACGCGCTCGACGGGGTGCGGGCGGCGGCCGAGTCCGCGCTGCGCGTCTTCCGCGACGGCTCGCTCCGGCCGGACGGCGTGGAGATCGAGTTCGGCGTGAAGCTGTCCGCCGAGACGGGCGCGATCATCGCCAAGGGCGCCGCCGAGGGCCATCTGGTCGTCAGGCTGACCTGGTCGCCGGGTGCGCCGGAGGCCGGCCCCGCCTCATGATCAGCGCGGAGTGGCACGCCCGGATCGCCTGCGCGGGCAGGGTGACCGGAGCGGGCTTCCTGGTGACCCCGGACAAGGTGCTGACCTGCGCCCATGTCGTCCAGGACGGCGGCGGTACGGCGCCCCCGCTCACGGTGACCTTCACCGAGCGGCCCGGATTCCCGCCCGTCGCGGCCCGTGTCGTCGCCCACGGCGGCTGGGGCGGCGGCCCGGTCGACGCGGGCGACCTCGCCGTACTGGAGCTGGAGCGGCCGGTGCCGATCGCGCCCGCCGCGCTGGCCCCCGCCGACGCGGCCTACGGCCCGGCCCCGCGCAAGCTCGTGGTGTACGGCTTCCCGGCCGGATTCGACGAGGGCACGCTGGCCGAATACCGGGTCACCGCACCCCAGTTGATCAGCCAGGAGTGGCTCCAGCTGGAGGCGTGGCAGCCCGGCGGCCAGCCGCTCGCCCCCGGTTTCAGCGGCGCCGCCGTCCGGCTGGTCGACACCGGCGAGGTCGTCGGCATGGTCACGGCGGCGGCCTCGGCACGGGACGTGCGCAACGGGCGGATGATGCCGACGCACGTCATGGCGCGGTACTGGCCCGACCTCCGGAGCCTGGTCCCGGCGCCGGACCACCGGGCCGCCGACCGGGCGCGGCTGCGCGAGCTGGTCGAGCGGGCGGCGCGGGCGGGCGTCGAGTGCTCCCCGGTGGGGCTGTACACGGCGGCGGCCGGCCCGTTCGACCCGCCGCCCCCGCCGGAGGGGTTCGACTCGCTGTGGTCGGCGGCCCTGTTCGTGCTGTGCGAACTCGACGGGCCCGGCGCCGTGGCCACGGTGAACCGCTTCGCCGACCTGGTGGCGGGCCTGCTGCGCCCGCCCGCCGCCGAACCGGCCGCCGCTGCCGCCCCCGACTGGTCGCCGATCCTCGTCGAACTCGCGCACAGCGGCGCGGGCGACGGACTGGTGCGCGCCGAGGTGTCGGCGTTCAGCGGCGGACGCCGGCACCCGGTCGACTCGGACACCGTGCCCCTGGGCCGGCTGCGCGCCTGGGTGCAGGAGCGGATCGAGACCGCGTTCCGCTATCTGACGCCCGGCGCGGACGAACTGATCGCGTTCTCGCTGCCCCGCGACTGGCTGGACTGGCCGGTCGACCGCTGGGCGAGCGCGCCCGACGACGACACCCCGCTCGGCTGTCTCTACCCGCTCGTCGTCACCGACCACGCCCGGCGCAAGGCCAGCACCCGGCATGTGCTGACCCGCGCCTGGAAGCGGCTCGACTCCCGGCCCTCGGCACCGCTGCACCGGGTGGAGTGCGGCGGGCTGGAGGACCCCGGCCGGCTCCGGCGGCGGCTGCGGCAGGCCGACGCGGGACTCGCCGGGTTCGCCACCGCGCCGGCGGCGGCCCTCACCCGGCCGCACTTCGACACCTCGCTCACCGCGCCCGCGCCGGTCATGGTGTGGTCGCGCGCGGGCTGCGGCGCCGGGGACGGCGGGGCCGACTGCACGGGCGCGGAGCGCTGCGCGGGAAAGGCGTTCCTGGACCGGCTGGACGCCTGGGCACGGGTCGTGCCGCCCGCCGAACTGCCCCGTCACCTCCTGGAGCTGCGGGAGGAGGCCGACACGGAGGAGGGCCACTGGGCGCGCGACATCCAGCTGCTGTGGGACGACCCGCGCCCCTTCACCGACGCGCACGCCGCCGCCCCCGGCCACGCCCGCTCGCCGGTCGCCTGACCGCCGAACCCACGGAGCGACGGAGCGACGGAGCGACAGACCGACGGGACGCCACAGCGACGACAGAGCGACAGACCGGCAGAGCGACAGAAAGACTCCCCATGCCCCACTGGTCCGTGTACACCGGCGGCGGCGAGCCGCACGACGGCATCGCCGAGCTGCCCGACCCGCCGCCGTGGCGCGCCTTCGACGGCGGACCCCCGCTCGCCCCGCCGCTCGACACCGCCGACGAGGCCGCCGTGTCCCCGGACCGGGTGCACCGCGCGAAGACCTACGTGCCCACCCCGGAGAGCGTGCGGCTCGTCAACGCCGCCCTGTGTCTGCGCCGCCCGCTGCTGGTCACCGGCCCGCCCGGCACCGGCAAGTCGTCGCTGGCGTACGCGGTGGCCCGCGAGCTGCGGCTGGGTCCGGTGCTGCGCTGGAACATCACCAGCCGCAGCACCCTCGCCGACGGCCTCTACCAGTACGACCCGCTGTCCCGTCTCTACGCCGCCCGGCAGACGATGGGCCCTGGGCGGACCGTCTCCTCCCCGCCCGGCGCCCCCGGCCCCGGGACCCCCGAAGCCGGCGTCGAGGACCATCTGCGCCTCGGCCCCCTCGGCACCGCCCTGCTGCCCTACACCCGGCCGCGCGTGCTGCTCGTCGACGAGATCGACAAGAGCGACCTCGACCTGCCCAACGACCTGCTCAACGTCCTGGAGGAGGGCCAGTACGAGATCCCGGAACTGGTCCGCGCCGCCCGCCACACCCCGAGGGCGACGGTGCTGGTGGACGGCACCGACGAACGCGTGCCGGTGGAGCGGGGCCGGGTGCGCTGCCGCGCCTTCCCGTTCGTCGTCCTGACCAGCAACGGGGAGCGCGAGTTCCCGCCGGCCTTCCTGCGCCGTTGCGTCCGGCTGAAGCTGCGCCGACCCGGCCGGGAGCAGCTCACCGAGATCGTCCGCGCCCACCTCGGCGACCCCGACGACCGCGCGCTGTCCCTGATCACCGGTTTCCTCGAGCGCGCGGGCGGCGGCGAACTGGCCACGGACCAGTTGCTGAACGCCATCTACCTCACCGGCATCGCCGGCCTGGACGCCGGTTCGGTGGACGAGCTGGCCGAGCAGCTGATGCCGTACCTCTCGCCGGCGGCGGACGGCGATGGCTTCTGACGCGTCCGCGCCGCTGGCCCGCCTCCGGGCGGCCCTCGCCGCGGCGGCCGGGGCGGACGGCTCCCCGGAGGCCGTGCCCACGCCACGGGAGCTGGCCGAACTGGTCTGGCTGGCGCGGCTGCTGGGCGCACCGGCCGCGGAAGCGGCCGGCACGCAGCGGCCGGCGAGTCCCGCCGCCGCGCCCCCGGCGCCCCCCGCGCCCACGACGCCGCGTCCGCCCGCGCCTCCCGCCCCTCCGGCGCCGCCGCCGCGGCCCGACCCCGCCCACTCCTCCCCCGACACCCGCGTCACCCTGCACCTCCCCTCCCCCCGGCCCCCCGCCCCCGGTGCGGACGGCGGCGGTGCGCCGCTCCTCGCGCCCGCCCCCGCGATGCTCCCGCACCCGCTGGCGCTCCAGCGCGCCCTGCGCCCGCTGAAGCGCCGGGTGGCCGCGCCCCGCGCCACGGTGCTGGACGAGCACGCGACCGCCGACCGGATCGCCCGGCTCGGCGCGCACCCCGACGTCTGGCTGCCCGTGCTGCGCCCCGCGCCCGACCGCTGGCTGCGCCTGAACCTCGTCCACGACACGGGGCCCACCATGCCGGTCTGGCGACCCCTGGTCCGTGAACTGCACACCGCGCTCGCCCAGTCCGGCGTCTTCCGCACCATCACCCTGCACCCGGCCGGACCCGACGGCCGGGCCCGCCATGTGCCGGACTCCGACGACGGCCGCACGGTCACCCTCGTCGTCAGCGACTGCATGGGCCCGCAATGGCGGCCCGGCCCCGCCGGCGACCGCTGGTACCGCTCCCTGCGCCGCTGGGCGCGCCACATGCCGCTCGCCGTGGTCCAGCCGCTCCCCGAACGCCTGTGGGAGACCACCGCCCTGCCCGCCGGGCCCGGCACCCTCACCGCCCCCGCCACGGCCGCCCCCGCCGCCGCGCTCGCCTTCACCCCGTACGACCCCGACGCCCCGGCGCCGCCGCC
Source organism: Streptomyces sp. NPDC006610 (assembly GCF_040611575.1). Taxonomy (NCBI): domain Bacteria; kingdom Bacillati; phylum Actinomycetota; class Actinomycetes; order Kitasatosporales; family Streptomycetaceae; genus Streptomyces; species Streptomyces sp. NPDC006610. Next base: position 70,327 of record NZ_JBEXOP010000005.1, read on the forward strand.
GGGCGCCGTGCCGCTGCCCGTCCTGGAGCCCGGCCCGGTCTGGCTGGCGAACTGGGCCGCGCTGATCGCCGCCCCTGGCGGCCGGCGCACACCCGGCGCGGTGGCCTGGCTGCCGCCCTCTCCCGTCGCGCCCGCCGAACCGGTCCCGGACCTCGCCGCCTCCGCGCCGGAGGACCTGGTCCTGCGCTTTCGCGCGACCGCCTCCCCCGAGGCCTTCCGCCTCGCCGGGCACCTGGCGCTGGCGGTCCCGTCCGTGCCGGTGATGCGGCTGGTCCAGCGGGCCGTGGACCGCGATCCGCGCCCGCAGCACCTCGCCGAGGTCATTCTCAGCGGCATGCTCACGGCCGTGCCGGGACCGCCCGGTTCGTACGCGTTCCGTCCGGGGGTGCGGGAGTTGCTGCTGCGCACCCTGCCCCGCACGGCGCGCGACGGCACCCGCGACCTGCTCACCCGGGTCGGCGGCCTGATCGACGCGCGGGCGGGGCTGGCGGCCGGGGAGTTCCGCGCGCAGACGGCCGGCGGCCGGGACGCGGGCGCCGCGTTCGCCGCGGTGCGGGAGGAGACGGTACGGCGGCTGGGCGGGGACACGCCGGAACGCCCGGTCGGCGGCCGGTACCGGCTGGTCCGGCGCCGGGGAGGCGGGATGCGGCTGTGGGACGCGGTGGACGAGCGCACCGGCGAGCGGGTGGCCGTGCACCTGTATCCGGAGCAGACCGCGCCCGACGAGCGGTTCCTGCGGGACGCGCGGGCGCTGGCCGACGTGGCGAGTCCGCACGTGGCCCATCTGCGGGACTTCGGGGTGGAGGGGGCGACGCCCTACCTCGTGGCCGAGTTCACGGACGGGCTGACGCTGGCGGAACTGGTCGACGGCGGGATCGAGGAACTGTCCTTCCGGGTGTTCGCCCGGCTGGTGCGCCAGACCGTGGCGGGCCTGGACGCCCTGCACGCGCACGGCCTGGTGCGGGGGCAGCCGGGCACGCGGGGCCTGCTGCTGCGTCCCGACGGCACCGTGATGATCAGCCGGTTCGCGCTGGGCACGGAGGCCGACGGCTGGAGCACGCGGTCCGACCTGGCCGAACTGGCCGGGATGCTGCGCGAGCTGGCGCGCCTCGTATCCTTCCCGCCCGAGCACCGGCAGCTCAAGGAGCGCATCGCCGACGGCGATCCGCACGAGGCCGCACGGTGCGCCGCCGACGTCCCCACGACCGCCGACGACCGCTCCGCCGCCCAGGGCTTCGCACTGCTCGGCCCGTTGACGGTCGCCGCCGGGGAGCGGGTCGTCACATGGCTCTCCCCGCAGGCCGAGGCACTGCTGTGCATGCTGGTCCTCGCCCACGGCCGGCGCGTCGGCCTCACCGAACTGGCCGAAGGACTCTGGGACGAGCCGGTGGGCAGGCAGGCGGCCGTCGACCGCCTCGCCCGCCTCGTCGCCGAGCTGCGCACGAACCTCCGTCCCAGTGCCGTCGTCGCCCTCCCCGACGGCTACGCCCTCCACGCCCCCGACGCCTACGTCGACGTCCGCCACTGCGAGGAACTCCTCTCCGGCGAGCCCGGCCATGCCCGGGTCCGGGAAGCTCTCGGCCTCTTCCGCGGCGACCCGCTCGACGCGGTCCCCGGCCCCGCCGCCCGTGCCGCCCGCGTCCGGCTGCGGGAGCTGCGCCGCGAGCTGGAGACGCGGGCGGCCGCCGAGGACCGGGGCGACGGGGCCGTGATCCTCTTCGAGACCGACGACCTCGGCGGCCGCCCCGAGGCCCGCATCGGCCTGGAGGTCGCCGTGCACGAGGTCCTCGATCGCGGCGCGCTCGGCCCGCATCAGTACGAGGTGCGGGTGCGGGCCAACGGCTACGCCGTGCACACCCGGCCCGACGCCTACCTGCTCCCGGTGCTGGTCGCCGTGCTGCGCGTGCTCCCGGAGCTGACGGACGCACCGCGCCTGCGGGTGACGTTCTGGCAGCCGGGCGCCCTGCCGGCGGAGGTCACCGACCTGCAGGAGCGGGCCGACGCCGGTCTTCAGGTCGTCGTACCGCCGTCCCTCTACGAGGAGTTCGCCGGCAGCTCGGCGGCGCTCGGCCCGCAGCGCTTCCACCCGCTGCACTCCGGCCCCGCGAATTCGCCGCCGATCGCCTGGTACTGCCCGCCGTCCGAGGCGGCGCCCGAGCCGGAGGAACGCGACCTGGTGCGCGGCCCCTTCGTCACGGACGACCTGCGCCGGCTCGGCATCCCGGTGCCCGGCCGCACGGCGATCGTGCACACCGGCCCCGACGGCCTCCTCACCCTGCTCGACCCCGCCCTGCCGTACGGTGGCGGACCGCCGCGTCCGGCCACCTACTACGAGGTCGACCTCACCCCGCAGCAGTCCTTCCACCAGGTGGCGCTGCCCAGTTCGGGCCGGGGCACCTTCGCCGCCGCGGTGGATCTGACCTGGCACGTCGACGACCCGGTGGCGTTCGTGCGCGGGGACACGGCACGGGTGTCGGAGCGGCTGCTGGAACACCTGCTGGACACCGCGCCCCGCGTCACCCGCCGCCATCCGGTGCGCCGGGCGGGCGGCGCGCAGCGGGCGCTCCACGACGCGCTGCGCCGCTGGCCGGTGCCGGGGCTGTCGGTGTCGTGCTCGGTGCGACTGGCCCCCGAGAGCGCGCCACCGCCCGGGCCACCGGTCGCGGCGGCGTCGGCGCGGTCGCTGCCCGGGCTGCTGGCCCGCACCGAGACCGTGCTGCTGGGCTTCGACGGCCCGGTCGTCCGCCTGTACTCGGCGCAGACGGCGCGGGAGGCCACGCTGGATCTGCTCGCGCTGGTCGCCGAGCACCGCGACCCCGAGGACGCCTTCGCGGGCCGCCTGTCGACCCGGGCCCTCGGCACGGAGGCGTTCCCGCATCCGCTCGACGTGCTCCGCACGTTCGCGCACGACCGGATCGGGCCGCTGCTGGCGCACCGGCTGGAGGAGCTGGAACTGCGGGCCGTCCCCGACGCGCCCGCCACCCACAGGTCCCGCGCCCTCGTCCGCGCCCTGTCGCAGTCCGGCCGCGCCGTCCGGATCGTCACGGACGTCAGCTCACACGCCGTGGACCGCTGCCTCGCCCCCTTCGACCTGCCCCTGGCGGGTGTGCACGGCCGGGGCACCGACCTGAGCCGGCTCATGCCGCACCCCGACTGCCTGCGGCGCGCCCTGGGCCCGCGCGAGGAGGGCCTGCTCATCGGCTCGTCCGTCGCCGAGCTGACCGCCGCGCAGCAGGCCGGGCTGCCCTTCGTCGGGTACGCCCGCACCCGCACCGTCGAGGACCAACTGCGCGCGGCGGGCTGCGAGATCACGGTGGCCACGCTGGAGCCGCTGCTGGGGGCCGTGCACGACAGGGGGTAGGCGGACGGCCGCGCGCCAGGACCCCCCGTTCGGCGGCACCCCGCCCGGCCCCCTCCAGAAGGCGTCCCCCGCCGCGCGCGGCGCACGATGCGAGGGAGGCCCGCCGCCCGGCGGTCCCACGCACCGTGCCCCGTCCGTGCCTCGGGAGGACCCATGACCGCCAGTCTGGAGCAGCTGCGCCGCTGCCATTTCGCCGTCGACCTGGGGGCCGCGCGCACGCGGGTGTACGTCAAGGGCGCCGGGCTCGTCGTGGACCAGCCGTCCGCCGCCGCCGTGAACACCCGCACCGGCGCGCTGATCGCGGTGGGCGAGTTCGCGGAGCAGATGACCGGCCGGACCCCCGACTACATCCGCGTGGTCCGGCCGGTGTCCGGCGGCACGGTCGTGGACATCGAGATGGCCCAGCGGATGCTGCGTCATCTGCTCGGCGACAAGATCCGCCGTGCGCTGCGCCGCAAGCCCCGGCTGCGCGCGGCGGCCTGCATCCCGCACGACGCGGGCCCGCTCGCCCGGCGCGCCACCGTCGAGACGCTGGTCGGGCTCGGCGCACGCCGGGTGGAGCTGGTCGACACGCTGATCGCCGGCGCCGTCGGCTGCGGGCTGCCGGTGGAACAGCCCGAGGCGACGATGGTGCTGGTGTGCGGGGCGGCGGCCACGCAGGTCGCGGTGCTGTCCCTGGGGTCGATCGTCGCCGCCGAGCGGATTCCGGTGGGCGGGGAAGCGGTGGACAACGCGATCGTGCTGCACCTGCGGCACGCGCACGAGCTGATGCTGCCCAGCCAGTCGGTGCGGCCCCTGCAGCTGGCGCTGTCCGGCAACGGGCTGACCTCGCACGGGCCGGCGTCCACCGAGATCCACGGCCGGGACGTGGCGACGGGGCTGGCGCGCAGTGTGCAAGTGGACACGGCCGCGGTGCGCGACGCCATCCAGACGCCGCTGACGGCCGTGCTCGACGGCATCGGCAAGGTGCTGCGGGCCTGCCCGCCGGACCTGGTGGCCGACCTCGGCGACCGGGGGATCATGATGGTGGGGGGCAGCGCTCTGCTGCCCGGCTTCGACCAGATGCTGCGGCAGGCGACCGGGATGCCGGTGCACATCGCGGAACGCCCCGACGTGTGCGCGGTGCAGGGGCTCGGCACGATGCTGGAGGGCAGGATCGAGCCGATCTCGCTGGATCCGCTGGGTTCCTGAGCGCCGTTTCCCGCGCCCGGGTTCCTGATCCCGGCTTCCCGAGCCCCGCTTCCCGAACCTGCCCGCCGGGGCCGGGCGCGCCGCTCAGCCGGACAGGGCGAACCAGCAGCGGATCGTCGTACCGTCCTCGCCGGCGTGGATCCGCACCAGGTCGGCGACCAGGTTGACCAGCAGCAGGCCGCGCCCGCCGCGCTGGTCGCGGTCGGCGGGGCGGCGGCCGGCCAGCGGGTCGGACAGCCGCCCCCGGTCGCGTACGTCGCACACCACGTACCCGCCCTCGGACCACACCCGCAGCACACCGGAACCGCCGCCGTGCACCACGCTGTTGGTGGTCAGCTCGGCCGCGGCCAGCGCCAGGTCCTCCAGCCGGGTGCCCTCAAGACCGAACCGGGCGGCCTCGCCGGTGGCGGTGTGCCGGGCCAGGGGCAGGGTCGTCGCGTCGAAGGGGAACGCCAGGGCGTCGGGCACGGCGGGCAGCGGTTCGTTGTAGCGGCCGACGACGCCGTCGGGGTCGTAGGCGGCGCTCCCCTCCTCCTGGCCCGCGCGGATCAGGGTGGGGTGGGTGGCACGGGCGTCGGTGAGCACCCGCTCCTCCAGGCGCCGGACGTCGTACGGGCACAGGATGGTCACCCGGCGGCCGGTGAACGCGGCGTTGATCAGGGCCTCGTGCTGGGCACAGGCCGGGTACTCGTCGGCCGAGCGGCCGGCCCAGATCGGCTCGCCGATGATGCGCACCCGGCGGCCGGGCGGCTGGGCGTCGGCGAAGGCGCGCAGCACGCCCGGGATGATCCGGCCGGGGTTGCGCCCGGCCTCGCGCATGTCCAGGAACCGCACCGCTCCGGCGACGTCGCCGAGTCCGTCGCGGATCAGGTCGAGGTTCTTGCCGGGCACGGCCACCGCCACGGGCTCTCCCGCCGCCAGTCCGTCGCGCACGAAGGGGACGGTGCCGTCGACGTACTCCTGCTCGCCGGCGTAGAACAGCGCGGGGTGCACGAAGGGGTCGGCGAAGACGCCGTCGCCGGGGCGGGACGCGCGGGAGAGCACGGAGCCGGCCGGCTCGCCGGAGCCGAAGGACTCGACTGGTGCACTCATCACATCGCCACCTCGATCACGACAGGTCAGGCCCGGAACGACGACGCCGCCTCGCGCCGGAAGGTTCCGGTGTCCGGAACACAGTGTGCGGCACGCGGGGCACGGCACGCGCTCCGCGTCCGCGGTCCGTGGCGCCGGACCGGCTCCGCACGGCTCTTCCTCCCGTCCTCCCCGATCGGGCGGGCGGCGGTCCCGGCCGCCGCCGTCGCCTGCGGGCGGCCCGGACGGCCCGCGGCTCCGGCACGATCCCGTCGTCCACCCCATTGTCCCGGACGCAAGGGCTCGTACCCGCGAGTCATCTCATCATTCCCCGCCGCCCGGGTGTACCGCGCACCACACCGGGCAGGCGCGGCACAACGCTGTCCGACACATGTGTCTGTGCACGGCCGGCCCGGGCCGGCGGGAACCACGAAGGCGGTGACATGACCTCAGCGGCGCCACCCACTCCCACCACACGGCCGGACGTACGGCGTCCGGGCCCTCTCGTTGTCGAGGTCGCCGCGCCCGGCCCGGACCGGGCGGTGCTCACGGCCCGGGGGGAGCTGACCCACGGCTGCGCGGACGTCCTGGCCGAGGCCCTGGCCGGGCTGCCCACCCCGGTCGGCCGGGTCGAGGTGGACCTGGCCGGGGTGACCTTCATGGACACGGCCGGCCGGGAGTTCCTGGACATGCTGGCCGAGTACGGCCGCCGGCACGGGACCGAGATGTCGGCGACCGGCTGGCGCGGGCAGCCCCGGCGGGTGCTGGAACTGGTCGGCCTGGACGCCGCGGACCCGCTGCGCGGCCCGGTCCGGCCGCCGGCCGCGCCGGGGGCCGGCGCCACCGTCCCCTCGGCGGTGGCCCGGGAACGGGCGGAGCAGCTGCGGGAGCTGCGCGAGGAGGTCGAGCAGTTGCGCCGGGCCATGGTCTCCCGGCCGGTGATCGACCAGGCGCGCGGCATCCTGATGGCCGCCCACGGCTGCACCTCGGAGGAGGCGTGGGAGATCCTTCGGGAGGCCTCCCAGGTCTCCAACACCAAGCTCCGCACGGTCGCGGCCGCCGTCACGGCGGGCGCCGCCGCGCAGGGCCCACCGCCGCCCCCGCACCTGCGCACGGCCCTGCGCACGGCGATCGCACGCCGCCGCGGGGCGACCGGGGCGACCGGGGCGACCGGGGCGACCGACCGGACCGGTTCCTAGGGCCGGACCGGTTCCCGGCGTCGGGCCCCGTTCTGGCGCCGGACCGGTTCCGGTGTCCGGGCGCGGGCCGGAGCCCGCGCCGGGCGCTAGTTCTTGCCGCTGTCGACGATGACCGGCGTGCCGTTCGCGTCCGTGCCGCACGGCACCGCGTAGACCGGGTTGGCCTTGGCGGCCTCCTTGTAGGCCTCCAGGCACTGGTTGTACAGGACCTTCTCGCTCAGCGACTGCTCGATGATCTTGTTGGCGCGGGCGATGCCCTCCGCCTCGATCCGCTTGCGCTCGGCCTGCGCCTCGGCGGTGCGCGACGCCTCGACGGCCCGCTCGGTGGCCTGCTCCTGCTGGATCTTCTTGTCGATCTGCTCCTGCAGCTTCTTCGACGGCCGCACATTGCGCAGGTTGACGGCGGTGACGTCGATGCCGCGCGGGGCGAGGCGCTCCTTGATGAGTTCCTCGATCTGCGAGCCGATCCGTTCGCGGGCGGAAGCGTAACCCTCCTCGCTGGTGTGCCGGGCGAAGACGTTCCGGATCACCTCGCGGCTGTCCGCCAGCACGAGACGCTCCTGGATGGCCTCCTCGCTGCCGGCCAGCCGGTACAGCGCCACGGCCTCGTCGGGCACCACGGCCCACTTGATGGTGACGTCGGCGTACAGCACGCCGCCCTGCGAGGACCGGACCTCCACGACCTCGTCGTCGTTGAGGTTGAGGTCCACCGGGCGGGTGGAGAACGACGTGACGTCGGTGAACGGCGACGTGAAGTGGATGCCGGAGGCCAGGGGCGAGCCGACCTTCCCGAACGTCACCGGCACGCCGACCTCGTAGGCGCTCACGACGTGCACGCAGGCGAAGACGCCGGCGAGCACGCCGCCCACGGCGCTGAGCGCCGCCCCGATCCGCCGGCCGCCGGCGCCGCCGGCGCTGCTCGAGCGGCCGACGAAAAAGAGCACGACCGCCGCGACGAGCAGCAGAATGGACAGCACGAACACAGTGTTCTCCCCCCGTTGGAAACATCCCCGCGCCGCCCCCGGCAGCGCAGCGCATGCTAACCGGCGCTGGTGTACGGGCGGCACGGGCGGGGCGGCGGGCAGGAGAACTCAGGCGGCGAGCCGTACGGCGAGCTCCTTGGCGTGGAACTCGGCTGCCGCGAGGGATTCGGCCCGGGCGGCCTCGAACTGCGGGATCAGCTCCGCCATCGCGGGCACGACCGGGGCGAACGTCAACTCCGGGTGGATGAAGGTGAGATCGAGCCCGAGGCCGTTGCCGAGGACGTGTCGCAGATAGCTCTCCACGAAGTCGTTGCCGTGCTGCGGGGTCCCCTCGCGGTAGGAGCCCCCGCGACTGGCCACGACGACGGCGGGCTTGCCGGCCAGTGACGCCGCCCCGCTCCTGGACGTGCGGCCGACGAGGAAGACCTGGTCGATCCAGGCCTTCAGCGTCGACGGGATGGAGTAGTTGTACATCGGGGCCCCGATCAGCAGCGCGTCGGCCGCCTCTGCCTCCTCGATCAGGCGTTCCCGCAGCCCGACGGCCTCCCGCTGCTCGGGGCTGCGCTCGGCGGACTGGAGGTGGCCGCCGTAGTAGGCGGCGGCCCCGAGGTGGGGCACCGGTTCGGCATCGAGGTCGCGGTAGACGACCGTGCCCTGCGGATGTTCTCTCTCCCAGGTCCTGCGGAAGGCGGCGGTGACGGCGCGGGAGTGCGAGTTCTCCCCGCTGAAGGAGGTGTCGATGTGCAGCAGCGTGGCCATGGCAGTTCTCCAGATGTCCGTGATCAGAGCAGTGATCACCGATCCGATCCGCGAGAGGCGATCTGATCCGTGATCAACGATCCGGTCGATGATCGGCGGTCTGTGTACGTGCGACAGCCTGCTACCTCAAGCCTGATTGAGGTCCAGTCGGTGTGACCCACCTCACCGGACGGGAGCGTGCTCCGTCCTCTCGGCGGCGCTCTCGCCCAGGGCTGCCCTCAAGCGGCGGTTCTCCGCCTCCAGTTCGGCCATGCGCTGGCGCACCGGGGTCAGTGCGTCCTCCAGTTCGGCGGGCGTGAAGCGGGGCTCGATGTGCTGCGGGCAGTTCCAGTCGTAGGCCTCGACCTCGATCCTGACCATCCGCTCCAGAACGGCCCGGTACCCCTCGGGCACCGGCGGACCGGCCTCGTCGGGCCAGTCCCGGACGTCTCCCGTCCGCGCCCGGCCGAGGATCTTCAGCCTGGTCGCCGACGGGTAGTCCATCAGGAACAGGGCCACGCGGTCGTCGTGGTCGAGGTTGCCGACGGTGATGTACTGCCGGTTGCCCCGGTAGTCGCAGAACGCCAGCGTCCGGTCGTCGAGGGCCCGCAGGAAACCGGGCGGACCGCCGCGGTGCTGGACGTAGGGCCAGCCCGACGCGCTGGTGCTGGCCAGGTAGAAGCTGGTCCGGGTGGCGGCGAACTCCGCCTCTGCGGCCGTCAGCCGCTGCTCCGCCGGGGGAGCCTCGGTCATGGCGGCGTATCCGCGCCGGCTTCCGTTCCGGCGCTGGTGTTCCTGTACCTCGGGGGTGAAGAGCAGGTGTCCGTATCGACCTGGCATGACCGCCCCCTACCACCAGTAGCTCGGGTAGCGGGCCGTCTTGCCGCTGCGCCCGGTGAGGATGCCGACGCCGACCAGGACCAGGGTGGCCAGGGCCAGCAGCGACAGGAACACGGCCGGGGACGGCTCGGTGACCACGACGATGACCGAGGTGGCGGCGGCCGGCGAGTGCGGGGTGCGGGCCAGCGCCATCGCGCCGATGGCCAGACCGCCGGCGACGGCGGCCGTCCAGGTGGAGTTGCCGGCGACGGCCAGGCAGACGAAGCCCACCAGGGCCGAGATCAGCTGGCCGCCGATCACGCTGCGCGGCTGCGCCAGCGGCAGGGCGGGAGCGGCGAAGACGAGGGCGGCGCTCGCGGCGAGCGGCGGGATGAGAACGGTCTGGTCGAGCAGTACGCCGATGGCCACCAGCAGGACCAGCGCGACCACGCCGCCCAGGGTCGCCATGGAGATGAAGGAGTTCGCCGGACGGGCCGGGGCCTTGCCGGCCAGCGCGGTCGTGAACCGCTTCATGGAGGCCGGCTCGGCCACCGTGGACTCGGACATGCGTCATGCCCCTCTCAAAAGTCGGTTAACGGTTAGATGGTAGAGCAACCCATTAGCTTCTGGGGAACGTTTCCGACCTGCAGGATGGGACGATGCACGACGGAACCGAGCCGGGCCCGGGACGGGCGGCCATCGACCAACTGCCGCTGACCGGCGAGCCCTTGCCGCTGGACCTGGTCAACACGACCTACATCCGGGGCGGGCTGCGCGGTCACCTGGTGGACGCGCTCGACGCCCCCGGCGCACTCGACGCCTGGCTGGACGACCACCGTGCGGCGTTCAGTCCCGCCCTCGCCGAGGTTCTCGGCGAACGTCGTCCGGCCGGGCCGGAACATCTGCCCGCGTTCCTGACGCTGCGCCGGGCGCTGCGCGCGCTCGCCACCGCGCACGTCGGCGGCGGCGCCCCGCCGCCGGAGCACACCGCGACGGTCAACGCCGCGGCCCGCCTCGCCGTCCAGTGGCCGGAACTGGTTCCCGGCCCCGGCTGGGAGGCGGTGCCGCGGTGGCTGGAGTCCGATCCCCTGCGCGTGGCGCTCGGGGAGGTGGCGGCGTCGGCCGTGTCCCTGTTCTCCGGGGGACACGCCGGTCTGCTGCGGGCCTGCGGCGCACCGGGCTGCGTGCTCTTCTTCGTCAAGAGCCACGCCCGCCGGGCCTGGTGCACCGCGGGATGCGGCAACCGGGTCCGCGTGGCCCGGCACAACCGTCGTAGCCGGGCCTCGGGTTGACCTCCGCCGCGTGCCGCCGGGAGGAGGGGGCGAGGGGGCGCCCACGGAGAGCGGGCGCCCCGTCGGGCGGTGCGGGCCGTACTAGTTGATGATGGTCGCGGACACGTGGTTGGCGACCTTGTAGCCCATCTCGAGCGCGGCCTGGTTGTCCCACTCGAAGTGCACGCCGATGTACTTACGGCTGTCGGCCTTCTCCTTGGCGGCGGCGCTGATGCTCGGGAACGAGCGGGTGACGCCCTTGGCCAGCGGGTCGTCGGTGCCGGCGGTGAAGGACAGGTTGTCGGTGCCGAAGTAGTTCTTCACCGCGCCGGCCCAGGCGGCGCCGATGCCGGTGTGTCCGGAGACGTACGACGGGAAGTTCGGGCTGAAGCTGTTGCCGGCGACGTCCTGCTCCTCCGGCTGCCAGGTCGGGTCGGCGACGATGCCCGGGTTGGGCACCTCGTCGGCGCGGCGGATGGCGTCGGCCGGACGCCACACGTCCCAGTCGCTCAGGTACTTGGAGTCCCACACGGCGATGGCGGCGTCGGCCATGGCCACCGAGGTCAGCGCGAACAGCTTGGCGCTCTCCAGGGAGGTGCCGTTGGGCCGGTACTTGCGGAAGATGACCATGGTGTGGTCGTACTGCTGGCCGATCGGCTTGTAGGTGCCGTCCAGGTCGTTGGCCCAGTAGTGGGCGATCTGGGTCTGGTCGGCGGTGCGCTCGGTCGAGCCCTTGCCGCCGATCCGCTTGATCTCGTTGACCTGCGCCGCGTACTCCGGGCTCTTCAGCAGTTCCTCGGCGCTGTTGAAGCCGCCGATGTTGCCGGGCCGGAACTGGGAGCCGGAGGTCAGGGCGAACGGCTTCACCTTGCCCCAGTTGGGCGCGCCGGCGGGCTTGCCGGCGGCGGGCTGCCAGTGGCCGGGAGCGGTGTTGGCGACGTACGGCGTGGTGTCGTCGGAGCCGTCGCCGGTGCGGGCGGCGATGATCGCCTCGGCGGTCTTGATGCCCAGCAGCCGGCCCCGCTCACGCTGGTTGAAGTTGCCGGAGTTCGGCATCGCGAGGGCCTTCTGGAGCCGGGCGTCCAGCTCGGCGACCGGGAAGTGCGGGAAGGCGTTCTTCAGCGCGGTGTAGGCCGCGTAGTCGATGGCCGTGTTGAGCGCGCCGTACTGGCCGGCGGCCGAGGTGTCCTTGATCAGGTACGGCTTGCCGATCGTCTTGATGGAGTTGACCGCGTCGTAGATCGCCAGGTCCATCATCGCGCCGCCGCGGCCGAGCGGGCCGGGGGTGCCGCCCTTGTGGCGGAAGATGTCGAGGAGCACGCCGTTCCAGTACAGGACGTGGTCGTTGCCGCCGCGGGCGGTGTTGAACACGGCCGACGCGGACGTGACCGGATCCGTCGCGTCCTCGGCCAGCGCCTGGCTGGGGGCGAGGGTGGCGAAGGAGGCCATCGCCACGGTGGTCACCGCGAGTCTGCGGACGGTGCTGGTGGATCGTGCGGTGCGGAGCATGGGTGATCCCTGTCTGTTGTGGCCCTGACGCCCCGGCGTGGAAGCCGCTCACGGGGCGATGCCTTCTGGCCAAAAACGTAGGACGGCATCGCGGCCCGCCAACGTTGGCTTCGCAGATGCCAGGGATCGGAAAGTCCGATGAGCTCGGTCGCACTCGGGGACGCCCCGGGGGGCGGGTGCGGTGCCGGGTGCGGTGGTGCGGGCAGGTCCCGGTGGAGCTGACGGCGCGCTCCGGACGGTGAAGCCGTCGGGCCCCGAAGCGGTGATGCCGGTGGACCGGCGGAGCCCTCGCGGTCGCGGTCGCCTCGTCGCGCGCGCCGGCCGCCGGACTTCGCCGTGTGCGCCGACCGCCGGACTTCGTCGCGCGCACCGCTCATGGACCGACGGTTCCCGCGCCTGCGGACTCCCCCACCGTTGCGCACCGGCCGCGAACCCTCGTCGCGCGCACTGCCCCGGAACTCTTCGCGGTAGGACCCGGCCACGGGACTCTTCTCGGCAAATCCCCGGCCCACGCGGGACCTACGGTGGTGAGCCCCCGGCCACGGGCCGGTTCGCCGCGCGTCGCGGCGCGACCACGGGCCGGCACGTTCGCCATACGCCCCTGCTCGCGGACCTCGCCCAGTACGCCCGGTCGTCCACGGCACACCGGTCGCCGTACGGGCCGGCACCCGGCCCGCGCTCCTGTGGCGCGTCCCCGTGCTCCGCATGAACCTTTCGCCACAGCCTCTCTAACGGCCTGGGCGACACCGGATCGTTAGCGCCCGCCGGAGTCGCGGCGATGCCCCCCGGCGTGCCGGGCGTAGTGACGGGCGGCCCGGGCGCGGTTGCCGCAGCCGGTGGAGCACCACTGCCGGCGGGAGCGCGCGTGGTCGAAGAAGAACACGCAGCCCGGCGCCGTGCAGGCCCGCGGCTCGATGCCCGAGGCGCCGGAGAGCAGCGCGATCAGGCCGTGCGCGATCTCGGCCTGGACGGCCACCAGGGGCGGGGCGGTGAAGACCTCCTCGGCCGACGGCAGCGCGCCCTCGCGCCAGGTCAGCAGCGGCCACGACCGCCCGACGCCGGAGACCCGGTTGACCTGGGCGACGTCGACGGGGTCGGGCGCCAGATGGTTCACGTAGGCGTGGATCAGCCGGCGGGTCGCGTCGCGCAGCAGCACGAAGCACTCCACGTCGGAGGCGGTGACGGCGCGCAGGGCGCCGGCCGGCAACTGGGTGGCCAGCCGGTCGCGGCAGGCGTCCAGCCACCAGACCAGCCCCGCCGGGACGCGGAGCAGGTCCTGGAGCACGTCGCGCACCGGGAACACGGTGTTGGCGAACTCGATGGGCAGCGGCTCACCGTGAAGCGGAGGAGCGCCGGCCGGGGCCGGTGCAGGCGGCTGCAGGTCTGAAGGCATGTGCACCTCATCGGGCCGAATTCGAGTGCGATTCAAGCGGTTTGATATCCGGGGGAGCTGCGCTCGCTTGTCGTCCGGGCGACCGCATGGCAGGATCTGGATCCTAACGCACTACCGCCGCCGGACCCGTTAGTCTGGCAGCGGGTCCGGCGGGGGGCCAAGTGGGGAAGTGGCCAACCTGCCGGTTGGGGGACACCCGGGGCGCCTGGCACACGGACTCCGCACGGCTGCGGTCGGCGTTCCCCGGGAGCACAGCGGATCGTGTTGCAGGGGGAAACGTGTCGTTAGATCTGGCTCTCTATCAACTCCGTACCTTTCGTGAGGTGGCCCGGCTGGGAAGTCTCACCAAGGCCGCACGAAGCCTTGGTTACGCGCAATCAAGTGTGACGTCACACATTCGATCACTGGAATCCCGGTTAGGTATGCAGCTCATCCAGCGGCTGCCACATGGAGTCAGACTGACCCCATCGGGAGAAATATTCCACGAATACACCCAGCGAATTTTTCATGTGGTCGACGAGATGGCGTCGGCCCTGAATCCGTCCGGCGAGGTCGAGGGGCGGGCCACCGTCGGCGCCTCCGCGCTGCTGCTGGAGACCCGTATCGGCCCGCTGATGCACGACTGCCGCTACCGGTACCCGAAGGTCCAGGTCTCCCTGCGGCAGCTGTCGATCAGCCGCGCCCAGGAGGCCGTGCGCAGCGGCGAGGTGGACGTGGCCCTGGTGCACGGCGACCGCCTGCCCGACGGTCCGCCCGCCGCGGGCATCACCGTCGAGCGCTTACCGGACCTCCAGGTCGTCCCCGTCGGCGCGGTGTCCCTCGCCGAGGCGACCGACCCGGCAAAGGCACTGGCCAACACCCGTGTGCTGGCCGTCGATCCGGACTGCGCCTCGCACCAGGTCCTGGTCCTCGCCCTGCGCGAGCAGTACGGAATCGACCCGGCCGTCATCGAGGCGGGCTCCGTCGGCGGCGCCCGCGAACTGGCCCGCGCCGGCTACGGCGTCGCGATGCTCCCCCAGGAGTCCGTCGGCCCGGCGAACGGCGACGGCGGCCTGGCGGTGCTGCCGGGACTGCCCCGCGTCCGGCTGAGCGTGCGGGCCCTGTGGGGCGGCCGTGAGCTGGCCCGGCCCGCCGTGACCGCGGTGTGCGACGTGGCGACGCGGATGAGCGAGGAGAAAACCCCGCAGCCCGCCTGACGCGACGCCGCACGAGCCGGCGGGAGGAAGGTGTCCGGAAAGCCGCTGAACCGGTTTCCCGAACACCTTCCTTCCGCTTTTTCGCGTGCCCTTGTCCGCACACCTCCCACACCCCCATCGGAAACCCCGATACCCGGCATCGGTGAATACGCGGATCCTCGCCCACGCGGCCTGCATAGCCTGCTTGACGGCAGCTGAATTGACCGCAGGCCGAAAGAGGGTAAATACCAGTGTCCGACATCTCATACATCCCGAACGCTTTTCGGAGCGGCTTCGAGCTCGACGACCTGAGCTGGGTGGCGTGGGAGGAGCCCGGCCGGATCGGTGTCGAGCACCACGTCCTGTGGGCGCCCGACGAGTCCCAGGGCGAGGACTCGGTGGGCCTGCTGCTGCGCTTCCCCCCGGGCGCGCACGGCGACTTCCACGAGCACCTCGGCTACGAGCTGATGCTCGTCCTGGACGGCGTGCTGGACCACAGCGACGGCATCTCCTACGTCAAGGGCGACCTGGTCGTCGAGGGCCCCGGCACCGAGCACCAGATGTCCAGCCGCACCGGCTGCACCGTGCTCGCCATCCGCACCCGGCCGGCCTCCGCCCGGACGCCGCAGAAGCCGGTGCGTCCGGTGGGCATCACCGCGGCGCCCTGACCCCGGCCGGGCGGGGCGGTCCCACGCCCTGACCGGCCGCCCCGCCCTCCCCTCCGGTCCCCGCTCGTCGTCGCGCCCGGACGCCCCGCACGCCGCACGGCGTCGGCCGTCCCGAGCGCCCTGCCGTCACCCGCGCTCCGCCGAACCGAAAGATCCTGTCGTGACCACGTACCACAGTCAGCCGCTGCCCGGCAGCCCGCAGGCCGCCCCGCAGCACCGCACCGAGGTCGCCGTGGAACAACGCCGCGGTCACCGTGTGCTCGTCTCCAGCGTCTCCTCCGACTCCCACACCTGGAACCTGGTCTTCCTCCAGCTGCTGCTGGAGGAGATGGGCCACGACGTGACCAACATCGGTTCGTGCGTGCCCGACGAGCTGCTGATCGAGGAGTGCCGGCGGGTCCGGCCCGAACTGGTCGTCATCAGCAGCGTCAACGGACACGGGGCGCTCGACGGAGCCCGCGCCGTGCGCCGGCTGCGCGAGGAGCCGGACCTGCGCGACGTGCGCGTCGTCATCGGCGGCAAGCTGGGGGTGACCGGCGCCGAAGCGGGCACCTACGGGCCCCAGTTGCTGGCCGCGGGCTTCGACGCGGTGTTCGAGGACTCGGCGGGCGTCGCCGAGTTCCGCCGCTACCTCAGCGAGTCCGCCACGCCCGCCATCGCAGCGTCGGGCGCCCGGTGAACGGCAACAGGCCTCCGGCGGGCCCCGCCCGGCAGGAGGGCGCGGCCGGCGTCGTCCCGGCGGCCGGACAGGACACGTCCGTCCCGGCGACCGGACAGGGCACGTTCGCCTCCGCGGTCGCCGCAGCGGGCCGGGCCGGGCAGCTGGTCGTCCAGCCCCGCATGGGCTTCGCCGACCTGCCCAGGATGCGGCAGGGGCTGGAGGCGGTGAAAGCGGCGCGCGCCCGGACCGTCGGCACGCTCACCATCGACAGTTACACCCGCGTCGGCGACGACGTCTCCGCCCGCCTCGCCCTGGCCGAGGGCACCGACCTCAACGGCTACCCCATCGTGGCCCACGGCCCCGACACCACGCGGGAGTTGGTTTCCGGGCTGGTCGGGGACGGCTTCGCGATCCAGGTCCGGCACGGCTCGGCCAACCCCATCGGCATCATCCGCGCCCTGCTGGACGCCGGGCTCGACGCCACCGAGGGCGGCCCCGTCTCGTACTGCCTGCCGTACGGCCGGGTCCCGCTGTCCTCCTCGGTCGACGCGTGGGCGCGCAGTTGCGAGCTGCTCGCCTCCCGTCCCGGCACGCACCTGGAGAGCTTCGGCGGCTGCATGCTCGGCCAGTTGTGCCCGCCGAGCCTGCTGGTCGCCCTGTCGGTGCTGGAGGGCGTGTTCTTCCGGCAGCACGGGCTGCGCAGCGTCTCGCTCAGCTACGCCCAGCAGACCCACCGCGGTCAGGACACGGAGGCGCTGCTGGCCCTGCGCACCCTGGCCGGCGAGCATCTGGCCGGCCTGGACTGGCACGTCGTGCTCTACACGTACATGGGCGTCTTCCCGCGCACGACCGGCGGGGCGCTCGAACTCCTGCGGGAGAGCGCACGGCTGGCGGCGCTCACCGGGACCGAGCGGATGATCGTCAAGACGCCGGCCGAGGCGCACCGCATCCCCACGGTGGCGGACAACGTCCAGGCGCTGGAGGAGGCCGCGCTGGCCGCCGCCCAGTACCAGGGCCGTGCCGCGCACACCGACGGGGAGTTCGGCGTGCTGGAGGAGGCGCGGGCGCTGGTCGACGCGGTGCTGGAACTGCACCCGGACGCCGGGCGGGCGCTGGTCGAGGCGTTCCGCCGGGGCATCCTCGACGTGCCGTACTGCCTGCACGCCGACAACGCCCAGCGCACGCGCAGTTACATCGACGCCCGCGGCAGCCTCCAGTGGCACGCCACCGGCGCGATGCCGATCCGCGCGCTGCCCGCGCCGGGGCGCGACCGGCTGCGGGCGGACGACCTGCTGGGCATGCTGTCCCACACCCAGGAGGCCTTCGACCGGGCCGCCCTGACCGGAACCGAGGACCAGGACAGGCCGGCCGCGCTGACGTCCTGACCACCCGTCATGACCCGACCGTCGTGACGACCCGTCATGACCCGACCGTCGTGACCGCCCGTCACGACCCCACCGTCCAGACCCACCGGCCGGCTCCGCGGGCCGCCCGCCGCGGCGGCGGCGTCCGCCCGTCCACCGCCCGGTACGGCTCCGGCCCGCCCCGACGACGGAACCCGGCGCCCGCACCGTCGCCCGACCCACCCCGCCGTCCCGCCACACCGGCACTCGGCCCCGCCGCTTCCCGCGCCATCGGCGGCGGGCGGGACCACCCGCCCGCCCGGTGCGCCCCGGCCGCGACAAGGCGACCGGGGCGGGCCGTCCACGGCGGCGCCGGGGCCCCGCGCCGCGCCGGGCCCTCGCACCCGGCGGGCCCCGGCGCCCGCACCCAGTCCACGCGTCCCGGTTACCGGGGCGCTCCTCACCGATCCTCTAGGACCTCCTGTGCCCGGACACATATCCGATACGCGTCCACTCGTCATCGCCATCGTCGGCAGCGGCCCGCGCGGCCTGTCGGTCCTGGAGCGGCTCGCCGTCCGGACCTCGGCCGAGGCCGCCGAGGCGGCCGGTCAAGGCCGGGAACCGCGCCCGGTGCGGATTCACCTCATCGACGCCACCGAGGTCGGCGCCGGCCGGGTGTGGCGCACCGACCAGGACGACTGGTTCACCATGAACACGGTCATCAGCCAGGTGACCATGTACTCCGGCGACCCCGACGGCGGCCCCGACCGGCCCGGCGCCGGCCCGTCGCTCGGGCAGTGGATCGCCCGGCGCGCCGAGGAGGCAGGCGAGGAGCCGCTCGGCCCCGACGACTACGCCCCGCGCGTGCGGTACGGGGAGTACCTCGCCGACGTCTACCGGACCGCCGCCCGCAGCCTGCCCGGCCACGTCGAGCTGGTGCCGGTCACCGGCCGGGTCACCGCCGTGCGCACCGGCGCCGGTCACGGCTACCTCCTCACCCTCGACACCGCGCCGCACCTGCTGGAGGCCGACCGGGTCGTCCTGGCCACCGGTCACCCGGTCAACGCGCCCGACGCCTTCGAGCAGCGGATGCTGGACTTCGCGGCCCGCACCCCGGGCGTGCGCTATCTCTGCGGCGACTCCGCGGCCGACATGCCGCTGGACGAGGAGAGCGTCCCGGCCGGCTCCGCGGTGGGCATCCGGGGCCTCGGACTCTCCTTCTACGACGTGATGCTGTCGCTGACCGTGGGCCGCGGCGGCGTCTTCGAGACCGGCGCGGACGGCATGCTCCGCTACGTGCCCAGCGGGCGTGAGCCGAGGATCGTCGCGGGCTCCCGCAGCGGTCTGCCCATCCCGGCCCGCGGACGCAACCAGAAGGAGCCGTCGTACAGCCACAAGGCGCTGTTCCTCACGCCCGACGCGCTGCGCGCCGCCCGCGCCGCGCGCCGCGCCGAGGGCGGCACCGGGCAGCTCGACTTCGCCGAGGACGTGCTGCCGCTGCTGCTGCACGAGGTGGACCACGTCTACTACGTCACGCACGTCCGCATCGCCCAGGGCGCCGAGGCGGCCGAGGCCTTCGCGCGGGCGCACGCCGACGCGCTGCGCGCCGGCCGGGACCGCACCCCGCTGCTGGCCGCGGCCGGCCTGGCGAACGTGCCGCCGGTCGATCTGAACGCGCTGGCCCGCCCGTTCGGCGACGAGCGGTTCGGCTCGCCGGAGCAGTTCCGCGAGCGGCTGCTGAAGGTGATGGACGAGGACCTCGCCGCGGCGGAGCTGGGCACCCTGGACGGCCCGCTCAAGGCCGCCCTGGACGTGCTGCGGGACATCCGCAACGTGGTCCGTCAGGCCGTCGACTTCGGCGGTCTGCTGCCCGAGTCGCACACGGGCTTCTTCCACGGCCGCTTCCTGCCGGTGAACGCCCTGCTCTCCGCCGGGCCGCCGATGTACCGGGTCGAGCAGCTGCGCGCGCTGATCCAGCAGGGCCTGGTGGAGGTTGCCGGTCCCGGGACCCGCTTCGGCACCGACGAGGAGGCCGGCGGCTTCACGGTGGGCTCCCCCCAGGTCGCCGGTTCCGACCGGGTGGTGCAGACCCTGATCGACGCCCGCATCCCCACCCCCGACCTGCACCGGGACACCTCTGCGCTGACGCGCCGGCTGCTGGAGGAGGGCACGGTGCGGCCGTACGTCATCGAGGGCCCGGACGGCGGCCGGTTCGTCACCGGCGGGCTCGAGGTGACGGACAGCCCGTTCCACGTCGTCAACGCGCAGGGCGTCGTGCAGCGCGACCTGTACGCGCTCGGCATCCCGACCGAGCACACCCGGTGGTTCACCCAGGTCGGCAGCAGCCGGCCCGGCGTGGGCACCCTGTTCTACCGGGACGCCGACGCGATCGCGGTGGACAGCCTGCGCCCGCTCGACGAGCCGGCGGCCGGTGAGCCGGACGACGCCGACGCGGTGGCGGCCCGGGGAGGCGCGGCATGACCGAGTCCGAAGCGACCCGGCGGTTCCGGGCGGCCCGGGACCTGCTGCTGCTGCACCGCACGGATCTGGCCAAGGCGTCGGCCGAGTTCCGCTGGCCGCGCCTGACCGAGTTCAACTGGGCCCTCGACTGGTTCGACCGGGTCGCCGCCGCCCGGCCCGGCGCCGCCGCGCTGCGGATCGTGGGCGACGGCGGCCCGGACACCGACCGGGTGTTAACCTTCGCGGACCTGGCCCGCCGCTCCGACCAGGTCGCCACCTGGCTGCGGTCGGTGGGCGTGCGCCGCGGGGACCCCGTGCTGCTGATGCTCGGCAACCGGGTGGAGGTGTGGGAGACGCTGCTCGCCGCGATCAAGCTGGGCGCCGTGGTCATCCCCACGTACACCACCGCGACCCCGACGGAGCTGGCGGACCGGCTGCGGCGGGCGGACGTGCGGTACGTCGTCGCGGAGGGCGGCCTGGCCGGCCGGTTCGACGCGGCGGCCGACGGCCGGCCGCGTGCCTGGACGGGCATCGGCGTCGGCGGCGCGGCCGAGGGCTGGCTGCCGTACGAACTGTCCACGGGCGCCGGCACCGACTTCTCCCCCGACGGTCCCACGCCCGCGGACGCGCCGCTCTTCCGCTACTTCACCTCGGGCACCACGTCCCTGCCGAAGATGGTCGAGCACACCCACGTCAGCTATCCGGTGGGCCATCTGTCGGGCATGTACTGGAACGGCGTCACACCCGGCGACGTCCACCTCAACATCTCGGCCCCCGGCTGGGCGAAGCACTCGTGGAGCTCCTTCTTCGTGCCGTGGAACGCCGAGGCGACGGTGGTGGCGCTGGACTCGGCGAGCAGCACCCCGGCGCGCATCCTGGAGGTCCTGCGCACCCGCGACGTGACGGCGTTCTGCGCCCCGCCCACGGTGTGGCGCGGGATGGCGGCGCTCGGCCTGGGTGAGCGCCCGCCGCTGCTGCGGGAGGCCACCGCGGCGGGCGAGCCGCTGGAGCCGTCGCTGATCGAGCTGGTCGCCCGCCAGTGGCGGGTCGACCTGCGCGACGGGTACGGCCAGACGGAGACGACCGGCCAGATCGGCAACCCGCCGGGACGCATCCCGGTCCCCGGCAGCATGGGCTACCCACTGCCCGGGCACACGGTGGTCCTGGTCGACCCGGAGACGGGCGCCGTGGTCGAGGACGGCACGCCCGGCGAGATCTGCCTGGACCTGACGGACCCGCCGCTCGGTCTGATGCGGGGCTACGTCGGCGATCCGGACCGCACCGCGAAGGCGCTGGCCGGCGGCTACTACCACACCGGCGACCTGGCGGTCCGCGGCCCGGACGGGTCCCTGACCTATCTGGCGCGCGCCGACGACATGTTCAAGGCGTTCGACCACCGCATCTCCCCGCGCGAGCTGGAGGACGTCCTGCTGCGGCACCCGGCGGTGGCCGACGCGGCGGTGGTCCCGGTGCCGGACCCGGTCGGCCTGTGGGCGCCGAAGGCGTACGTGGTCGCCGCCCCCGGTCACGCCGCGGGGCCCGCGACGGCGTGGGCGGTCCTGGACCGGGCGCGCTCCGAGCTGCCGCCGGAGAAGTGGGTGCGGGTGCTGGAGTTCGTCCCGTCGCTGCCGCGCACCACCTCGGGCAAGGTCCGCCGCGCCGAGCTGCGCGAGCGGGGCGCGGGGGGTGCGGAGTACCGCGTCGAGGCCGCGCCCCGGGAGTGATCAGGCTTCCGGGCTCACAGGGCCCGGGACCCGGCATCCGCCGGGTCCCGGGCCCTGTCGTGTGCGCACGGCCGTATGCCCCCGTCCCCCGTCCGCCGCCCGCCGCCCGCCGTCCACCGTCCACCGGTATACGGCCCCCGTCGCACGACGACAGCCGGCCCCGCCCACCCATGACAACCGGTCATTCCTTGATCAGTGGTTGATTGATCGCCCTCTAACCGCTAAATTTGATGTCAACGGTTGCGACGTGGGATCGCCCGCACAGGCGGCCCCGCCGCACCGGCCACCCGCAACACAACGCAACGCCCGTATGCGACACGGACGCATCCGACGCTCGGAAAGGAGACGCCGTGGGCACTTACCACAGCGGTGAGATCGCGGTGCAGGAGCTGGCCGGCCTCGCCGACCAGGCCCGGTTCTCGCTCGGCGGCATCGGAGAGACCGTCCCGCCCGTCGCGCGGGACTTCCTCGCCGAGCAGCCGATGATCGTGCTGGGCGGCGCCGACGCCGACGGCCGCATCTGGGCCACCCAGCTGACGGGAACGCCCGGCTTCCTGCGGGTCCCCGACCCGCGCACCCTCCTCATGGACGCGCTCCCGCTGCCCGAGGACCCCCTCGCCGGCGTCCTCGGCTCGGCGGCGTCCGCCGACGGTCCGACTCCCCAGGCCCCGGCGAGGATCGGCATGATCGCCATCGAGCCGGCCACCCGCCGGCGGATGCGGATCAACGGCCGGGCCCACCGCACCGGCGACGGCCTGCGCGTGGACCTGGACCAGGTGATCGCCAACTGCCCCAAGTACCTGCAGAAGCGCGACTACACCGTCGAGGCCCCGGACCCGGCCGCCGCCCGCGCCGTCACCACCGGCGAGGCGCTCACCGACGCCCAGCAGCGGACCGTGAGCGCGGCGGACACGTTCTTCGTCGCCACCGCCTCCGACCGCGGCGACGCCGACGCCTCGCACCGCGGCGGCAACCCCGGCTTCCTCCAGGTCCTCTCCCCCACCCTGCTGCGCTGGCCCGACTACGTGGGCAACGCCATGTTCCTCACCCTGGGCAACCTGCGGCTCAACCCGGCCGCCGGAATCCTGGTGCCCGACTGGCGGACCGGCTCGGTCCTCCACCTGTCCGGCACCGCGCGCACCGTGTGGGACCCCGAGGAGATCGCCAAGGTGCCCGGCGCCCAGCGCCTGGTCGAGTTCTCGGTCGAGGCCGTTCGGGAGGTCTCCGCGGCCTCCCCCCTGCGCTGGAGCGAGCCCGGCTACTCCCGCTTCAACCCCCCGGTGCTCACCTGAGCCCGGCCCCACCCCCCACCATCCCCGTCCCTCCCAGGCCCCCGACCGCAACGGAGCCAGCCATGCACATCACCGTGGACATGAACATCTGCGAGAGCCACGGGCAGTGCGTCTTCGCAGCGCCCGAGATCTTCTCCTTCGACGACGAGGACTACCTCGTGTACGAGGCCGACCCGTCCGACGCGCTGCTCGACAAGGCCGAGAAGGCCGCCGCCGTCTGCCCGCTGCGCGCCATCACCGTCTCGCCCGCCTCATGAGAGCCGTCGTCGTCGTGGGCGCCTCCCTGGCCGGCCTGCGGGCGGCCGAGGGCCTGCGCGCCCAGGGCTTCACCGGCACGCTGACCGTCGTCGGCGACGAGCCCCATCCGCCCTACGACCGGCCGCCGCTGTCCAAGCAGGTGCTCACCGCCGCCGAGACCCCGCCCGTCACCCGGCTGCCGCAGGCGGAGGCGCTGAACGCCGACTGGCGCCTCGGCAGCGCCGCGGTCGGCCTCGACCTCGACGCGCGCGCGGTCACCCTCGCCGACGGCGACCGAGTGCCGTACGACGGTCTGGTCATCGCCACCGGATCGGCCGCCCGCGAATGGCCCGGCGAGCAGCCGCCCCCGCCCGGCGTGATCACCCTGCGGGGCTGGGACGACGCGCTCGAACTGCGCACCCGTCTCGAACCGGGACGGCGGCTGGTCGTCATCGGCGCCGGCTTCCTCGGCGGCGAGATCGCGGCCGCCGCCCGCGCCCGGGACGTGGACGTCACGCTGGTGGAGGCCGCCGCCCAGCCCCTGGAGCGGGCCGTCGGCGCCGCGGTGGGCGCCTACATCGCCGCCCTGCACCGGCAGGCCGGCATCGACCTGCGCACCGGCAGCACCGTCAGCGGCTTCCACACCGGGCCGGACGGCCGGCTCAGCGGCGTGGAACTGTCCGACGGCTCCACGCTGTCGGCGGACACCGCGGTGCTCGCGCTCGGAGCGGTGCCGTCCACCGGCTGGCTGGCCGGTTCCGGCCTCCGGCTGGAGGGCGGCGTCCACTGCGACACCCGGCTGCGCGCCCTGCGCGACGACGGCTCGGTGGCCGAGGGCGTGGTCGCGGCGGGCGACGTGGCACGGGTGCCGCACCGGCTGGCCGGCGGCGAGCGCCTGGCGCTCGGCCACTGGACCAACGCCGTGGAGCAGGGAGCGGCCGCCGCCGCCACCCTGCTGGCGCCCGGCACCGCCGAGCCGTTCACGGCCGTGCCGTCCTTCTGGTCGGACCTGTACGGCGCCCGCATCCGCTCGGTGGGCCTGCCCTCCGCCGCGGACGAGGCCCGCGTCGTGGAGTACGACCTGGCACGCCGTCGGCTGGAGGTCGGCTACCACCGGGCCGGACGCCTGGTCGGCGCCCTGACCATCGGTCGTACGGGCCGCCTGGCGTCCTACCGCGGCGCCCTCCAGGAGGCCGCGTGACACGGCCGCCCGGAAGGAAATACCGGAAGGATTAGAAAACCGGAAGGATCAGAAAAAACGATACGGCGGAGCGGGTGAGAAACCCGCTCCGCCGTATTCTCTTTTCCGGCCCGGAGGCGGCGAATTACGGACGGCCGGTACAGGAAGCCCGGTCCAGAATTCCACCCTCGCGCATTCGAGCCGACCCGCCCGGAACACGTTCCCGCCACGCTGCCCGCTCCCCACCGAAGGACCGAGAAAACCGCCCTCCGTCCGGTGCGGACGAAGGGCGGTTCCGGGGTGGCCGGACCGAGCCGGCCGGCCGGCTCAGTCGAAGTCGCAGTACTTCGGCGCCTCGCGCTCGTAGCGCAGCGGGGTGTCCTCCGGCTTGAGGTAGGTCAGGTGCAGCTCGATCGGCTCGGTGCCCTCGTTGACACCGTTCAGCGGCATGTTGCCCTGCTTGATGAAGGAGGTGCCCTGCGGGAAGACCTCCTCGGTGCAGTCGGCGTTCCGGCGGGTGATGGTGCCCTTCTGCACGGTGAGGACCACCAGGCCGGGGTGGATGTGCCAGCCGGTGTCGCCGCCGGGCTGGATCGTCAGGGTCTGCTCGACCACGTCGGTCACGTTCCGGACGCGGAGGTCGTGCGGCTGGATGAACTCGCCCTCGGCGGTGGTGACGGCCGTCAGGTCGTGCGCCGGGCTGGCGACCGCGACCTGGGCGACACCGGCCAGCACGGCGGCGGCGGCCAGGGTGGTGAGAACCTTTCCGTGACGGGAAAGAAGGGTCTTCCGCATTTTCCGGTTCCTCTCGGGGGTGGGAGCAACTTCAGGGGGGCGGCGTTTCAATTTCCTGAGAGGAATACTAGAAACAAATCGAGGCCCACCACAACGGAAATGCCATTCGATAAACCGATGGGGCGATGCGCGCCACGAATACCGCACAGAACGGGCATCACGCGGGAATCCCGAGAAATCACGGGACTCCCGGCCGAGCGGACCGTGCGGCCGGCCAGGACCGGACGGGCGGCATCAGGACGCAGGCCACACAGGCCGGGAGCCGCGCCGTCCGGGGGACGTCAGTCGTGATAGTGGTACCGGGCCTTGAGGATCTTCACTTCCTTGTCGTCGGCCCGGTACACCAAGCGGTGTTCGTCGTCGATCCGGCGGGACCAATAGCCGGACAGGTCGCCCTTGAGGGGTTCGGGCTTGCCGATGCCGTCGAAGGGGGTGCGCTGGATCTCGCCGATCAGCCGGGTGATCCGGCGGGCCATCTTCCGGTCGGAGCCCAGCCAGAACAGGAAGTCCTCCCATCCGTCCGCGTCGAAGTGGACGCTCCTCACTCCTCTCCCCCGGCCAGCTCCCGCAACTCGTCAAGGGTCTTCGCGACCGTCCCCGAGCCCGCCCTGTCGCGGGCGACGGCTTCCATGAGCCTCTTCGCGTTGGCGGGTGAACGCAGGAGGTAGACCGTCTCCTGCCAGGACTCGTAGTCGTCGGCGGACATGAGGACGGCGTCGCCGCCCTTCGAGCTGATACGGATGGTGGTGTGGTCGTCGTTGACCCGCTTGATGAGCGGGAAGAGATCCTTGCGGGCCTCGCTGGCGCTTATGGTCATGTGCCGCACCCTTCTGTGACCGGTACGGGATACAGTACAAGACTGGTACCATTTTCTGGTACCAGTCTTCTGGTCGGAGCGATGGCTGCCGAAGCGAAGCGCCGGAGGGCCGGGAGGGGTGCATCGACGCCGGCGGCGCCACTGTGAGGGGCGCGAGTACGGACGGCTCCCGCCAGTGCCGGTCGGGGCGAGTCTTCCCGCGTAGCGGTGATGGTGGGGCGGGTGGGACTCGAACCCACGGCCGACGGATTATGAGTCCGCTGCTCTAACCGGCTGAGCTACCGCCCCATAGCGGCGTGTCGCGTACATGTGTGCGCGCCGTCTGCCGCAGCATAGCCGCTCATACGATCTCCTGCTCCGGGCGGCCGGCTTCGCACGACCTTGAGGACTCCGCCGCGGCCCGGACGGTTCCCCCGGACATGAAAAAGGACCCCGCAGGGTCCTCGTTCAGGCTGCTCCCCCGACTGGACTCGAACCAGTAACCTGCCGGTTAACAGCCGGCTGCTCTGCCAATTGAGCTACGGAGGACCGAGCTCCCCCGACTGGACTCGAACCAGTAACCTGCCGGTTAACAGCCGGCTGCTCTGCCAATTGAGCTACGGAGGATTGCCCCAGGTGCATCGAACGCGTCCGCCCGGGTATCCGCCAGGGGGCGCGCGCTCGCTGCGACACATACATTAGCGCAAGCAGGGGGGTGCTCCGCCAATCAGTACCTCCCGGCTCCGGCCGGGGTGCCGGAGACCAACTGTAGAAGGGTGGCCGTCATGCGTTACCGGCTCACGTTCGCCGTCGGACTCGCCCTCGGTTACGTGCTGGGGACACGGGCCGGGCGGGAACGCTACGAACAGCTGAAGAAGTCCGCACGCCAGATCTCCCAGAACCCGGCCGTCCGCAACACCGCGGAGACCGCCGCCCACCAGGGCCGCGAGTTCGCCGGCAAGGCGTACCACGTGGTCAGCGACCGGATGGGGGACCGGATGCCCGACTCGGTCGCCCAGCGGGTGCGGTCGCTGCGCGAGCGCAACGGCTCCCGGACCGGGGCCGACGACTGGGGGACCGGCGCCACCTGACCGACCGTTCGGCACGGGCACCCCGGGCGGTACGGCAGAATTTCCGGCATGGGGATAGTCGCCGGGTTGGACAGTTCGCCCGATTTCACTCGTATCGTCGTCTGCGACGCGGACACGGGGGCCGTGCTCCGGCAGGGGTACGCGCCGCACCCGGTGGAGAACACCGAGGGCGGCGGCCGGCCCAGCGACGTGGATCCGCAGGCCTGGCTGCTGTCCCTCGGCGAGGCCGCCGGCGGCGGGCTGCTCGAGGGCGTCCAGGCGATCGGGGTCTCCGCACAGGCCAACGCGGTGGTGCCGCTGGACGCCCAGGGCGGCACCGTACGGCCCGCCATGGTCGGCGCGGACAAGCGGGCGCAGGTCGCCGCGGCCGATCTGGTCGACGCGCTCGGCGGGCGCGAGGCGTGGGCGCAGGCCGTGGGCTGTGTGCCGCAGGCCGCGCACGCCGTGACCAAGCTGCGCTGGCTGGCCCGCAGCGAGCCCGAGGCCGCCGCCCGCACCGCCGTGCTGCTCCAGGCCCACGACTGGCTGGTGTGGCAGTTGCTGGGGCGGCCGGTGCGCCGCACCACCGACCGGGGCGGAGCCTCCGGGACCGGGTACTGGTCCGCCGCCACCGGCGCCTACCGGCCCGACCTCGTCGAACTCGCGCTCGGCCGGCAGGCCGTGCTGCCCGAGGTCATCGGCCCGTCCGAAGCGGCCGGTACGACGCCGGAGGGGCTGCTGATCTCCGCCGGCACCGGCGACACCATGGCCGCCGCCCTGGGGCTCGGCCTGGGTCCGGGCGACGCGGTCGTGTCGCTCGGCGCGTCCGGGTCCGTGATGGCCGTGCACCCCGAGGCGCTGTACGACCCCACCGGCACCATCACCTCCCTCGCCGACGCCACCGGCATGCACCTGCCCGTCGTCACCACCCTCAACGCCGTGCGCACCCTGCGCGGCACCGCCGAGCTGCTCGGGCTGCCCGACCTGGAGAGCCTGTCCGACCTGGCGATGAAGTCGACGCCGGGCGCCCACGGCCTCGTCCTGCTGCCCTACCTGGAGGGCGAGCGCACGCCGAACCTGCCGCACACCGCCGGGACCCTCACGGGGCTGCGGCGGGAGTCGATGAAGCCGGAGCATCTGGCGCGGGCGGCGTTCGAGGGGATGCTGTGCGGGCTCGCGGACGCCCTCGACGTGCTGCGCGGGCGCGGGGTGGAGGTGCGGCGGATCTTCCTGCTGGGGGCCGCCGCGGAGCTGCCGGCCGTGCAGGCGGCGGCGCCGTCGCTGTTCGGCGCGCAGGTCGTGGTGCCGCAGCCCGCCGACTACGCGGCGATGGGCGCGGCCCGGCAGGCGGCCTGGGCGCTCGGGGTGTCCCGGGGCGCCCTCGACCCGCACACCCCGCCGGCCTGGCAGGGCGCGGTCGCCCAGGTGCTGGAGCCGGGCGAGGAGCTGGCGGTGGGCCAGGCCGTGCGGCAGCAGTTCGTGTCGGTGCGGGAGCAGACCCATCCGGGGGCGTTCCACCCGTAGGGCGAGGCGCGGACCCATCGGCGTCCGCCTGTGGAGGGGGTGGGACGCGCTGCGGTGCGTGCCGCCCTTGTGTGCGAGCCGACGCACCCCGGCGCGTTCCGTCCGCCGGCGGGGCGGGCGCGTCCCGGCGCGTGCCGCCCGGGACCCTCGCGGGAGCCGGCCCGTCCCGGCGCGTTCCGCGCCGTGGCACCCGCCTGATGGGTTAATCGGTTGAGGTAACGCGGGTGGAGTGCCCGACGATGGGTGCCAGGGGCAAGCGACCGGCCCCCGTCGCCCACACTCCGAGAGAAGCAGCGTGCTCATACGACTCCTGCGGACCTATCTCAGGCCCTACCGAAAACCCATCGCCCTGCTGGTGCTGCTGCAGTTCGTGCAGACCTGCGCCACCCTCTACCTGCCGGTGCTGAACGCCGACATCATCGACAACGGTGTCGTCGCGGGCGACACCGGCTACATCCTCGGCCACGGCGGCCTGATGATCGGCGTCTCGCTGGCGCAGGTGGTGTGCAACATCGGCGCCGTGCACTACGGCGCCCGTACCGCCGCCGCGCTCGGCCGTGACGTGCGGGCCTCGGTCTTCGACCGGGTGCAGTCGTTCTCCGCGCGCGAGGTGGGCCACTTCGGCGCCCCCTCGCTGATCACCCGGACCACCAACGACGTCCAGCAGGTGCAGATGCTGGCCCTGATGTCGTTCACGCTGATGGTGTCCGCGCCCATCATGTGCGTGGGCGGCGTCGTCATGGCGCTCGGCCTGGACGTGCCGCTGTCCGGGGTGCTGGTGGCCGTCGTGCCGGTGCTCGGCCTCGCGGTGACGCTGATCGTGCGCCGGCTGCGCCCGCTGTTCCGGTCGATGCAGGAGCGTCTGGACACGGTGAACCGGGTGCTGCGCGAGCAGATCACCGGCAACCGCGTCATCCGCGCCTTCGTGCGCGACGAGTACGAGCAGCGCCGCTTCGGCCGGGCCAACGCCGAGCTGACGGAGGTGTCGCTGGGCACCGGCAGGCTGCTGGCGCTGATGTTCCCGATCGTGATGACGGTGGTGAACCTGTCGTCGATCGCGGTGGTGTGGTTCGGCGCGCACCGCATCGACAGCGGCGGGATGCAGATCGGCGATCTGACGGCGTTCCTCGCCTATCTGATGCAGATCGTGATGGCCGTGATGATGGCCACGTTCATGTTCATGATGGTGCCGCGCGCCGAGGTGTGCGCCGAGCGCATCCAGGAGGTGCTGGACACCTCCTCCAGCGTGGTGCCGCCCGCCGCCCCGGTCACCGAGCTGCGCCGGCACGGGCATCTGGAGCTGCGCGGGGCCGGCTTCCGCTACCCGGGGGCCGAGGAGCCGGTGCTGCGGGCCGTGGACCTGGTGGCCCGCCCCGGCGAGACGACCGCGGTGATCGGCTCGACCGGCAGCGGCAAGTCCACCCTGCTGGGCCTGGTCCCACGGCTGTTCGACGCCACCGAGGGCGAGGTGCTGGTCAACGGGGTGGACGTACGGACGCTGGACCCGAAGCTGCTGGCCGGGACCGTCGGCCTGGTCCCGCAGAAGCCGTACCTGTTCGCGGGAACGGTCGCCACCAATCTGCGGTACGGCAATCCGGACGCGACGGACGAGGAGCTGTGGCACGCGCTGGAGGTGGCGCAGGCCAGGCAGTTCGTGGAGCGGCTGGAGAACGGCCTCGACGCGCCGATCGCGCAGGGCGGCACCAACGTCTCCGGCGGCCAGCGGCAGCGGCTCGCCATCGCGCGGACGCTGGTGCAGCGGCCCGAGATCTACCTGTTCGACGACTCCTTCTCCGCGCTCGACTACGCCACCGACGCCGCGCTGCGGCTCGCGCTCGGACGGGAGACGGCCGGGGCGACGGTGGTGATCGTGGCGCAGCGGGTGTCGACCATCCGGGACGCGGACCGGATCGTCGTGCTGGACGAGGGCCGGGTGGTCGGCACGGGCCGGCACCACGAGCTGATGGCGGACAACGAGACCTACCGGGAGATCGTGCTCTCCCAGCTGACGGAAGCGGAGGCCGCCTGATGGCCGGTCCGATGGGACGGATGATGGCCGGGACCGGCCCCGAGCACCGTTCGATGGACTTCCGGGGCTCGGGCAGACGGCTGATGGGGCACTTCCGGCCGGAGCGGCTGACGCTGGCCGCGCTGGTGGCGTGCGTGGTGGTCAGCGTGGCGTTGAGCGTGGCCGGTCCGGCGATCCTCGGGCGGGCCACCGACCTGGTCTTCGCGGGCATCGTCGGGCGGGAGATGCCGGCCGGCGAGAGCAGGGCGGAGGTCCTGGAGTCCATGCGCGAGCGCGGCGACGGGGACGTGGCCGACATGCTGCGCGGCACGGACTTCCGGCCGGGCGAGGGCATCGACTTCGACGCGGTCGGGGACGTGCTGCTGCTGGCGCTGGCGGTGTTCGCCGGCGCGGGGCTGCTGATGGCGGTGGCGACGCGGCTGGTGAACCGGGTCGTCAACCGGACGATGTACCGGATGCGCGAGGACGTGCAGAAGAAGCTGTCGCGGCTGCCGCTGTCGTACTTCGACCGGCGGCAGCGCGGCGAGGTGCTCTCCCGCGCCACCAACGACATCGACAACATCGGGCAGACCCTGAACCAGTCGATGGGCCAGCTCATCAACTCGCTGCTGACCATCATCGGCGTGCTGGCGATGATGTTCTGGTTGTCGTGGATCCTGGCGCTGGTGGCGCTGGTGACGGTGCCGCTGTCGCTGTACGTGGCGACGCTCGTCGGCAAGCGGTCCCAGCCGCACTTCGTGCAGCAGTGGCGCACCACCGGCAAGCTCAACGCGCACATCGAGGAGATGTACACCGGGCACGCGCTGGTGAAGGTGTTCGGGCGGCAGGAGGAGTCGGCGCGGCAGTTCGCCGAGCAGAACGATGCGCTGTACGAGGCGGGGTTCAGGGCGCAGTTCAACAGCGGGATCATGCAGCCGCTGATGTTGTTCGTGTCGAACCTCAACTACGTGCTGGTCGCGGTCGTGGGCGGGCTGCGGGTGGCGTCGGGTTCGCTGTCGATCGGCGATGTGCAGGCGTTCGTCCAGTACTCGCGGCAGTTCTCGATGCCGCTGACGCAGATGGCGTCGATGGCGAACCTGGTGCAGTCGGGCGTCGCCTCGGCGGAGCGGGTCTTCGAACTGCTCGACGCCGAGGAGCAGTCGGCGGACCCGGTGCCGGGGGTGCGGCCGGAGCAGCTGCGCGGGCGGGTGGCGCTGGAGCACGTGTCGTTCCGGTACGAGCCGGACGAGCCGCTCATCGAGGATCTGTCGCTGACGGTGGAGCCGGGTCGCACGGTGGCCATCGTCGGTCCGACCGGCGCGGGGAAGACCACGCTGGTGAACCTGCTGATGCGGTTCTACGAGGTCTCCGGCGGGCGGATCACGCTCGACGGGGTGGACATCGCGGCCATGTCCCGCGACGAACTGCGGTCCGCCATCGGCATGGTGCTCCAGGACACCTGGCTGTTCGGCGGCACGATCGCGGAGAACATCGCCTACGGCGCCCCGCGGGAGGTCACCCGCGGGGAGATCGAGGAGGCGGCGCGCGCGGCCCACGCCGACCGGTTCGTCCGGACGCTGCCGGACGGCTACGACACGGTGATCGACGGCGAGGGTTCCGGGGTCAGCGCCGGGGAGAAGCAGCTGATCACCATCGCGCGGGCGTTCCTGTCCGATCCGGTGATCCTGGTGCTGGACGAGGCGACGAGCTCGGTGGACACCCGCACCGAGGTGCTGATCCAGAAGGCGATGGCCAAACTGGCGCACGGGCGGACGTCGTTCGTCATCGCGCACCGGCTCTCCACCATCCGGGACGCGGACACGATCCTGGTGATGGAGGACGGCGCGATCGTCGAACAGGGCGCGCACGCCGAGCTGCTGGCCGCGGGCGGCGCCTACGCGCGGCTGTACGAGGCGCAGTTCGCGCAGGCGCTGGCCGAGGTGGACTGACCCGGCGGGGCGGGGGCCGCCGCCGGGCGGCCCCCGCTCCTCACTCCAGGTAGCCGCGCAGCTGGTCCGCGTAGGCGTGGTCGCGGAGCTTGTTGAGGGTCTTGGACTCGATCTGCCGTATCCGCTCGCGGGTCACGCCGAAGATGCGGCCGATCTCCTCCAGGGTGCGCGGGCGGCCGTCCATGAGGCCGTAGCGCAGCTGGACGACCTTGCGCTCGCGCTCGCCGAGCGTGGACAGCACGGCCTCCAGGTGCTCCCTGAGCAGCAGGAAGGCCGCGGACTCCACGGGTGAGGCGGCGTCGCCGTCCTCGATGAGGTCGCCGAGCGCGACCTCGTCCTCCTCGCCGACGGGGGCGTGCAGGGAGACCGGTTCCTGGGCCAGTCGCAGTACCTCGCCGACGCGTTCGGGGGTGAGGTCGAGCTGGGCGGCGACCTCGGCGGCGGTGGGCTCGTAACCGCGTTCCTGGAGGAGGCGGCGCTGCACCCGGACGACCCGGTTGATCAGTTCCACGACGTGCACGGGGACGCGGATGGTGCGGGCCTGGTCGGCCAGGGCGCGGGACATGGCCTGGCGGATCCACCAGGTGGCGTAGGTGGAGAACTTGTAGCCGCGGGCGTAGTCGAACTTCTCGACGGCGCGGATGAGTCCGAGGTTGCCCTCCTGCACGAGGTCGAGCATGGTGAGCCCGCGGCCGACGTACCGCTTGGCGACGGACACCACCAGCCGCAGGTTGGCCTCGATCAGCCGCCGCTTGGCCATGCGGCCCATGACGACCAGCCGGTCGAGGTCGAGGGCGAGTTCGCTGTCGAGGTCGGGGGTGCCGGCCAGCTTCTCCTCGGCGAACAGCCCGGCCTCGACACGCCGGGCCAGCTCCACCTCGTCGGCGGCCGTGAGCAGCGGAATGCGGCCGATCTCCCGCAGGTACTGCCGGAACAGGTCCGAGGACGGTCCGCCGGGCTCCACCCGCACGGGGGCCGGCTCCTCCGGCTCGGGCTCCACGACGGCCTCGGGCTCCACGACGGCCTCGGGCTGCGCGCTCGCCTCCGGTTCCGCGACGGCCTCGGGCTCCGTGCCGGCCCTGGGCTCCGTGCCGGCCCTGGGCTCCGGCCCGGCCTCGGGCGGGGCCGCGGTGAGGGCCTCGCGGTGGTGCAGCAGGCGGCTCTGCGGCGGCACGGCCGCGAGCACGTCCGGCTCGGCGTCCGGCTCCGCGCCGTCGGTGGTCATCTCGGTGTGGACGAGGGTCTGGGTCTGCACGGGGGCGACCTCCAGGATGTTCGCTGCTGAGACGAACGCAGCGCTGCTCGGGGGACGGAGCCGAACGGCCTCGCTCCGTCGGCTCGGGCACCGGACCCAGTGTGGGGTACGACACACACCCGCCACGAGGGTCGTGCGGTGACTTTTTGCGTCCGGTCCGTGACGGCCTGCTCAGAGGGCCGCGGCTCCGTGCTCGCGCAGGGACTGGTCGTACTGCTGGAGGACCCACAACTCGTTCTGCACCGCGGCCAGTTGGGCCGGGTCGGCGCCGCCCGACAGCCGGGTCAGCTGGGACTGGACGTCGCGGATGCGACGTTCCACGGCCCGCCTGCGGACCTGCACGAGCTGTTCGCCGGCGTAGTTCTCGTCCACCGCGCGGCGCATGATCGCCTCGACGGCCAGCTCCGTGACCATGGCGCGGACCGTGTCGTCGGGGGCGGCCTCGCGGACACGGACCAGGTACTCCTGGGGGTCCTGGACGCCGTACTCGGCGCCGCCCGCGTCCAGGATGGCCTGGCGTACGGCGGCGTACGGCGGGGCGGTGAACTCGTCCACGCCGTACGCGTCGAAGGCCGGGGAGACCAACTCGGGGCGCTGGAGGGCGAGTTTGAGCAGCTCGCGCTCGGTCGCGTACACCGGGTTGCGCAGGTTGAGGGCGGGGCCGGTCAGGGTGGGCCGGGGGGCGGCCTCGTAGGCCGGGGCGGCGGGGCGGCGGTCGGGGGCGGGACCCTTGCCGCCGCGGTCGCGGGCCCAGCGGGCCAGCTGCGCCACCCGCTTGACGACGAACTGGGTGTCGAGGATGCCGAGCATCCCGGCGAGCTGGACGGCCACCTCGTGCTGGGCGCCGCTGTTCTTGATGCGGGCGACGACGGGGGCGGCCTCGTCGAGGGCGGCGGCGCGGCCCGCCGGGGTGTCGAGGTCGTAGCGGCTCACGATCTGGCGCAGCGCGAACTCGAAGAGCGGGGTGCGGGGCTGGACCAGGTCGGCGACCGCGTCGTCGCCCTTGGCCAGGCGCAGGTCGCAGGGGTCCATGCCGTCGGGGGCAATGGCGATGTAGGTCTCGGCGGCGAACTTCTGGTCGTCCTCGAAGGCGCGCAGGGCCGCCTTCTGGCCGGCCGCGTCGCCGTCGAAGGTGAAGATCACGCGAGCCGAGCCGTTGTCCATCAGCAGCCGGCGCAGAATCTTGATGTGGTCGCCGCCGAAGGCCGTGCCGCAGGTGGCGATGGCGGTGGTGACGCCGGCGAGGTGGCAGGCCATGACGTCGGTGTAGCCCTCGACGACGACCGCGCGGGAGGTCTTGGCGATCTCCTTCTTGGCGAGGTCGATGCCGTAGAGGACCTGCGACTTCTTGTAGATCGCGGTGTCGGGCGTGTTGAGGTACTTGGGCCCGTTGTCCGCCTCGTACAGCTTGCGGGCGCCGAAGCCGACGACGTCGCCGCCGATGTCGCGGATCGGCCACATCAGCCGGCCCCGGAAGCGGTCGATGGGGCCGCGCCGGCCCTCCTGGGCGAGGCCGGAGAGGATCAGCTCCTTGTCGGTGAAGCCCTTGCCGCGCAGGTAGCGGGTGAGGTGGTCCCAGCCCTGGGGGCTGTAGCCGACGCCGAAGTGGACGGCGGCGGCCTGGTCGAAGCCGCGCTCGGCGAGGAAGACCCGGCCGGTCTCGGCCTCGGGCGAGAGCGCGAGCTGCTCCGCGTACCACTCGGCGGCGATCTTGTGGGCCTCGACCAGCCGGATCCGTTCGCCGCGCTGGTGGGCGGGGTTGTAGCCGCCCTCCTCGTAGCGCAGGGTGATGCCGGCCTGGGCGGCGAGCCGCTCGACCGCCTCGGAGAAGGTGAGGTGGTCGACCTTCATCACGAACGTGATGGTGTCGCCGCCCTCCTGGCAGCCGAAGCAGTGGAAGAGGCCCTTGCTGGGGCTGACCTGGAAGGACGGCGACTTCTCGTCGTGGAACGGGCACAGCCCCTTGAGGTTGCCGCCGCCCGCGTTCCGCAGCTGGAGGTACTCGGACACGACGGCGTCGATCGGGACCGCGTCCCGTACCGCCTTCACGTCCTCGTCGTTGATCCGTCCTGCCACGCGTGAATTCTACGGGGGTGGTGCGGCGCCGGACCGCCCGCGGAGGGCGCGGGACTCACGGGACGAGGGTGTCCAGCGGCGTCTGCGGGTCGGCGAGCGCCTCGGGGTCCACGCGCGCCTTCGAGCGGATCAGCCGCTGGACCGGTTCTGTGACGTCCCACACGTTCACGTTCATCCCGGCCAGTACCCGGCCGTCCTTCACCCAGAACGCGATGAACTCCCGCTTCCCGGCGTTCCCGCGGATCACCACCTGGTCGTAGGAGCCCGGGGGCGCCCAGCCCGAGTACTCCATGCCGAGGTCGTACTGGTCGGAGAAGAAGTACGGCACCCTGTCGTACGTCACGTCCTGGCCCAGCATCGCGCGGGCCGCCGCCGGACCGCCGTTGAGCGCGTTGGCCCAGTGCTCGACGCGCAGCCGGTCGCCGAACAGGGGGTGCGGGAAGGCGGCGACGTCGCCGGCGGCGTGGATGTCGGGGTCGGAGGTGCGCAGGCGCGCGTCGACGGCGACGCCGCCGCCGTGCGCCCGGTCGGCCAGCTCCAGCCCGGCGGCCTCGGCCAGGGCGGTGCGCGGGGCGGCGCCGATCGCCGCGAGCACGGCGTGCGCCGGGTGCTCCTCGCCGTCGTCGGTGCGGGCGGCCAGGACGACGCCGTCCTGGCCGACGATCTCGGTGAGCCGGACGCCGAAGCGGAGGCGGACGCCGTGCTCGTGGTGCAGCTCGGCGAAGAGGCCGCCCAGCTCGGGGCCGAGCACTCCGTGCAGCGGGGTCGGGGCGGGCTCCACGACGGTGACCTCCGCCCCGTACTCGCGGGCCGCCGCCGCGACCTCCAGGCCGATCCAGCCGGCGCCCGCGATCACCAGGTGCCCGTTGTCCCGGCCCAGGGCGGCCAGGACGCCCTTGAGCCGCTCGGCGTGGGCGAGGCGGCGCAGATGGTGGACGCCGGCCAGGTCGGTGCCGGGGACGTCCAGGCGGCGCGGTTCGGCGCCGGTGGCCAGCAGCAGTTTGTCGTAGCGCACGACGGTGCCGTCCTCGCCGAAGCGGACCGTCTTCGCGGCGCGGTCGACGGCGGCGACCGTCTCGCCGAGGTGCAGTTCGATGTCGTGGCGCGCGTACCAGGCGGGTTCGTGCACGAAGACGCTGTCGCGTTCCTGCTTGCCGAGGAGGTAGCCCTTGGACAGCGCGGGCCGCTCGTAGGGGTGGTCGCGTTCGTCGCAGATCAGTATCACCCGGCCGCTGAAGCCCTCCGCCCGCAGCGTCTCGGCCGCCTTCGCGCCGGCGAGCCCTCCTCCGACGATGACGAATGTCTGATCCGCGTCGACCACTGTGCCTCCTCGTGAACGTTCCGCCACCTGCGAGCGTCCCGCACGGAGCGTGATGGGGGAAGAGGGAGTGACCCGATCAGGCCACGGAGGGTTACGTCCGGGTCCGTGAGCGGGGGCGGGTGAGGCGGGCGTGCAGGGAGCGCGCCGACGCGTCGGTGAGGGCGGCGATCTGATCGACGATCACCCGCTTGCGGGCCCGGTCGTCGCCGGCCCGGTCGAACAGCGCGCGGAACTGCGGGTCGAGTCCGTCGGGCGCGCGGGCGGTGAGCGCGTCGGCGAGTTCGGCGACGACGATCCGCTGGTCGGCGCGGAGCCGGGTCTGCTCGGCGCGCTGCATCACGTACCGGTCGGCGACCGCCTTGAGCACCGCGCACTCCATACGGGTCTCGCGCGGCACGACGAGTTCGGCGGTGTACCGGGTGAGCCGCCCGCCGCCGTACGCCGCGCGCGTGGCGGCCTCGGCGGCCAGGCAGAAGCGGCCGATGAGCTGGCTGGTGGCGTCCTTGAGCCGGGCCTGGGCGACGGCCGAGCCGTCGTAGCCGTGCGGCCACCACTCCTGGTCCTGGAGCCGGTCGAGGGCCGCGGCGAGTTCGGCGGGGTCGGTGCCGGCGGGGACGTAGCGGCCGAGCGCCGCCTCGAAGACCGCGTGCCGTTCCGGCTCCGCCTGAAGGCAGTTGGGGTCGATGTGGCCGGCGTGCAGGCCGTCCTCGACGTCGTGCACGGAGTACGCCACGTCGTCCGCCCAGTCCATGACCTGGGCCTCGAAGCAGGTGCGGCCGGCGGGGGCGTCCTCGCGGACCCAGTCGAAGACGGGACGGTCGTCGTCGTACACGCCGAACTTCCCCGAGGCCGGGTCGGTGGGGTGGGCGCCGTTGGGCCAGGGGTACTTGGTGGCGGCGTCGAGGGCGGCGCGGGTGAGGTTGAGGCCGAGGCTGACCGGGTCGCCGGTGGCGGGGTCGGGGACGAACCGTTTGGGCTCGATGCGGGTGAGCAGGCGCAGCGACTGGGCGTTGCCCTCGAATCCGCCGCAGTCGCGGGCGAACGCGTTCAGCGCCTCCTCGCCGTTGTGGCCGAAGGGCGGGTGGCCGAGGTCGTGGGCGAGGCAGGCGGCCTCGACCAGGTCGGGGTCGCAGCCGAGGGCCTCGCCGAGTTCGCGGCCGACCTGGGCGCACTCCAGGGAGTGGGTGAGGCGGGTGCGGGGACTGGGGTCCCATGCCTGGTGGGTGGTGGCGCCGGGGGTGACGACCTGGGTCTTGCCGGCGAGTCTGCGCAGCGCGGAGGAGTGCAGGATGCGGGCGCGGTCGCGCTGGAAGGCTGTGCGGCCGGGGCGCTTGTCGGGTTCGGGGGCGTAGCGGGCGAGGGCCTTGGGGTCGTAGCTGCCTTCCATGGTTCGACAGTACGGGGTCCTGCGGCGGGGACGTGCCCTTGAGGGGGGCGTCTTCCTGCGGCGGGGGCGTGCCCCGCACAGGGGTGGTCTTCCCTCGGGGGGCGTGCCCTTCAGGCGGTCGTCGCCAACGCCCGTTCCCGCGGGGCCGGGGCGGTCGCCGCCGCCTCGTCGTAGCGGTGCAGGACCAGGCGGGCCATCGTCGGGTGGGCGCCCAGGGGGGCCGCCGCCACCGACGGGGCCGCCTCGGCGCACTCCGTGGCGAAGCGGCCCGGGGCGGTGAAGTACGACGCGACCGCGATGTCGGTACGGCCCCGGGCGCGCAGGGAGCGCACGGCCTCGGCGACCGTCGGGGCCGCCGCCGACGCGTAGGCCGGGACCACGGGGACGCCCAGGCGTGCGGCGAGGAGGCGGGCGGTGTCGCCGGTGTCGACGGCCGCCTCGGGGTCGCGGGAGCCGGCCGCGGCCAGCACCACGGCGCCGGAGCGCCGCTCGGCCTCGGTCGCGGGCAGCCGCCAGCCGGCCTCCGCCAGGCGGGTCAACAGGGTGTCCACGAGGAGCGGGTGCGGGCCGAGCGGGGCGGCGACGCGGGTGCGGGCCTCGGCCGCGGCGGCCATCTCGGGGATGTCCTGCTTGACGTGGTAGCCGCGGCTGAGCAGCAGCGGGACCAGGACGGCCTCGCGGTCGCCGAGCGCGGCGAGCGTGTGAGGGAGCAGGGGGGCGTTCAGCTCGATGTGCCCGAGGTGCACGGGCAGGCCGGGGCGCAGCTCGCGGACGCGGTCGAGCAGCGTGCGGACCGTGGCGAGGGTGCGCGGGTCGCGGCTGCCGTGCGCCACGACGACGAGCGCCGGTGGGGCGGGGCGTCGGAGGTGGCCGGTCGTCCGGTTCATGAGGTGCGCCGTCATGCGTCGAGCTTGCGCGCGGGACGTTGCGCCCCCATTGCGTGACCGTGACGGGTATTTTCCGGGTCATCACCGTGAACGCGCGGTCGCTGTGAGGGCCGTGAACCGCATCGACGCACGGTCGCCGTGAGGGCCCGGTGAACCGGAGCGGCGCGCGGTGCGTCCTTCCCGGTCAGAGGTGGAGGAGGGGACGCCGTGCCGCACCGACCGAGGCCGTGGCCGCCGCGCCTGCCGCGCACGAGGGCGGGCCGGCGGCGCCTGACGCAGGCCGTGATGGCGCTGTGCGTGCTCGCGCTGCTGCCCTCCGCGTGGCTGCGCGTCGCCACCGGCGACCGCCTCGTCACGACCGCCGACGCGCCCCGCACCGACGTGGCCGTCGTCTTCGGCGCGGGCCTGTGGAACGGCGAGCCGTCCCCCTATCTCGCCCACCGCCTGGACGCGGCGGCCGAGCTGTACCGCTCCGGACGGATCAGGGCCGTCCTGGTCACCGGCGACAACAGCCGCGCGGACTACGACGAGCCGGACGCCATGCGCGCCTACCTCACCCGCAGCGGCGTGCCGGACGCGCGGATTGTCAGCGACTACGCGGGCTTCGACACCTGGGACTCCTGTGTGCGGGCCCGGAAGATCTTCGGCGTGGAGGAGGCGGTGCTGATCAGCCAGGGCTTCCACGTCCGGCGGGCGGTGGCGCTGTGCGAGGCCGCGGGCGTCACGTCGTACGGCGTCGGCGTCGACGAGCGGCACGACGCCACCTGGTACTACGGGGGCGCGCGGGAGATCGCCGCGGCGGGGAAGGCGGCGCTGGACGCCGTCCTGCGGCCCGATCCGCGCTTCCTCGGGCCTCGCGAGCCGGGGCTGGCACGGGCACTGGACGCCGGTGTCGGACGCTGACCTGCGGGTTCGTCTCCTCACGGCGGCCGGGGCGGGGCGGGGAGGTCGCCGTCCCGGGCGTGTAACAAGGAATCGCCGCGGGACGTAACACGGCCGACGCAATCTGGGGCACATGGACAACGCCTCGACGCCCACCCACTGCCCGTACTGCGCCCTGCAGTGCGGGATGAACCTGTCGCCCTCGCCGGACGGGGGCGTCGAGGTGCTGGAGCGCGCCGACTTCCCGGTCAACCGGGGAGCGCTGTGCGGCAAGGGACGCACCTCGCCCGCCGTGCTCGCGTCCGCGGTGCGC
Source organism: Streptomyces sp. NPDC006610 (assembly GCF_040611575.1). Classification (NCBI taxonomy): domain Bacteria; kingdom Bacillati; phylum Actinomycetota; class Actinomycetes; order Kitasatosporales; family Streptomycetaceae; genus Streptomyces; species Streptomyces sp. NPDC006610. The sequence continues at coordinate 110,865 of NZ_JBEXOP010000005.1, forward strand.
CTGACCTCGCCGCTCGTCCGTGAGGACGGCGAACTCGTGCCCGCGACATGGGACGAGGCACTGGGCCGGATCGCCGGGGCGTTCGCCCGCACCCGCGCGGAGCACGGACCGGACGGGGTCGGCGTCTTCGGCGGCGGCGGCCTGACGAACGAGAAGGCGTACGCGCTCGGCAAGTTCGCCCGGATCGTGCTCGGCACCTCCCAGATCGACTACAACGGCCGCTTCTGCATGTCGTCGGCCGCGGCGGCCGGCACCAAGGCGTTCGGCCTCGACCGGGGGCTCCCCTTCCCGATGGAGGACATCCCGAAGACGGGGTGCGTCATCCTGGTCGGCTCCAACCTGGTCGAGACGATGCCGCCGGCGCTGCGCTACCTCACCGAGCTGAAGGAGAACGGCGGCACGCTGATCGTCATCGACCCGCGCCGGACGCGCACGGCGGAGCAGGCCGACCTGCACCTCGCGCCCCGCCCCGGCACGGACCTCGCCCTCGCGCTCGGGCTGCTGCACCTGGTGGTCGCCGAGGGGCGCACCGACGAGGAGTACATCCGCGAGCGCACCACCGGCTGGGAGGACGCGCGGGCCGCGGCGATGGCGCACTGGCCGGAGTACGTGGAGCGGATCACCGGGGTGTCGGTGCCCGACCTGCGGGAGACGGTGCGGATGTTCTGCGAGCCGGAGAGCGCGATGGTGCTCACCGCACGCGGGCCCGAGCAGCAGTCCAAGGGCACCGACACGGTCGGCGCGTGGATCAACCTGTGCCTGGCCACCGGCCGGGCCGGGCGCCCGCTGTCCGGGTACGGCTGCCTGACCGGGCAGGGCAACGGACAGGGCGGGCGCGAGCACGGGCAGAAGGCCGACCAGCTGCCCGGCTACCGCAAGCTCACCGACCCCGAGGCGCGCCGGCACGTCGCCGAGGTGTGGGGCGTCGACCCCGACAGCCTGCCGGGACCGGGGCGCAGCGCCTACGAACTGCTGGACGCGCTCGGCTCGGACGTCCACTCGCTGCTGGTGATGGCGTCCAACCCGGTGGTGTCGGCGCCGCGCGCCGCGCACGTGGAGGAGCGGCTGCGGTCGCTGGACTTCCTCGCGGTGTGCGACGTGGTGCTGTCGGAGACGGCGGCGCTCGCGGACGTGGTGCTGCCGGTGACGCAGTGGGCCGAGGAGACCGGCACCATGACCAACCTGGAGGGCCGCGTGCTGCTGCGCCGGCGGGCGATCACCCCGCCGTCGGGCGTGCGCAGCGACCTGGAGGTCATGCACGAGCTGGCGGCGCGGCTGGGCGGCGATGCGGCGCTGGAGAAGAAGTTCCCGACGGACCCGGAGGAGATGTTCGAGGAGCTGCGCCGGGCGAGCGCCGGCGGGCTCGCGGACTACTCCGGGATCACCTACCGGCGGCTGATCGAGGAGAACGGCGTCTTCTGGCCGTGCCCCGCCCCGGCCGCCGGGTCAGGGTCGGAGTCCGGGACCGCCCCGCACCCGGGGACGCCGCGCCTGTTCCTCGACCGGTTCGCCACGGAGGACGGCCGGGCCCGGTTCGTGCCGGTCTCGCACCGGGCGATCGCGGAGGAGCCCGACGAGGAGTACCCGGTGCTGCTCACCACGGGCCGGGTCGTGTCGATGTACCAGTCCGGCGCCCAGACCCGCCGCGTGGACGAGCTGAACGCCGCCGCGCCCGGCTCGTTCGTCGAGCTGCACCCGCGGCTGGCGGAACGCCTCGGCGCGTCCGAGGGCGACCCGGTGGCGGTCGTCTCCCGCCGCGGCCGTGCGGTGGCCCCGGCCCGCATCACGACGTCGATCCGCCCCGACACGGTCTTCATGCCCTTCCACTGGCCGGGCGAGGGCCGCGCCAACACCCTGACCAACCCGGCCCTGGACCCGACGTCCCGCATGCCGGAGTTCAAGGCGTGCGCGGTACGGCTGGAGGCGGTGCGGCCCTGACGGCCCCGGATCCCTGCCCCCGCCGGACGGCGGGGGCAGGGATCCGGTCCGGCTGCCGTCGGACAAGCTCTATTGGCGGGTGAGTCCGGCAGGATCGATGGTGAGGGGGAACGGAGCGTCCAGGCAGGTGGTCGCTCCGGAGGGCGCGGTGGTCCGCTCGACTTACCGGCCGCCCCGCAGCTCATGGACGACGAGCATGGGCGCGGGGTCGAACTCGAGCCGCCAGAAGTGCGGGATGGCGGCTTCCGCGTACAGCATGGGCTTGACCTTGCGGTCCATGGTGCTGTTGCCGGGGGAAACGAGTTCGACGACGAGTTGCACCGCGTCGACGTCGACACTGACGGGATCCTCGGCGGTCGCGCCGGCGTCGGCCACCACGAGGTCGGGCACGGCCAGTCCGGAGGGAAGAACGACGTTGACGCCTTCCAGGATCTCCACCGGTGCGCCGACGGCCCGGGCGGCGGCCTCCAGGGCGACGTGGAGGCGGAACGAGGCCCGCTGGTGGCGGACGCCGGGTGCGGGGGACATCAGGGGGGGACTCCCCCAGCAGTTCGTAGCGCACGGTGCGGTCTTCCGGCAGGGCGAGGACGTCGGCGACGGTCCAGGGCCCTGTGTGGTCGACGGCAACGCTCATGTCCCTTTCACCTCCTCGTCCCGCCCGACGGCCCCGGGATGCCCCGGCAAGCGGTACACGGCCGGCATACGGACGCCGTCACCTGCCGACACGAGCGTCATCAGGACCTCCGACAGGGCGGGTGCCGGCTCCGCGTTCAGCATTCGGGCGGCCCTCCGCGTCACCCGTTCACCGTCTCGGCGCAGTGCCGTGCGGGGATTTCCGTGCGGGGCCCGGCCGGTGGGGCTGACCTGGGCGGACGTCCGGGCCGGGTGGGCGCGGGGCGGGCTGTGCGCTCGGCCGTTCGAGGGATGCCGGGTCGTTTCTCGGGGAGCGGGTTCGGTCGCCGCGGCCTTTCCTCGGAGGGACAGGGACCGAATCGCTCGAGGGAGCATCGATGCGACGTACCGCCCGCTCGCTGACCGGTGCCGTGTTCGCCGTCGCCGCCGTGGGGGCGCTCGCCGCGCCCGCGCTCGGGGACGGGGCCCGGCTGGAGGTGCGGCCGGGGACGGCGGCGCCCGGCGGGGACGTCACGGCGACCGCCGTGGGGTGCGCCACCGCCGCCGGGGACGCCAGCGCGGTCGGCGCCGGGGAGTTCACACTGGCCCCGGACGACGACGGTGACGCCACCGGACGGTTCCGGGTGCCGCCGAGCGCGCAGCCGGGGACGTACGAGATCGTCGCGCGGTGCGCCCGCGGCGGCCCGAAGGTGCGCGGCGACCTGGTCGTCGTGCTCGCCTCGGCGCACGCTCAGGTGTATCCCCGGGGAAGTGTGAAGACGGGGGTCGGCGGCGCCCTGGGCCCCGACCCCGTGCAGACCGCGGCCGGCGTGGCGGCTCTCGCCGTCGCCGCCGCGGGCGGTACCTGGCTCCTGCATCGCCGGGCGAGAGGCGACGGGATCTGACGGACACCCTCCGCTGTCCGTCCGCCGGTACCGCAAGCCCCACCCCCTCCGGGTCCGACGCCCCTCGCGGCCCGGAGGGGGACGGGAGACTCCCGGAGGAGGCAGATCGTGCGCACGTTCGGCAATGCGGGCGACGCCGCGATAGCGGCCGTGACCGCCGTGGCCCTGTGCTCGGGCGTGTGGCTGCTGGCCGGCGCCGGCGCGGGAGCCCCGCCGCAGCCGTCCGCCGCCCAGGCGAGCGCGACGGCCGCGCCCGCCTCCCCCGTCGCCGCGCTGCCGCCCTCCCCGCCGGACCGCATCCGCATCCCGGCGATCCGCGTCGACGCCCCGCTGACCGGCCTCGGCCTCACCGCCACCGGCAGTCTCGACGTGCCGCCCGCCGACCGGCCCGGCCTCGCCGGCTGGTACGAGGCGGGCACCCGGCCCGGCGAGCGCGGCACCGCCATCGTCGCCGGGCACGTCGACAACGCCGACGGGCCGGCCGTGTTCTACCGGCTGGGCGCGCTGCGCCGCGGCAGCGTCATCGAGATCGACCGGCGCGACGGCGGCGTGGCCGTGTTCCGGGTGCACGCGGTCGAGGTGTACGACGCGGAGGACTTCCCCGACGAGAAGGTGTACGGGGCCGCGCCCAGGCCCGAGCTACGGGTGATCACCTGCGGGGGCGGCTACGCGCGCGGCACCGGGTATCGCGGGAACGTCGTCGTGTTCGCCCATCTGACGGGGAGCCGGTGAGCCGCCCAGGACGTTGGTCTTCCCCCACGCGCCCAGCGGCTCCAGCGCCTCGTTGAGGCTCACCCCGCGCGGCGTCAGCGAGTACTCGACGCGCGGCGGCACCTCGTCGTACTCCTCCCGGTGCACGATGCCGTCCGCCTCCAGCTCCCGCAGCTGCGCCGCCAGCACCTTCTCGGTGACCCCCGGCAGCCCCCTGCGCAGCTCGCCGAAGCGGTGCGGGCGCAGGGACAGCTCCCACAGGATGAGCACCTTCCACTTGCCGCCGATCACGTCGATCGCCGCGTCCACCCCGCACTGGTACGACCCCGGCCGTCGCCCGATCCCCATGTCCGCCACCAGCTCCCGTCGCCGTCGCGCGTGCTGCCTGCACGCTTCCCCGGGGGTAACCACCCACTCGCAAGTACGTACTTGAGCAGGTCATCGCCCTCCATGAGGCTAAACGCCATGACCGACAACGCTCGTTCCCATACCTCTCCGACCCCTCCCGTCACCCTGCTCGGCGCCGGCGCCATGGGCAGCGCCCTGGCCCGCGCCTGGCTCGCCGCCGGGCACCCCGTGACCGTCTGGAACCGCACCCCGGCCCGCGCCGAGGCCCTTGCCGCCGAGGGCGCCGCCGTCGCCGCGAGCGCCGCCGAGGCGGTGGCCGCCGGCCGGCTGGTCGTCGTCTGCCTGCTGGACGACGCCTCCGTCGGCGAGGCCCTGGCCGACGCCGACCTGACCGGCAGGGACCTGGTCGACCTCACCACCGGCACGCCCGCCCAGGGCCGCGCCCGCGCCGCCTGGGCCACGGAGCGCGGGGCCCGTTTCCTGGACGCCGGCATCATGGCCGTACCGCCGATGATCGGGAAGCCCGACTCGGGGGCGTACGTCTTCTACAGCGGCTCGCCCGAGCTGTTCGAGGAGCACCGCGCCACCCTCGCCGTTCCGGCCGGCGCCCGTTACGTGGGCGCGGACCCGGGGTTCGCGGCGCTGCACGACGTGGCGCTGCTGAGCGCGATGAGCGGGATGTTCGCGGGGGTGCTGCACGCCTTCGCGCTGATCCGGCGGGAGGACATCGCGCCCACCGACTTCGCCCCGCTGCTGGTCTCCTGGCTCACGGCGATGGCGCAGCTGGCCCACCAGACGGCCGAGCAGCTGGAGAGCGGCGACTACGGCAAGGACGTCGTCTCCAACCTCGCCATGCAGGCGGCCGGCAACGTCACGCTGCTGCGCACGGCCGAGGAGCAGGGCGTCAGCGCCGAGCTGCTCACCCCGTACACGGAGCTGATGGACCGCTGGCTGGCCGCCGGACACGGCGACGAGGACACCGCCGGGATGGTCGAGCTGCTCACCGGGGAGGCCTCCTGACCACTGCCTAGGCCACCCACTGCTCGTACGCCATGTTCGCCACCAGCGCCAGCACCACCGTCAGCAGCACGATCCGCACGAAACCGCTGCCCCTCTTGAGCGCGGTGTGCGCGCCGAGCATCCCGCCCGCGAGGTTGAACGCCGCCATCAGCGCCGCCAGCTGCCACAGCACCGTGCCCTGCCAGGCGAAGGTGGCGAGGGCGCCGGCGTTGGTGCAGCAGTTGACGATCTTGGCGGTGGCGGAGGCGGTGACCAGGTCGAGATGGAGCACGGCGGTGAGGGCGAGGACCAGGAAGGTGCCGGTCCCGGGGCCGATCAGCCCGTCGTAGAAGCCGATGCCGAGGCCCGCCAGGCCGATCGCGGCGAGCACCCGGCGGCGGGTCACGGGGCCCGGTGCCGGGGCGGTGCCGAAGGCGGGGCGCAGGATGACGAACGCGGCGACGCCGAGCAGCACCACCATGATCACCGGCTTGAGCACCTCCGTGCTCATCCCCGCCGCGAGGAACGCCCCGCCCGAGGAGCCGGCCAGCGCCGCGAGCCCGATGCGCACGGCCACGCGGACGTCGACGGGCGCCTTGCGTGCGTAGGTGACGGCGGCGCCGGCCGTGCCCACGATGGCGACCGCCTTGTTGGTGCCGAGCGCGTACGCGGCCGGCGTGCCGGCGGGCAGCCCGAGCAGCAGGGCGGGAAGCAGCAGCAGTCCGCCGCCGCCGACCACGGCGTCGATCCAGCCCGCCGCGAGCGCGGCGAGGCACAGCACGGCGACCATGGCCAGGGAGATGTCGGGCATGCGTGCGACCCTATGGACGGGATACGTGTGGCGTCCACGCAGCTGAGGGTCTTCTGAGGTTCACTCGGGGTTCGCGGGCCGATCTCACAGCCCACCCCCGGTCGGCCGTCCCAAGCCTCACATCCGCCCCCCTCCTCCGCTGAGGGCAGCGTTCCTCACGGGAAACAGTTGCGATGCGGCCGGGTAACGTCGGCGTCGCACGCTCAGGGGCATGACCTCGAATACGCGTGTGGTGGTGATCGGCGCCGGCCTCGCGGGCGTACGGCTCGCCCGGCGGCTCGGTGAGCTCGGCACGCCCGCGCTGCTCGTCGGCGAGGAGGAGCACCGGCCCTACAACCGGGTCCTGCTCGCCGAGGTGCTGGCCGGGCGGTACGCCCCCGACGTGATCGCGCTGCCGGCCCCGCCGGAGCTGACCCGTGCCCGGGTCACCGGCATCGACCGCGACGAGCGGACCGTGCGCTGCGCGGACGGCTCGGTGATCGCATACGACACGCTGGTCCTGGCCACCGGCTCCAACCCGGTCCTGCCGCCGCTGCGCGGCCTGTTCACCCCCGACCACGAGCTGCCCGAGGGCGTCCACGCCTTCCGCACCATGGACGACTGCCTGGGCCTGTCCAAGGCGGTACGGCCGGGGGTGCGGGCGGTCGTCATCGGCGGCGGCCTGCTCGGGGTGTCCGCGGCCCGGGCGCTGGCGATGCGCGGCGCGTCGGTCGTGCTCGCCCAGCAGTCCGAGCGGCTGATGGAGCGCCAGCTCGACCCGGCGGCGTCCAAGCTGGTCAAGCGGCATCTGAAGGACCTCGGGGTCGAGGTGCACACCGAGTGCCGGGTCCGGGACGTGCGCGTGGTCGGCGGCGCGGTCCGCTCGGTGGAGATGCACGACGGATACGCCCTCGACGCCGACATCGTGGTCCTGGCCTGCGGCGTCCACCCCCGGGTGGGCATCGCCAAGGCCGCCGGCCTCGCCGTCCACAAGGGCGTCCTGGTCGACGACGAACTGCGCACCTCCGACCCGCACATCCGGGCGATCGGGGACTGCGCCCAGCACGACGGCACCCTGTACGGGCTCGCCGCCCCCGCGCTGGAACAGGCCGACGTGCTCGCCCGGATGCTCACCGGGGACACGGCCGCCCGCTACGGCGGCACCCGTGCCCTCACCCGCCTCACCCTCGCGGGTCAGGCACCCTTCGACCTCGCCGCGTTCGGCGAGACGGAAGCCCGCCCCGGGGACGACGTCGTGCAGCTCACCGACGCCACCCGCGGCACCTACCGCAAGGTCGTCGTCCGCGACGACCGCCTGGTGGGCGGGGTTCTCGTCGGCGAACTCGGCACCGTCGGCGCCCTCGCCCGCGCCTGGGAGGGAGCAGAGCCGCTCCCCGACGACGGCCCGCTGCTCCACCTGCTCACCAACGATGGAGGCTCCTGATGACCACGACCGCAACTGTCGGGGACGAGTCCCGCCCCACGATCGTGCTCGTCGGCCACGGCATGGTCGGCCAGCGCTTCCTGGAGGCCCTCGCCGAGCGCGGCACGACCGCCACGCACCGGGTGGTCGTGCTGTGCGAGGAGCCGCGGCCCGCCTACGACCGGGTCGGCCTGACGTCGTACTTCTCGGGCAAGACGCCCGAGGACCTGTCCATGACCGACATGGAGTTCATCAGGGAACACGGCATCGAGCTGCACGTCGGCGACGCGGCCGAGACGATCGACCGCGAGGCCCGCCGGGTCACCGCCCGCTCGGGGCTGACCGTCGACTACGACGTGCTGGTCCTGGCCACCGGCTCCTACCCCTTCGTCCCGCCGGTGCCGAACAAGGACGCCGAGGGCTGCTTCGTCTACCGCACCATCGAGGACCTCCTCGCCATCGAGGAGTACGCCAAGAAGGCGACGACCGGCGCGGTGGTCGGCGGCGGTCTGCTGGGCCTGGAGGCCGCGGGCGCGCTGAAGGGGCTCGGGCTCGAGGCGCACATCGTGGAGTTCGCGCCCCGGCTGATGCCGGTGCAGGTGGACGAGGGCGGCGGCGCGGCGCTGCTGCGCACCATCCGGGACATGGGCCTGAGCGTGCACACGGGCGTGGGCACGCAGGAGATCGTGACCGACGAGTCCGGCGTCGTCACCGGCATGAAGCTGTCCGACGGCTCGGAGCTGGCCACCGACATGGTGGTGTTCTCCGCCGGCGTCCGCCCCCGCGACCAGCTGGCCCGCGACTGCGGTCTGGCGGTCGGCGAGCGCGGCGGCATCACCGTCGACGAGCAGTGCCGCACGGTCACCGACCCGCACGTCTTCGCCATCGGCGAGTGCGCGCTGGCCGCCGACGGCCGGGTGTACGGCCTGGTGGCCCCCGGCTACGAGCAGGCCGAGACGGCCGCCGCGACGATCGCCGCCGACGAGGCCGCCTTCACCGGCGCCGACCTGTCGACCAAGCTGAAGCTGCTCGGCGTGGACGTGGCCTCCTTCGGCGACGCGCACGGCGCGACCGAGGACTGCCTCGACGTGGTCTACTCCGACTCCCGCTCGGGCCTGTACAAGAAGCTGGTCATCAGCCGCGACGGCACGCTGCTCGGCGGCATCCTGGTCGGCGACGCGGACCAGTACGGCACCCTGCGGGCCCTCACCGGCTCGGTGCCGCCCATCTCGCCCGAGCAGCTGGTCCTGCCGGCCGGCTCCAGCGGAGGCGCGCAGCTCGGCCCGTCCGCGCTGCCGGACGACGCGGTGATCTGCTCCTGCCACAACGTCAGCAAGGGCACGATCCGCGCCGCGGTCGCCGACCACCAGTGCACCAGCGTGCCCGAGGTGAAGAAGTGCACCAAGGCCGGCACCGGCTGCGGCTCCTGCATCAAGGTCCTCGGCCAGCTGGTGACCGCGGAGCTGGAGGCCAGCGGCGTCGAGGTCGACAAGGGCCTGTGCGGCTGCTTCGGGCAGACCCGCGAGGAGCTGTACGAGATCGTCCTCGCCCTGCGCATCAACTCGTACCAGAACCTGCTGGACCGCTACGGCCGCGAGGAGGCCCGGGGCGGGGAGGGCTGCGAGGTGTGCAAGCCGACCGTCGGCTCGATCATCGCCTCGATCGCCCCCGTGATCGGCGCCGAGCCCTACGTCCTGGACGACGAGCAGGCGGCGCTGCAGGACACCAACGACCACTTCCTCGCCAACCTGCAGAAGAACGGCTCGTACTCCGTCGTCCCGCGCATCCCCGGCGGTGAGATCACGCCGGAGAAGCTGATCGTGATCGGCGAGATCGCCCGGGACTACGGCCTGTACACCAAGCTGACCGGCGGCCAGCGCATCGACATGTTCGGCGCCCGCGTGGAGCAGCTGCCGTCGATCTGGGCGCGGCTGGTGGACGCCGGCTTCGAGTCGGGGCACGCGTACGGCAAGTCGCTGCGCACCGTGAAGTCCTGCGTCGGGCAGACCTGGTGCCGCTACGGCGTGCAGGACTCGGTCCGCATGGCGATCGACCTGGAGCTGCGCTACCGGGGCCTGCGGGCGCCGCACAAGCTGAAGTCGGGGGTGTCCGGCTGCGCCCGCGAGTGCGCCGAGGCCCAGTCGAAGGACTTCGGCATCATCGCCACCTCCAACGGCTGGAACCTCTACGTCGGCGGCAACGGCGGCGCGACCCCGCGCCACGCCGACCTCCTCGCGCAGGACCTCGACGACGACGAGCTGATCCGGCTGATCGACCGGTTCCTGATGTTCTACATCCGCACCGCCGACCGGCTGGAGCGCACCTCGACCTGGCTGGACCGCATCCCCGGCGGCCTGGAGCACGTCAAGGACGTCGTGGTCAACGACTCGCTCGGCATCTGCGAGGAGCTGGAGAGCCTGATGGAGGCGCACGTCGCGAACTTCCGCGACGAGTGGACCGAGACCATCAGCAACCCCGACAAGCTCGCCCGGTTCGTGTCCTTCGTCAACGCGCCGGACACGCCCGACCCGCTGGTCTCGTTCGTGCCCGAGCGCGACCAGATCAAGCCGGACCTGCCGCTGCTGTCCATCGGCATCCGTCCCAAGGACGACATTCTGGAAGAAGCCCTGGAAGGAAGCGCCCAGCGATGACCCTGGCACCCGAGACGACCGACCTCAAGATCCAAGTGCGGATCGGCGAGGACACCTGGTTCACGGTCTGCGACCTGCATCTGCTGCTCCCGGGCCGCGGTGTGGCGGCCCTGCTGCCGGACGGCCGCCAGGTGGCCCTGTTCCGCGACCGCGCGGGCCGGCTGTACGGCATCGACAACCGCGACCCGTTCACCGGCGCGGCGGTCCTCTCCCGCGGCCTGACGGGCACGCACCAGGGCCGCGCGTACGTCGCCTCGCCCCTGCTGAAGGAGCGCTTCGACCTGGTCACGGGCCAGTGCCTGGACGACGACGCCGTCCGGATCCAGGCGTACGAGGTACGGGCCGCCTGAGCCTCCCTCTCGTGAACGACCGAGGGCCTTCCGGGTCCGGTGCGGACAACGTCGTCCCCACCGGACCCTGGGGGGCCCTCGTGTCTTCCCGGCCGGATGCCGTCCGCGCGGCGCGCCCCCCGTGTACTCCGACCCGTCACGGACCGGACACGAACCGTGCACGGAGCAGTCCACTCCGCTCCCCTAGGGTCCCGACCGCACGACCCCCTGTCGCCGACCGGCGGCGGGGGCGGTCACGGCACCTCCTGGAGTGAGAGTGGAACGTCGTAGCCTTCTGCGTGCGGCCGTCCTCGGCGGCTCGACCGCCGTCCTCGGCGGGACCCTGTGGCGTGGCGCCGCGTACGCCGCGCCCGCCCAGCCCGGCGCGAGCCCCTACGGCTCGCCGGGTTCCCCGGACGCCAACGGCATCAGACTCCCCAGCGGCTTCACCAGCCGGGTCATAGCCCGGTCCGGCCAGAGAGTCGCCGGCACCTCGTACACCTGGCACAGCGCCCCGGACGGCGGCGCCTGCTACGCCGACGGCACCGGCTGGATCTACGTCTCCAACTCGGAGATCAACCCCTCGGGCGGCGCGAGCGCGGTGAAGTTCTCGTCCACCGGCGCGATCACCGGCGCGTACCGCATCCTCTCCAACACCCGGCAGAACTGCGCGGGCGGCAAGACCCCGTGGAACACCTGGCTGTCCTGCGAGGAGGTGTCGCTCGGCTACGTCTACGAGACCGACCCGTGGGGGTCCAAGGCGGCGGTCCGGCGGGACGCCATGGGCCGCTTCAAGCACGAGGCCGCGGCTGCCGACCCGGTCCGCCGGGTCATCTACCTGACCGAGGACGAGAGCAACGGCCGCTTCTACCGCTTCGTGCCGACGACCTGGGGCGACCTGTCAGCCGGCCGGCTCCAGGTGATGGTCGCGGGCTCCGGCACGTCCGGGTCCTTCAGCTGGGCGAACGTCCCCGACCCCGACGGCTCCCCGACGACCACCCGCGCGCAGGTGTCGGGCTCGAAGTCCTTCAACGGCGGCGAGGGCTGCCACTACGCCGACGACAAGGTGTGGTTCACGACGAAGGGCGACAACCGGGTCTGGCAGCTGAACCTGCTCGACAACACCTTCGAGCTGGCGTACGACGACTCGCTCGTCACCTCCGGCACCGCGCCGCTCACCGGCGTCGACAACATCACCGGCTCGGCCTCCGGCGACCTGTTCGTCGCCGAGGACGGCGGCAACATGGAGATCTGCGTCATCACCCCGGCCGGGGTGATCGCGCCGTTCCTGCGCATCGACAACCAGTCCGCCTCGGAGATCACCGGCCCGGCCTTCTCCCCCGACGGCCGCCGCCTGTACTTCTCCAGCCAGCGCGGCACGTCCGGCACGTCGTCCGGCGGCATCACCTACGAGGTGACGGGCCCCTTCCGGGCGTAGCCGGCGACCCGACGGGGGTCGGGGGGTGTTGCGGGCGGGACGAGCGGGAACCTCCGCCGCGTCCCACCCGTACATCCGTACATCCGCATGTTCACATCTCCGCACCGGAGGCACATACATGAACCGACCCCTGTCCCGCCGTTCCCTCCTCGCGGGCACGGCCCTCGCCGCCCTGGCCGGCCCGGCCGCCGCCGCTTCCGCCTCGGCGGCCGGGTGGCCCACCGAGTTCCCCCTCCCGGACGGCTTCCTGCCCGAGGGCATCACCATCGGCGCCCGGCCGTACGCCTACATGGGCTCGCGCGCCAACGGCGCCGTGTACCGCACCGACCTGCGCACCGGCGAGGGCCGGATCGTCCACGCGGGCGCGGCGGGCACCGCGTCGATCGGCCTGAAACTGGACCGCGACGGGCTCCTCCACATCGCGGGCGGCGCCGGCGGCACGGCCAGGATCGTGGACGCCCGCAGCGGCGCCCTGCTCCACACCCGCCGGCTCACCACCGCGACGCCCGCGTTCATCAACGACGTCGTCCTGACCGGCGACCGCGCCTGGTACACCGACTCCCGCAACGCGGTCCTGTACGGCGTGCCGCGCGACGGCCGGGGCGCGGTCAGGCCCCTGCCGCTGACCGGCGAGTGGGAGCAGCTGGCGGGCGTCAACAACGCCAACGGCGTGGTGGCGACGCCGGACGGCCGGGGCCTGATCGTGGTGAAGAGCACGCCGGGCACGCTGTACCACGTCTCCCTGCGCACCGGCGAGGCCACGGCGATCGAGCTGGTCGGCGCGGAGTCGGTGGTCAACGGCGACGGCCTGGTCCGCATCGGCCGGACGCTGTACGTCGTCCAGAACCGCCTCAACCTGATCAGCGTCTGGCGCCTCTCCCCCGACCTGCGCACGGCCACCCTGACCCGCACGATCACCGACCCCCGCTTCGACGTCCCCACCACGGCGGCCCGCTACGGCGACCGCCTCTACCTGGTCAACGCCCGCTTCACCTCCCCGCAGCTCCCGGAGACGACGTTCACGGGGGTGGCGGTGCCGCTCCAGTAGCCGCAGCCCTTCACATCTCCCCCGCATCGATCACGAATCAGCCACATCCCCCGTGCGCCGGAGACCCCGGCACTGGGTTCGGCCCCCCGACACACCCGTCACTGGGGGGACCATGACGAATCCGTACACGCCCTACAACGCGCCCATGCCGCCCACGCCGCCCGCCGCGCCGACGCCGCCCTCGCGCCCGGCGCCGGCGTGGGCGCGGAAGAGACTCGTGATCCCGGCCCTGGCACTGGCGTTCCTCGCCGGCATCGGCGCGGGCGCGGGCGGCGAGGGGGACACCACCACGAACGCCAAGCCCGCGGCGGCCGAGCCGGCCCCCACCGAGACGGTCACCGCGACCGCGACCGTGACGCGGACGCCGAAGGCCGAGCCCGCGCCCACGGTCACCGCGACGAAAACGGTCCGCGCCACCAGGACGGTGACCGCCGGGCCCGCCGCCGAACCCGAGGCGGACGCCCCGGCGCCCGCCGACGTCCACTACGGCAACTGCACCGAGGCACGCGCCGCCGGCGCCGCGCCCATCCACCGCGGGGAGCCCGGCTACGCCTCCCACCTGGACCGCGACAACGACGGAGTCGCCTGCGACGCCTAGGCGGCGTGCGTGACCGCCGGAAACGGAGAGGGCGGCACCCCCGCACAAGGGTGCCGCCCTCTCTTCGTGCTCCGGAACCGCCGCCGGATCGGTGAGGGTCGGGGATACGGCGGCGGTTCCGGCGTTCAGGAGCCCGGCAGGGCTCAGCGGTGGTCGCTGCCGGCCGACCGGGACGCCGCCCGGCCCGCCTCCAGGCGCGCGACCGGAATGCGGAACGGCGAGCAGGAGACGTAGTCGAGGCCGACCTCGTGGAAGAAGTGCACCGACTCCGGGTCGCCGCCGTGCTCGCCGCAGACGCCGAGCTTGAGGTCGGGGCGGGTGGCGCGGCCGGCCCGGGCGGCGGCGGCGACCAGGGAGCCAACGCCGTCCTTGTCGATGGTCTCGAACGGGGAGACGCCGAAGATGCCCTTCTCCAGGTAGGCGGTGAAGAAGCTGGCCTCGACGTCGTCGCGGCTGAAGCCCCACACCGTCTGGGTCAGGTCGTTGGTGCCGAAGGAGAAGAACTCCGCCGCCTCCGCGATCTGGCCTGCGGTCAGGGCGGCGCGCGGCAGCTCGATCATCGTGCCGATCGCCAGCTTCAGCTCGTACCCGGTCGCCTCCTGCACCTCGGCGACGACCTGGTCGGCCTCCTCGCGGACGATCTCCAGCTCCTGGACCGTGCCGACGAGCGGGATCATGATCTCCGCGCGCGGGTCGCCCTTGGCCGCCCGGCGCTCGGCCGCCGCCTCGGCGATGGCCCGCACCTGCATGGTGAACAGGCCCGGGATGACCAGCCCGAGCCGCACGCCGCGCAGGCCCAGCATCGGGTTCTGCTCGTGCAGCCGGTGCACGGCCTGCAGCAGGCGCAGCTCGTTCTCGTGCGGCTCCTGCCGGGCCTCGGCGAGCGCGACGCGCACCGACAGCTCGGTGATGTCGGGGAGGAACTCGTGCAGCGGCGGGTCGAGGAGGCGGACGGTGACCGGGAGGCCGTCCATCGCCTCGAACAGCTCCACGAAGTCCTGCTTCTGCAGCGGCAGCAGCTCCTTCAGGGACTCCTCGCGCTCGGCCTCGGTGTCGGCCAGGATCAGCCGTTCCACCAGCTCGCGCCGGTCGCCGAGGAACATGTGCTCGGTGCGGCACAGCCCGATGCCCTGGGCGCCGAACCGCCGCGCGCGCAGCGCGTCCTCGGCGTTGTCGGCGTTGGCGCGCACCCGCAGCCGCCGCTTGCGGTCGGCGAACGCCATGATCCGGTGCACGGCCTCGACCAGCTCGTCGGCGTCGTCCGCGCCGGCGTGCATCCGGCCCTCGAAGTACTCGACCACCGGCGACGGCACGACCGGGACCTCGCCGAGGTACACCTTGCCGGTGGAGCCGTCGATGGAGATGACGTCGCCCTCCTCCACGACGTGCCCGCCGGGTACGGTCATCCGCCGCCGCTTGGTGTCGACCTCCAGCTCCTCGGCGCCGCACACGCAGGTCTTGCCCATGCCGCGGGCGACGACGGCGGCGTGCGAGGTCTTGCCGCCGCGCGAGGTCAGGATGCCCTCGGCGGCGATCATGCCGTCCAGGTCGTCCGGGTTGGTCTCGCGGCGGATCAGGATGACCTTCTCGCCGGAGCGGGACCACTTGACGGCGGTGTAGGAGTCGAAGACCGCCTTGCCGACCGCCGCGCCGGGCGAGGCGGCGATGCCCCGGCCGGCCTGCTCGACCTTGGCGTTCTCGTCGAAGCGGGGGAACATCAGCTGGGCGAGCTGGGCGCCGTTGACCCGCTGGAGCGCCTCGGCCTCGTCGATCAGGCCCTGGTCGACCAGCTGGGTGGCGATGCGGAAGGCCGCGCCCGCGGTGCGCTTGCCGACGCGGGTCTGGAGCATCCACAGCTGACCGCGCTCGATGGTGAACTCGATGTCGCAGAGGTCCTTGTAGTGGTTCTCCAGCGTCTCCATGATCTGCATCAGCTGGTCGTACGACTTCTTGTCGATGCGCTCCAGCTCCGCCAGCGGGACGGTGTTGCGGATGCCCGCCACGACGTCCTCGCCCTGGGCGTTCTGCAGGTAGTCGCCGTACACGCCCTGGTGGCCGGAGGCGGGGTCGCGGGTGAAGGCGACGCCGGTGCCGGAGTCGGGGCCGAGGTTGCCGAAGACCATGGAGCAGACGTTGACGGCCGTGCCCAGGTCGTGCGGGATGCGCTCCTGGCGGCGGTAGAGCTTGGCGCGGTCGCCGTTCCAGGAGTCGAAGACGGCCTTGATGGCGAGGTCCATCTGCTCGCGCGGGTCCTGCGGGAAGTCCCGCCCGGCCTCCGTCTTGACGATCTTCTTGAACCTGGCGACCAGCTTCTTCAGGTCCGCGGCCTCCAGTTCGGTGTCGACCGTGACCTTCTTGGCCCGTTTGGCCTGCTCCAGCGCGTCCTCGAAGAGGTCGCCGTCGACGCCGAGGACGGTCTTGCCGAACATCTGGATGAGGCGGCGGTAGGAGTCCCAGGCGAACCTGTCGTCGCCGGCCTGCCGGGCGAGGCCCTGCACGGACCTGTCGGAGAGCCCGATGTTGAGGACGGTGTCCATCATGCCGGGCATGGAGAACTTGGCGCCGGAGCGGACCGACACGAGGAGGGGGTCGTCGGCCTGGCCGAGCTTCTTGCCCATGCGCTGCTCCAGCGCTTCGAGGTGCGCACTCACCTCGTCACGCAGTGCCGCCGGCTCCTCGCCGCTGTCGAGGTAGACCTTGCATGCCTCGGTGGTGATGGTGAACCCCGGAGGGACGGGGAGGCCGAGGTTGGTCATCTCGGCGAGGTTCGCGCCCTTGCCGCCGAGGAGGTCCTTGAGGTCCTTGTTTCCCTCGGTGAAGTCGTAAACGAACTTCACGCCCTCACGCTCTTTGTTTTCCGACACGGGTCTCGACTCCTCGAGGACGCGGTGGCTGCCCTGACGGCGAGGAACATACCCAGATCAAAGGCGCCTGGGTACGTCCACTTGCGTGTCATGCGCCCGTAACCAGAGGTCCGCCAGCGGATCGAAAGTCACGGGCGAAAGGGTCGCCGACCGGGCGTGTGTTCACTTCTTGAAGGCGACTGCGCACGGGGAGCGGTCGAATCGCTCAGATGAGCACCTGTCGGCACGTCTGATTTCGCTCGATGAACGATCAAGGGGTGGCACTCAGTGCCACCCCTTGAGAAAGTGCAGTCGCCCGGGAATCGCTCATCTGAGCGCAACCCTCATCAGGGGTGGCGAGAATCACGCTTCCACACCCCGCGGGATTTCACCATGCGGACGCCGCCGCGGACGCCTCATGGAGGGGAAACCCACCCGTCACGCCCACCGGCGCCGGTCCCGCCCGTCGTCACACCCCCAGCGCCCGCAGCCGCTCCTCCACCCGCTCCGGCGCGTACAGGTGCTCCACCACCAGCGCGCCCGCCCCGATGAGCCCCGCCCGCTCCCCGAGCCGCGAGGTCACCACCTCGAGCCGGGCGGTGGAGCGGGGCAGCGCCCGCTGGTACAGCAGTTCCCGAACGCCGGTCAGGAAGGGCGTGCCGGCCAGGTCCCCCGCGATCATCAGCACGCCGGGGTTCAGCAGCGTCACGACCGTCGCCAGCACGTCACCCACCCGGCGCCCCGCCTCCCGGGCCAGCCCCATGGCCTCCGGGTGCCCGGCCGCGAGCAGGTCCCGCACGTCCGAGCCGGACGCCGCCCGCACCCCCGCCTCGGCCAGCCGCCGGGCCACCGCTCCCCCGCTGGCGACGGCCGCCAGGCAGCCGTAGGCCCCGCACCGGCACAGCGCGTCGGCGCCCTCCGGCACCCGGATGTGGCCGATGTCCCCGGCGCCGCCGTCGACGCCCCGGTACACCGAGCCGTCGACCACGACGCCGGCGCCTATGCCGGTGGAGACCTTGACCAGCACGAACGCCGAGCAGTCGGGGTGGCCGGTGCGCTGCTCCCCGTACGCCATCAGGTTGGCGTCGTTGTCCACGAGGACCGGCACGGACGGGGCGCCGGCGTGGTCGCCGACCGCCCTGGCCAGCCGGCCCCGTATGTCGTAGCCGTCCCAGCCGGGCATCATCGGCGGCTGCACCACGCGCCCGGTGCCGGTGTCGACGGGGCCCGGCACGGCGAGCCCGACGCCGCACACCTCCTGCGGCGCGTGCCCCGCCTTCTCCAGCAGCTCGGCGAACCAGCGCCCCAGTTCGCCCAGGACGTGCTCGGGGCCGTCCTCGACGACGAGCGTGCCGCCGTGCTCGGCGAGTATCTCGCCGCTGAGCGACAGCACGGCCGCGCGCGCGTGCCGGGTGTCGAGGTCGGCGGCGAGGACCACCGCGTGGTCGGTGTCGAACTCCAGGGTGATGGAGGGCCGGCCGCCCAGCGGGGAGTCGACCGGGCCGCCCGCACCCTCGCGCAGCCAGCCCGCGCGGAACAGCCGGTCCAGCCGCTGCCCGACGGTGGCCCGGGACAGCCCGGTGGCCTGCTGGAGCGCGCCCCGTGTGGTCGCACGGCCGCTGCGTACGAGCTGGAGCAGGTCACCGGCGCTGGCCTGACCGCCGCTCCGGCCGCCGCCGGGCCCGGCGGCGGGTCCCGCGCCCCGTCCGCTCCTGCCGCTGGCGACGGAGCCCGCTCTTCCGGTTCCGGTCATGCACACCCCCTTGTGTTTCTCAAGTTTGCATTACATATTGAGTTTTGCGTGTTAAATAGACGTAACCCTACGGTAGCCCCAGCCGAACTGGTCGGCCGGACGTCTTCGGGGAGCCACGCGTGGACCGCTCGACCCAACTCACCGCCCACCGCTCCGCATCAGCCGAGCGCACGGAACCCGCACGCACCACAACATCACCTTCCTTGCCCGGACCGGGCCGGGCAACCGACACGGCCCCCGTTGCATACGATCCCGGCGCATCGGCCGAAACACCGCACCTCAGCGCCGCCCGCGTGCTGGAGGGCAACTGGACCGGAACGTCCACCGTCCCCTCGCGCGGCCTGTATCCGCACCAGTGGTCCTGGGACTCCGCGTTCATCGCGATCGGCCTGCGCCATCTGTCGCCGTTACGCGCACAGACCGAGCTGGAGACGCTGCTGTCCGCGCAGTGGGCGGACGGCCGGATCCCGCACATCGTCTTCAACCCCTCCGTGCCGCTCGACGCCTACTTCCCGAGCCCCGACTTCTGGCGCTCCTCCACCGCGGGCCACGCCGCCGGCGCCCCGCGCGCGGTGGAGACGTCCGGGATCGTTCAGCCGCCGGTGCACGCGCTGGCGGCCTGGCTGGTGCACTGCGCCGACCCCGGCCTGTCCCGGGCCCGCGGCTTCCTGGCGCGCGTCTACCCGCGCCTCGCCGCCTGGCACCGCTATCTGCTGCACCGCCGGGACCTGGGCGGCGGCGGGCTCGCCTCCGTGGTCCACCCCTGGGAGCAGGGCATGGACAACAGCCCCTGCTGGGACGCCCCGCTCGCCCGGATCACCCCGGCCCCGGCGCGCTCCTTCCGCCGCGCCGACCTCGACCACGGCGCGCCCGAGGACCGGCCCACCGACCTCGACTACGGGCGGTACGTACGGCTCGCGGCCGACTACCGCGACGGCGGCTACGCCGACGGGAGCGGCGACTTCGCCGTGGAGGACCCGGCGTTCAACGCGCTGCTCATCGCCTCCGAGTCGGCCCTGGCCCGGATCGCCCGCGAGCTGGGCGCGTCCGGCACGGCCCGGCAGGCCCGCGCCGAGCGGCTGACGGGCGCGCTGATCGAGCGGCTGTGGGACCCGGCGGAGGGCATGTTCTTCTGCCGGGACGTGCGCGGCGGGAACGTCATCCGCGAGCGCGGCGTGTCCGGCCTGGTCCCGCTGCTGCTGCCCGCCCTGCCCCGCGCGGTCGCCGCCGCCCTGGTCCGCACGCTCGGCGGGCCGCACTTCGGGCTCGGCTCCACCACCCGGCTGGTGCCCAGCTACGACCTGCTCGGCGAGGCCTTCGACCCGCACCGCTACTGGCGCGGGCCCGCCTGGTTCAACACCGGCTGGCTGGTGGAGCGCGGCCTGTGGGTGCACGGCGAGCGGGAGCGCGCCGAGGCCCTGCGCACGGCGCTGCTGGACACCGCCGTCGCCACCGGTTTCGCCGAGTACGTCGACCCGTACACCGGCGAGGCGTGCGGGGCGACCGGCTTCAGCTGGACGGCCGCGCTCACCCTGGACCTGCTCCACGACCGGCCCGCCGAGGGCCACGGCACGGCGATCGGCGCACCCGGGTTCGGCGGCGCGGAAGGCGGCACGGGCAACGGCGCGGCAAGCGGCTCGGGAAGCAGCACGGCAAGCGGCTGCGGAAACGGCGCGGCACTCGGCCCGGGAAACGGCGCGGGAGACAAGGGAGAGGGAGGGGACCTGGGATGACGGACCGGCAGCATCTGCTCGTGCACTCGGGCACGTTCGTCGCCGTGGGAGACAGCGGTGACATCAGCGGTGTGCGCACCGGCGGCGCGGTCCGGCCCGGCGGACTGCCGGACGGGCTGTTCGTCCGCGACGCCCGCCATCTGAGCCGCTGGCAGCTCACCATCGACGGCGCGGTGCCCGAGACCCTCACCCCCGTCGCCGACGGGGACACCGCCCGCTGCGTGCTCGTCCCGCGCGGCGGCCGTCAGGAGCCGCCCGCCTGCACGGTCTTCCGTGAGCAGGCCGTCGGTGACGGGTCGTTCGTGGAGTCGCTGCGGGTGGCCGCCAACCGTCCGGTGCCCCTCACGGTCCGGCTGGCGCTCACCGTCGACGCCGACTTCGCCGACCAGTTCGAGCTGCGCTCCGACCACCGCACCTACGCCAAGACCGGCGCGGTCCGCCGCCGCCAGGTCCTCGACCACGGCATCGAGTTCGTCTACCAGCGCGGCGCGTGGCGCTCCTGTACGACGGTCACCGCGGAGCCCTCGCCGGACGCCGTCGAGGAGACCGGCACCGGCGCCCGCCGCCTGGTGTGGAAGCTGGAACTGGAGCCGCACGGCACGGCCGAGCTGGTGCTGCGCGCCATCGCCCGGCCGCACGGCGAGAAGCGGGCGCTGCGCGTGCCCCGCTCCCCGGCCTCGGTCAACGAGCAGCTCCTGGAGAAGGAGGGCCGGTTCGTGGAGGGCGTCGCCTTCCCCACCGGCTGGCCGGAGCTGGCCGCCGCCTGCGCGCGCGGCCTCGCCGACCTCGCCGCCCTCCAGATCCCGGCGACCGGGCCGGACGGCGAGGAGCTGCGCGTGCCCGCGGCCGGCGCGCCCTGGTTCCTCACCCTGCTCGGCCGCGACGCCCTGCTCACCTCCCTGTTCGCGCTGCCCTACCGCCCCCAGCTCGCCGCGGCCACGCTCCCCGCGCTCGCCGCCACCCAGGCGACCGGCGCGCACGCGGAGTCGGTCGCCCAGCCCGGCAAGATCGTGCACGAGGTGCGCCACGGCGAGCTGGCGCACTTCGGGCAGGTGCCCTACGGCCGCTACTACGGCTCGGTCGACGCCACGCCCCTCTTCCTCGTCCTGCTCGGCGCGTACGTCGAGCAGACCGGGGACACCGCGCTGGCCCGCCGACTGGAGCCGCACGCCCGCGCGGCGGTCGGCTGGATGCTCGACCACGGCGGCCTGACCTCGCGCGGCTACCTGGTCTACCGCGCCGACCGGGGCGGTCTGGCCAACCAGAACTGGAAGGACTCCCCCGGCGCCATCTGCGCCGCCGACGGCAGCCGGGCGAGCGGCCCGGTCACGGCGGCGGGCGCGCAGGGGTATGCCTACGACGCCCTGCGCCGCACCGCGCTGGTGGCCCGCACGGTGTGGGAGGACGAGGTGTACGCGGCACTGCTGGAGCAGGCGGCGGGCGATCTGCGGGACCGGTTCCAGCGGGACTTCTGGATGGACGACCGGTCCTTCCCGGCGCTGGCCCTGGACGGCGAGGGCCGCCGCCTGGACGCGCTGGCCTCCGACGCCGGGCATCTGCTGTGGTCGGGGCTGCTGGACAAGGAGTACGGCGAGGCGGTCGGGCGGCGGCTGCTGGAGCCGGACTTCTTCTCCGGGTGGGGCGTGCGCACGCTGGCGGCCGGCCAGCCGGCGTACCACCCGCTGTCGTACCACCGCGGCTCGGTCTGGCCGCACGACAACGCCCTGATCGCCCTGGGCCTGGCCCGCTACGGCCTGCACGACGAGGCCCGCACGATCGCGCACGGCCTGGTCGACGCGGCCACCGCCACCGGCCACCGCCTCCCGGAGGTCCTGGCGGGCTACGGCCGCACCCACCACGCGGAACCGGTCCCCTACCCGCACGCCTGCGTCCGCGAGTCCCGCTCGGCGGCGGCTCCGCTGGCGCTGCTGACGGCGGTGGGCGGGGCGTAGGGCCTCCGGCGGCGGGCGGTCCAGGGACGCGGCGCCGGTGCCGGGGCGGGCGCCCGTCCCGGCGCCCTCGGCACGCACGCGTGCCGCGCCCGGCCGACGGCCCGGCTCACGGCAGCTGACGGGGCGTACTGCCCGCCGACGCCGGCGAGCCACGACGGCACCCGGGACGGCGCCCCCGTCCCGGCGCCCCCCATACGTGCCCAAGCCCGTCCGGTGGCCCGGCTCACGCAGCCGAAGGGGCGCACCACCGGCAGGGCGACGGGCACGACACGGGCACCCGGAAGCGGCACCGGGTGCCCGTGCCCCTCTCCTCACCCGCAGGCTCGGCCCCGCCCCCGCCGGCCGGCGCCGCCGACACCCTCGCCGAGCACGGCGCCGACGGCCGGCCCGCCCCCGGGCCCGCCGCCGGCGACCACCAGCCCATCGCCCGGGTCAGCGGCCGGGGCGCGAGCCGGGACGTGCCGGTGTCCGTCGTCGCCGGGGACCCGGAGGTGCTGGACCGGATCGACGGCTGGCGCTGAACGGAGGGCCTGATCGCGGGCGGCGCCCCGGTGTGGCGGATGAGCGACTTCCGCGACCGCTTCCTGACGGCGTACGGCTCCGCCCCGCACCCGGCGAAGGACTGATCGGCCCAATCGGCATGATCGGCCCCGCCAGCATGACCGGCCCGCTCAGCCGCCGGAGGTGTCCAGCTCGGCGTCCTCGCCGACGCCCGCGCAGTCGTACGGGTCCTTCAGCCAGCCGTCGGGCAGCACGACCCGGTTGTTGCCGGAGGTACGGCCGCGGGGCCCCTCGGCGCCGGCCGGCCACGGCTGGTCGAGGTCCAGCTCGTCCAGCCCGGACCGCAGCTCCGCCGGCGACGAGGTCACCGCGAGCCGCTTGCGCATCTCGGAGCCGACCGCGAAGCCCTTGAGGTACCAGGCGACGTGCTTGCGGAAGTCCACGACGCCCTTGGACTCGTCGCCGATCCACTCGCCGAGCAGCGCGGCGTGCCGCACCATCACGTCGGCGACCTCCCGCAGCGACGGCCGCGCGACGTCGTCGGCGCGCCCCTCGAACGCGGCGACCAGGTCGGCGAACAGCCACGGCCGGCCCAGGCAGCCGCGTCCGACGACGACGCCGTCGCAGCCGGTCTCGCGCACCATCCGCAGCGCGTCCCCGGCCGACCAGATGTCGCCGTTGCCGAGCACGGGGATCTCCGGGACGTGTTCCTTGAGCCGGGCGATGGCGTCCCAGTCGGCGGTGCCGCCGTAGTGCTGAGCGGCGGTGCGGCCGTGCAGGGCGATGGCGGTGACGCCCTCCTCGACGGCGATGCGGCCGGCGTCGAGGTAGGTGATGTGGTCGTCGTCGATGCCCTTGCGCATCTTCATGGTGACCGGCAGGTCCCCGGCCCCGGCGACGGCCTCGCGCAGGATGGCGCGCAGCAGGTTCCGCTTGAACGGCAGCGCCGAGCCGCCGCCCTTGCGGGTGACCTTGGGCACGGGGCAGCCGAAGTTGAGGTCGATGTGGTCGGCGAGGTCCTCCTCCGCGATCATGCGGACGGCCTTGCCGACGGTCGCCGGGTCCACGCCGTACAGCTGGATCGACCGCGGGCGCTCGCTCGCGTCGAAGCGGATCAGCTGCATCGTCTTCTCGTTGCGCTCGACCAGCGCCCTGGTGGTGATCATCTCACTGACGAACAGCCCCTTGCCTCCGCTGAACTCCCGGCACAGGGTGCGGAAGGGCGCGTTGGTGATCCCGGCCATGGGGGCCAGGACGACGGGCGGCTGGACGGTGTGCGGGCCGATGCGCAGGGGCGTGGTGGGCATGGACATTCCTCCATTGTCCCGCACGGACCGCGGTGCCCGGCACCCCGTTCCCGCCCCGGCCTCCCGTCGGTCTCGTGGTTGCTGCACACTCCTGGGGGCACGCGCCTGTGTGCGGGGCGGCAGGACGCTGGAGGGGTCGATGACGGGGAACGACACGAGCAAGGTCAGCCGCTGGGACCAGCACGGCCGGGAGCACGTGGTCCGGGTGCGGCGCACGGGGGTGCAGCGCACGATCAGCTGCGACACCTGCGGCTGGCGCCGGGGCGCGCAGTTCCTGCCGTGGCTGAAGGCCCAGGAGCACCTGGCTCAGGCGCACCAGGCGACGGTGGACCCGGCGGGCGGTTAGGGGACGGCCGGCGGCTCGCCGGTCACCCGGCGCGTCAGCCCCGCAGGCCCCGCACCACCGGCTCCACGACCGGCTCCACGACCGGCTCGAACTCCGCGTCGGCGCCGGGCTGGTCCGGTCCCGGGCGTAGCCGCCGGGGTCGTGGCGGCGCCCGGTGGCGTGGAGGACGCGCGGGCGGTGACGGCGGGGCCGGCGGCTCGGCGGCCTCGACGGGACACGGGGAAGCCCCCGGCGCCGCCCACGAGGGGCCGCACCGGGGGCTTTCGCGCGTGCGCGTCTAGCAGCCGACCAGCCGCGACGCGAGGTAGCCCTCGATCTGGTCCAGCGACACCCGCTCCTGCTTCATGGTGTCGCGCTCGCGCACGGTCACCGCGTTGTCGTCCAGGGTGTCGAAGTCGACGGTGACGCAGAACGGCGTGCCGATCTCGTCCTGGCGGCGGTAGCGGCGGCCGATCGCGCCGGCGTCGTCGAACTCGATGTTCCAGTTCTGCCGCAGCGTCTGGGCGAGGCCCTTGGCCTTCGGGGACAGCTCGGGGTTGCGGGACAGCGGCAGGACCGCGACCTTCACCGGGGCCAGGCGGTGGTCGAGGCGCAGTACGGTGCGCTTCTCCATCTTGCCCTTGGCGTTGGGCGCCTCGTCCTCGACGTAGGCGTCGAGCAGGAACGCCAGCATCGCGCGGCCGACACCGGCCGCCGGCTCGATGACGTACGGCGTCCAGCGCTCGCCGGCCTCCTGGTCGAAGTAGGAGAGGTCCTGGCCGGAGGCCTTGGAGTGGGCGCCGAGGTCGTAGTCGGTGCGGTTGGCGACGCCCTCCAGCTCGCCCCACTCGCTGCCGCCGAACTGGAAGCGGTACTCGATGTCGGCGGTGCGCTTGGAGTAGTGGGAGAGCTTCTCCTGCGGGTGCTCGTACCACCGCATGTTCTCTTCACGCATGCCGAGGCCGGTGTACCAGTTCCAGCGCTGCTCCATCCAGTACTCCTGCCACTTCTCGTCCTCGCCCGGCTTGACGAAGAACTCCATCTCCATCTGCTCGAACTCGCGGGTGCGGAAGATGAAGTTGCCGGGCGTGATCTCGTTGCGGAAGGACTTGCCCATCTGGGCGATGCCGAACGGCGGCTTGCGGCGCGAAGTGGTCTGCACCTGGGCGAAGTTGGTGAAGATGCCCTGGGCGGTCTCGGGGCGCAGGTAGGCGATGGAGCCGGAGTCCTGGGTCGGGCCGAGGTGGGTCGACAGCAGGCCGGAGAACTGCTTGGGCTCGGTGAAGGTGCCCTTGTTGCCGCAGTTGGGGCAGTTGAGGTCGGCGAGGCCGTTCTCCGGGGCGTGGCCCTTCTTCTCCTCGTAGGCCTCCTCCAGGTGGTCCGCGCGGAACCGCTTGTGACAGGAGGTGCACTCGGTGAGCGGGTCGGTGAACGTGGCGACGTGGCCGGAGGCGACCCAGACCTCGGGGGCCAGGATCACGGACGAGTCGATGCCGACGACGTCCTCGCGCGACGTCACCATGTAGCGCCACCACTGGCGCTTGAGGTTCTCCTTCAGCTCGACACCGAGCGGCCCGTAGTCCCAGGCGGCGCGCTGGCCGCCGTAGATCTCACTGCAGGGAAAAACGAAGCCACGGCGCTTGCTCAGGCTGACGATGGTGTCGATCTTGTCGGCGGCCACGGTGCTCTCTTCATTACGACGACGATGACTGACAAGTGCGGCGCGTAGCGCCTCGATGGGGGGTGGTGGTCGGGGGACGGGCGGGCGAAGCGAGACGCTTCCAGCGAATGATTCAGGTTACCGGCGCGGCCTGCCCCTCGACCAAATCGGCCCCCGTCCCGACGCTTGTTGACAACGGTTTCCATATTTGTTGAAAATGGGAGTCATGAACGTACGACGACACCACATATCCGCCATAGCGGTCGCCGCGGCCGTCACCCTCGGTCTCGGGACCCTTTCCGCCTGCTCCGACGACAGCGCGGCGGCGGGCAACGCCGGGAACACCGACAAGTTCGACGTCGTCGCGTCGTTCTACCCGATGCAGTTCCTCGCCGAGCGGATCGGCGGGGAGCACGTGAACGTCACCACCCTGACCGCCCCCGGTCAGGAGCCCCACGACCTGGAGCTGAGCACCCGGCAGACCGCCCAGCTCGGCGAGGCCGACGCGGTGCTCTACCTCAAGAGCCTCCAGCCCGCCGTGGACGAGGCGGTCGACCAGTCCGGCGTCGAGACGAAGATCGACGCGGCCACCCTCACCTCGCTGGAGGACCACGGCGACGTGGAGCACAGCCACGAGGGCGAGGAGGAGCACGCCGAGGAGTCCTCCGGGGAGGAGCACGCCGAGGAGGAGGAGCACGCCCGCGACCCGCACGTCTGGCTCGACCCGGTCAAGTACGCCGAGGTCGCCGAGGGCGTCGCCGAGGCCTTCGCGAAGGCCGACCCCGACCACGCGGCCGACTACCGCAAGAACGCCGAGGAGCTGACCGGCAAGCTCGACGACCTGAACACGCGGTTCGCCGAGGGCCTGAAGAACACCGAGACCAAGGTCTTCTTCACCAACCACGCCGCCTTCACCTACCTCGCCGAGCGCTACGGCCTCACCCAGGAGGCCATCTCCGGCCTCGACCCGGAGAGCGAGCCGAGCCCCGCCCGGATCAAGGAGCTGCAGACCGAGGCGAAGGCCGACGGCGTCACCACCGTCTTCTACGAGACACTGGTATCGGACAAGACGGCGAAGACCCTCGCCAAGGACGCCGGCCTGAAGACCGACGTCCTGGACCCGCTGGAGGGCATCACCGACAAGTCCGAGGGCGACGACTACTTCCAGGTCATGGACGCCAACCTGGAGGCGCTGCGCACCGCCCTCGGCGCCAAGTGACCGCTTCGGCGCCGACCGAGCGCTCTTTGGAGGCGATTGTGAGCGAGCCCGTCATATCCCTGCGCGGGGTCCGCGCCGAACTGGGCTCGCGCCCCGTCCTGCGCGGCATCGACCTCGCCGTCCGCCGCGGCGAGGTCGTCGCGCTGCTCGGCGCGAACGGCTCGGGCAAGTCGACGGCCGTGCGCGCCGTCATCGGCCAGGTGCCGGTGACCTCCGGCGGGATCGAGCTGTTCGGGAGCCCGCTGAGCCGGTTCCGCGACTGGGCGCGGGTGGGCTACGTCCCGCAGCGCACCACCGCCGCGGGCGGCGTCCCGGCCACCGTCACCGAGGTCGTCTCCTCCGGGCGGCTGTCGCGGGCCCGCTTCGGCGTGCTGCGCAAGGCCGACCACGCCGCCGTACGCACCGCCCTGGAGCTGGTCGGCATGGCCGACCGGGCCAAGGACTCCGTGGGCGCGCTCTCCGGCGGCCAGCACCAGCGGGTGCTGATCGCCCGCGCCCTCGCCTCCGAGCCCGAGCTGCTGATCATGGACGAGCCGATGGCGGGCGTCGACCTGGCCAGCCAGGAGGTCCTCGCGGACACCCTGCGCCGGCAGGTCTCCCAGGGCGCCTCCGTCCTGCTCGTCCTGCACGAACTGGGCCCCCTGGAGCCCTTGATCGACCGGGCGGTGGTCCTGCGCGACGGATGCGTCACGCACGACGGCCCGCCCCCGAAGGCGGTCGGCCAGCACGCGCTGCCCGGCCACGACCATGTGCACCCGCACGCACCCGCGGGCGCCGAACCGATCCGCACGGGACTGCTGAGCTGATGGACTTCCTCGACTACGCCTTCATGCAGCGGGCGCTGCTGGCGGCCGTCCTCGTCGGCATCACGGCCCCCGCGATCGGCGTCTACCTCGTCCAGCGCCGCCAGGCCCTGATGGGCGACGGCATCGGCCACGTCGCCATGACCGGCGTCGGCCTCGGCTTCCTGATGTCCTGGTCCCCGGTGTGGACGGCGACGCTGGTCTCCGTCCTCGGCGCGGTCCTCATGGAGCTGATCCGCTGGTACGGCAGGACCCGCGGCGACATCGCCCTCGCCATGCTGTTCTACGGCGGCATGGCCGGCGGTGTGATGCTCATCAACCTCGCTCCGACCGGCTCCAACGCCAACCTGACGTCGTACCTCTTCGGCTCCCTGTCGACGGTGTCCGAATCCGACGTCACGGCCATCTGTCTGCTCGCCGCGTTCGTGATGCTGGTCACGGTCGGGCTGCGCCGGCAGTTGTTCGCGGTCAGCCAGGACGAGGAGTTCGCGCGGGTGACGGGCCTGCCGGTGCGGGTGCTGAACCTGCTCATGGCGATCACGGCGGCGGTGACCGTGACGGTCGCCATGCGCGTGGTGGGCCTGCTGCTGGTCAGCGCGCTGATGGTGGTGCCGGTCGCGGCGGCGCAGCAGATCGGCCGCAGCTTCGCCGCCACCTTCGCCGTCGCCGTCGCCATCGGCGTCGCGGTGACCCTCGGCGGCACGGTGACCTCGTACTACCAGGACGTTCCGCCCGGGGCGACCATCGTGCTGCTGACCATCGGCGCGTTCGGCGTGCTGACCGTGCTGGCCGCCCCGCTGGCCCGCCGCCGGGCCCGGGCGACGGCCGCCGACGCCGACCGCGGCGACTGCACGATTCCCGCCACTCGTCCGTCCGGCGACAAGATCGGCACCTGACGTGTCCGGCCCGGCTGGCACAATGGCCCGGCAAGCGCAGAGCAGACGTCAGGAGGCAACGGTGACGACCGCTGGACCGCCCGTGAAGGGCCGCGCCACACGGCAGCGCGCCGCCGTGGCGGCAGCCCTCGAAGAGGTCGACGAGTTCCGCAGCGCGCAGGAGCTCCACGACATGCTCAAGCACAAGGGCGACGCCGTCGGGCTCACCACGGTCTACCGCACGCTCCAGTCCCTCGCCGAGGCCGGCGAGGTCGACGTCCTGCGCACCTCGGACGGCGAGTCCGTCTACCGCCGCTGCTCCACCGGCGACCACCACCACCACCTGGTGTGCCGCACCTGCGGCAAGGCGGTCGAGGTCGAGGGCCCTGCCGTGGAGAAGTGGGCGGAGGCCATCGCCGCCGAGTACGGCTACGTCAACGTCGCCCACACGGTGGAGATCTTCGGCACCTGCGCGGAGTGCGCGGCCAAGGGCTGACGTCCGATGGCTCCGGGGGCGCCGGGCGCGCCCCCGGAGCCCGGGTCACTGCTGCCGGCCCTCCATGGCCAGCAGCTCCTCGTTCGGGATCGCCCCGCCGAAGCGGCGGTCGCGGGAGGCGAACTCCACGCACGCGCGCCACAGGTCGCGGCGGTCGAAGTCCGGCCACAGGATGTCCTGAAACACCAGCTCTGCGTACGCGCTCTGCCACAGCAGGTAGTTGGAGGTGCGCTGCTCGCCGCTGGGCCGCAGGAACACGTCCACGTCCGGCATGTCCGGGTAGTACAGATAGCGCGCGAACGTCTTCTCGTCGACCTTCGACGGGTCGAGCCGGCCCGCCCGCACGTCCTCGGCGAGGGCCTTCGCCGCGTCGGCGATCTCGGCCCGGCCGCCGTAGTTCATGCAGAAGTACAGGGTGAGCCGGTCGTTGTCCTTGGTCTGCTCCTGGGCGACCTGGAGCTCCTTGGCGACCGACTTCCACAGCTTGGGCATCCGCCCCACCCAGCGCACCCGCACGCCCAGTTCGTCCAGGGTGTCGCGGGTCTTGCGGATGAAGTCGCGGTTGAAGTTCATCAGGAAGCGCACCTCGTCGGGCGACCGCTTCCAGTTCTCGGTGGAGAAGGCGTACAGCGAGATCGCGCCGACGCCCATCTCGATGCCGCCCTGGAGCACGTCGAGCACCCGCTCGGCGCCGACCTTGTGTCCCTCGGTGCGCGGCAGCCCGCGCTGCTTGGCCCAGCGGCCGTTGCCGTCCATGACGATCGCCACATGGTTCGGGACCAGCTCCCCGGGCAGCTTCGGGGGCCGCGCGCCGGACGGGTGCGGTTCCGGCGTCCTGTACTCCCGGCGCTGACGCCCCAGAAACCCGCGTACGGCCATGTGCTTCTCGTCTCTCTCTTGGTTCTCTTGGTTCTCTAGGTGTCGCTAGGTCTTCTCGACATACCGGAGGGAGCGCAGCCCTCGCTCCAGATGCCAGTGCAGATAGGCGGAGACCAGCCCGCTGCCCTCCCGGACGTACCGCGGCTCGCAGCCGTCCGCGGTCTCCCAGTCTCCCGTAAGCAGCGCGGCGAGCAGTTCCAGGGCCTGCGGCGAGGGTACGACGCTCCCGGGCACCCGGCAGTCGGCGCACACGCAGCCGCCGGACGCCACCGAGAAGAAGCGGTTCGGGCCCGGCATCCCGCACTTCGCGCAGTCGCCGAAGCTCGGGGCGTAGCCGTTGACGGCGAGGGACCGCAGCAGGAACGCGTCCAGGACCAGGTGCGGGGCGTGCTCCCCGCGGGCGAGCGTGCGCAGCGCGCCGACCAGCAGCAGGTACTGCTGCACGGCCGGCTCGCCCTCGTGGTCGGTGAACCGCTCGGCGGTCTCCAGCATCGCCGTCCCGGCGGTGTACCGCGCGTAATCGGTGACGATCCCGCCGCCGTACGGCGCGATGGTCTCGCTCTGCGTGCACAGCGGCAGCCCGCGCCCGACCAGCTCGCCGCCGCGTGCGAAGAACTGCACGTCGACATGGGAGAACGGCTCCAGCCGGGCCCCGAACTTCGACTTGGTCCGCCGCACCCCGCGGGCCACGGCGCGTACGCGTCCGTGACCCCGCGTGAGCAGGGTGATGATCCGGTCCGCCTCACCCAGCTTCTGGGTGCGCAGCACGATGCCGTCGTCGCGGAACAGACTCATGCGGCCCATTCTTCCTTACGCCCGGGACCCCTAGGGGACCTCGCCCCGGCTGCGGGCGTTCTCGTACGCGGTGGCCGCGCGCAGCCGCTCCATGGCGGTGGCCGCCCGCAGCGCCTCGGGATCGGCGTCCCACTCCCGGCCGCCTCCGAAAGGCCGTAACTGGACGTACGGCCCCTCCTTCCCCATCACCACACCCACGCGCCCGTCGCGGGTGTCCACCGCGTACGACCCGACCACCGGTACGTACGCTCCGACCCCCGGTACGTGTGCGCCGCCCACCGGTCCCGGCGGCGTCTCCGCGTCGCTCACCGCAGCACCGCCGCCAGCCGGGCCGCCGTCTCGACGGAGCAGCGCCCCAGTTCCACCAGCGGACAGGGCGCCCGCCGCGCCAGACTCACCGGGTCGAGCCCCAGCGACGGCAGCGTAATTCCGACCTCTCCCAACGCGGCCCGCAATTCCTTCAAGGTTTCCTCCGCCTCTTCGACGCAGCGCGCCGAGTGTCCTGCCTCCACCTGATTCCCCTCACTTTCCGGGTTTCACGCTTTCCGCCTCCAGCGTGACGCGCCGCCCCTACACTCGGAAGACATTTCGGCCTACAAGTGCCTGGCAGGACAAGGGGGTTGGCCATGGCCAACGGTTCACGACAAGCAGCGTGGGAGTTCTTCGGCACGGAACTCAAACGACGCCGCGAGGAGGCGGGGTTGACGCAGGTGGAGCTGGGTGCGCGGGTCTTCATCTCGGGCGCGTACATCGGCCAGTTCGAGCAGGCGATTCGAAAGCCCCAGCTGGATATCGCCCAGCGGATTGACGTAGTACTGCAAACCGACGGTATTTTCGAGCGGTTGTGCAAGAAGCTGATTGACGACCACCGGTTCGCGGATTACTTCGCGGCGGTGGCGGAGCTTGAGGCGTTGGCGTTGAAGATCTGCGAGTTCGCACCCACGGTGGTGCCGGGTCTTCTCCAGACGGAGGCGTATGCGCGGGCGGTGACGGTGGCCCCCAACCCGTTCGTCACCGACGCGTACGTGAAGGAGAAGGTGGACGCCCGTCTGGAACGCGCGCGGATCCTCAGCGACGCTACAAGGCCGGAGTATTGGGCGATCCTGCATGAGAACGTGCTGCGCGTGCCCGTGGGCGGCCAGGAGGCGATGGCGGAGCAACTGGAGCACATCGCACGGTTGATGAGGGAGCGGGTCGTGGTCGTGACGGTGCTGCCACAGGCGGCGGGGGCGCACGCCATGATGGCCGGCGATCTGCGGTTGATGGAGTTCGACGACGCGCCGCCTGTCGCCTATACAGAGACGTCGTTTTCAGGAACGTTGATCGACGAACCGGCCGTGGTGAAGCGCACTCAGCGCGCATACGATCTGCTGAGGGTCGCCGCGCTGTCACCAGAGGCGTCCCTGGCCCTGATCGAGTCGGCGGCGGAGGACTACAGACGATGCGCGAGTACGACCTGACCAACGCGAGCTGGCGCAAGAGCAGCTACAGCAACGGCGAGGGCGGCAACTGCGTCGAGGTCGCCTCCGGCTTCCCCGGCGCGGCCCGCTGGCGCAAGAGCACGTACAGCGATGGCAACGGGGGCAACTGCCT
This sequence comes from Streptomyces sp. NPDC006610, assembly GCF_040611575.1. Taxonomy (NCBI): domain Bacteria; kingdom Bacillati; phylum Actinomycetota; class Actinomycetes; order Kitasatosporales; family Streptomycetaceae; genus Streptomyces; species Streptomyces sp. NPDC006610. The sequence goes on from NZ_JBEXOP010000005.1 coordinate 143,389, forward strand.
CGAAGTCGCCGACGGAGTCCCCGGCGTCGTCCCGGTGCGCGACAGCAAGGTCCCGGACGGGGACGTGCTGGTGATCGGCGGCGCCGCGTGGCGGGCGTTCGTCGGCGGGGTCACGGCGTAACCGCGGGCGGCATCCGGAGGGCGAGGGGGGCCTTGACGGTGGCGGGCCGGGGGCGATCCCCGCCCGCGCGGCGCCGAGGAGGACGTGCACGGCGAGGGAGGCCTGTGTCAGTCGGGGCCTCCCCGCGTGCCCACCCAAGCGCTCCTGTCCTTGACATCGGCTCTCGGACACGCGTTCCGCCATGCGATGAACACTGGGGGACGACCTGGACGCCCGAAGAAGAACCGTCTCCCCTGTAGGCTCAGACGAAGTTTCGCCGAGTTCCTGATGACGTTGTCGTGGATGACGAGGACCCGGGCCACCTTGTGGGGGTCGGCGGTCGCGGTCAGCTCCGCCACGCGGACGGGCGAGACGCTGCTTCCGCCCGGTGCCTCGACGTAGCGTGCCACCACGTCCGTGCCGGACACCTGGCCGCTATCGATCTGCGACACCGTGCCCTTGGTCACGCCCATGCGTTCGGCCACCTGAGCCTGGGTGAATCCCCCTTTCTGCCGCATCTCGATCAGACGCCAGACCTCTGGAGCGACAACACTGAAAAAGCTCAGTGGCGACTTCGAATAAGGTCAGTAGTGCAGCACCGAGTCAATATAGACATGCGGATCGTCCGGCAGATCCCCTTCGAAGGACGCGCCCATAATAATGGTTTCAGACGCCGTCTGACCTGCGGGTACTTGCCGGAAGTCGAAGTTGTTGGTTGTCACCCAGTCCTCGCCATTCCCGACACTGACAGAGACCCTAATATTTCGGGTCTTATCGGTGGTGTTGGTCACGTTGCAGGCGACATTTATTCCGATCTCGTTGGGGGTAGCTCGAATCTCCGTACCGCCGAGCGTGACAATCTTTGTCTTCCCAAGATAACTGATAACCGGCGACGGTTCCGGGCTGGCCTTGGGCGATTCTGGAACACTTGGAGCGCTGCTGCGACTCGCACGAGAGCTGGTCGGGAATCCAGTAGAAGCGCTGTCCTCACTGCTTGAACACCCGGTCAGCAGCACGACAGCGAGCAGAGTTGCGCCCCATGAAACGCGGCGCAAGACCTTGCGGCATGGCATCAGTTACAGTGTCCCACTTGGAGAAGGTTGTCAACGACGACGTCGCTTCCGGCCTTCATGTACGAGTACGCCTGGCCGCAGTAGCCGCGCTTTTGATAGACGGGCCCGGCGTAAGAGCTGTACGTGCCGAAGTCCTGAGTGTCCGGAGTGCTGGTGTAGTTGTCCTTCAGCCGGATACCCATGTATCGCGCGGAGCCGGTGTCGTTGAAGAACACGGCACAGATCGGCTTGTCGTAATAGCTGTCGCCTGTCGTAGTGCCATTGGTCCAGGTGTAGGTAGTGCCATAAGTGCCGTAGCGGGCAGCCCCCGTGGAGATGGTGTAACTAGATCCGCACACGTTGGCAGCGGCTGCGGCGACCTCCACACTCGACTCGATAATCCGCTTGGTCTCGGGCGACGCTTGTGCGGCGACCTTCACACCTCGAATGTCGACAGTCCCGACTGACCCGTTACTTGCGGGGCCGGCCGCCAACGCGGCGGGCGCAGTCATCGTGACAGCCGCCAGCGCCAGACAGGCACCACTCAGGCCTAAAACAGTCTTCACTTTCTCTCCTTGAAGCGACAGCCAGCTCACACTGCTGCCAGAGAGTATCGCACCAGATACACAAACAAGCAGCATTTTTCGATCGAGCCGAACGTGGGCATCCTGAATCCCTTGTTCCGCAGGCCATTTTCGCCAACCTCGCTCCTCTCCAATGCCGAAGGGCGGAGACGTCAGCGCAGTAAACCAATGCGGTTGAACAGGAGCCTTGCGTCAAACAGGTACACCTGACTCGGGGGGCGACCTGGCCGGAACCGAATTGTTCCGGCCAGAAGACCCATCACGGTCGGATTGCCCATCACTGCGACCAATTTCTGTCCGAATGGTCCCTTTTGGGCAATTACCCCTGGTTATAGCCAGGCGAGCTGAGGCAACGGGGACCCGGCGACGGGACGCCAACTGCACCGACGGAGTGCACTGAACCAGGGGCCGGCTTCCCGATGACGGGGGCCGGACACCCGGGCCTGGCAGCCACTGCACTCGCTCGGGCGACCGCGGCACGAGAGACAAAGGGCCGCGACGAGGCGAGCCATGGGGACCATTGAAGGTTTCAGCACTTCGAGCCCGGATCACGCGCGGACACCCAACGACGCGCCATGGTTGTGCACGTTTTTCATATCGAACAAGCCACCGATGCATCACGAATGATGTCTCAAATTCATGCATAAGTAGCATATAGAAAATTTCGGACTTGATATCGCACGTGTACGCCGTGCAACGATTTGACCACGCTGTGGCACTCGCAGGATCTTGACCGCAAGGGGGATCCATGAAGGCCGCAGGAGGATCGGGTATTGGTCTGCAGGGTCAGCTCATTTGTGCCTGACGGGTCCCGCAGATATGCCGGGGCAGAATCGCACCCTCTGACATACCAGCCGGAAGAAGTCCGCAGACAATTCAGCGGCACCGGATATGGGCGCCCCAGACCGCTCCACCTCAGGACCCCCAGCCGCAGTGACAAGCAGTAACAATCCTGTTCCATTGCCTGACAAGGGCTGCAACTGCGGCGCCTGGTCCTGCCGGAATTACAGGCGAAGTTTTTTCAGTGCCGAGCCTGTACCTACAAAGGACACCAGTTGAAATACGTCTTACCCAGCTATGCCCGTGTGCCGATCACAGCAACTTTGGCGCTGTCACTCGCCGCTGGGATCGCAACAACTCAGGCATACGCACAGACGCCACCCCCTGGAGCTGCCCAGGGTTGGTCCACGCCTCAAGGACCAGCCTCGGACAAACTGACGGGAGAGGGCCACCCGTTCTCGGTCCCGCCCAAACAGCGCGCCACAATACTGGGATCGAACTTCAGTTCCTCTTCCGACCGAGCATTTACTACGTCCGGCGACGGCACAGGTTTCCATCTTCTCGTCGCGGACGAGAAGATGGGGTATGAGTGGAAGACGGCAGCCTCGCTTTCCGAGCCCGGCTTTGACACTGACACCTGGATTGGTAACGCCTGCGTCACCGGTTCCGGCAAGTACGCGGCTGTCGCCTACGCGCCACGGACATTCACCAACGAACCTGCACTGATGACTCGCGGAGCATTCACCGCCGTCGTGGATCTCGGGTCAGGGAAGATCACCAAGTTGCCACTTCAGGCAACGCTCAGCTATTTCTCTCCTGGCTGCGGAATCGACGACGATGCGGTTTTCACCGCACTGACGGACGATGCCTCGAAGAAGAATCAGACCCGGCTGCAGACAGTTGACGCGAAGACCGGCCGAATCAAGCTGAAGCAAACCGTTGCCGGTCAGGTTACTTCAGCCGTTCCAACCCGTCAGGGGATAGTCGCTGCGTCAGGGCACCACATCGTCACTGTGCGGGACAACACTGTCAGGCCTGTCGCCGACACCACCGCCTGGCCCTTCCAGCTCAAGGCCGACGCTGACGGTGGCGTCACCTTCATAGACCGACTTCCCTCCTCCGGCAAAAAGCGGGTGGCCGCTGACGACACTGCGACCGTCGCACGAGTCGGTAGAACAGCATTGAGCGGCAAGAAGCCACATACCACGCCCTCAGTACTCGCCCGCGGCCGACTCACCGCGTTCGACCTGGCCGCCACACCGGCCGGCCAGGTTTACGTGACAGGCACCGCCAAGAGCACGACCGCCGCGGAGGAGGCGCCGCTGCACAACCCCGGGGGCATTGACAAGGACGCACGCGTGTCCAGCCAGGCCAAGGCGGCCGTCACAGTGCAGTGGGCCGACGGCAAGGACTCTCGCATCAGCACGGAAGAGGCGCATGAGGCGCGAACCGTGCAAACATCGATCAAGGCGCTCGATACCGGCAAGCGCATAGTCCTGGAAGCACCGCCCCTGCGCAGCCGGCTGGGGGGAGCCCCCGGGGTGAGGAGCGGTGCTACGGCCTCGCCCGTTCTCCAGACCACGTCCGCTCCGCGAACAGCGAAGAGCAACCGCATCGTCACTGCGGCGACCTCGGGCACGGTCGAGGCGGACAGAGCATGTTCCGTGGCCCGCAACGATCCAAAGAAGCAGGCGTTTCAACCCACACCTCGCCAGGTCGAGTGGGCCGTCGACCAGGCCGTCGTCGGACAGCTGAACAAGGGCGCCACCAGGCCGGCGAACTGGAAGAACACGGGGATGGTCGGCTACGCACCCCAAACGTTGTTTCCCTTGCGGGCGCTGAGCGGAAGTCAGGGCCAATCGGACTGGCACGTGCCGGCACAGATCATGCTTGGCATCACTGCTCAGGAATCCAACATGTGGCAGGCCAGCCGAGTCGTCGTGCCGGGGGCAACTGGCAACTCACTGATCGGTAACTTCTACGGCGTAGAATACGCGGCCAACGGCGAGCAATCCGATCCTTTTATGATCAATTACGTCGATGCCGACTGCGGCTATGGGATCACTCAAGTGACCGATGGCATGCGCATGCACGGCAAGGAGAAGCCTGGCGAGACTCCGAAGACGACCACCCAGCAGGAGGCGATCGCTCTTGACTATGCGGCGAACATCGCCGCCGGCGTCAACATTCTCATAGAGAAATGGAACCAGACTCAAGCCGACGGGCTGACCATCAACGATGGCCACCCGAGGTACATCGAGAACTGGTTCTACGCCTTGTGGGCCTACAACTCCGGCTATTACCCCAAGTCGACCGCAGGCGCCTACAGCGGCCGCTGGGGCATGGGCTGGACGAACAATCCGGCGAACCCTCTGTGGAAGGAGAACCGGACCCCGTTCCTGGAGAAGGCCAGCGGCGAGGACGACTACAGCCACGCTGCCCACCCGCAGGACTGGCCGTACGAGGAAAAGGTCATCGGCTGGGCTGCCCGTCCGATCTCGGCAATGTTTGCGCCAGGCGACTACCAGGCCGGCTACCGTGCCGCGTGGTGGACCAGCAATGGCGCCCGTACCGCGGCGAAGCCGCCCATCGACCTCTTCTGCGATTCCAGCAACGACTGCAACCCGTCGGCCATCGGCACCGATGCCTCCAACGACGACGGCAACGGCCCCTGTCTCCTGCCCGGCGACCCGCACGAAAGTGATCCGCTCTACCTCAAGTGCTGGTACCACCAACCAGCAGGCTGGAAGTTGTGCACGTCGCTGGCCCAATGCGGTAACGCCATCCACCGCTTCAACGACACCTATCCCGAACAGGCTGACGCGAACTCCTATCCGCCGCGTTGCAACACAGGGCTACCCAGCGGCTCCTTGATCGTCGACGACCTCGCGGCGGGAGTCGTCCCAGCCGGCTCTGCCACGCGCAGTTGCGGAAGCACGGTGTCGCATGGGTCATTCGGATTCGCATTCGGCTCCGACAGCGCTCGCGTCGATCTGCACCAAATCGGTGCCGGAAACGGCAACCACTTCTGGTTCGCCCACACGCGCTCGGCGACCAGCGGCTACGGCGAGCGCATGGCTGTGACTGGTGAGTGGACCCTTCATTCTGCTCAGCGTGGCTGGATGCGTGTCTTCGCCCACATACCTGACCACGGAGCACACACGCGTCAGGCCGCCTACCTCGTCGGCGGTACGAACTCCACGAGCCCGAAACGCGTCCAACCTCAGCGCATTCGACAGAACAAGTGGGCCGATCTCGGCGTCTTTTACTTCACCGGCACCCCACGCGTGACTCTCACCACACACACCGAAGACGGTACTGGTGACGAGGACATCGCCTGGGATTCGGTCGCCTTCCAGCCACTCCCCGGCAAGCCGAAAGATTTCGTGGTGGCGATGGGAGACTCCTACTCATCCGGTGAGGGCGCTTCCGACGGCAACAACGACTACTACCCCGAGACCAACTACCTCGACAAGCAGACCTCGTCGTCCCGGAATGCCTGCCACCGATCCACAAAAGCTTGGTCACGGCAGGCCACGATGCCCGGACACAGTGCTTCCATCGGTGCACGGGACGATTCCCGCGATCCTTCTCTGGATTACCACCTGATCGCGTGCTCGGGAGCCCGGACCTATAACGTGCTCCACGGCGGAGTCATCCAGAAAAACGGAGGCGAACTTCCACAGATTGAGAAGGGATACCTCGACCAGAACACCACGCTGGTCACCATCAGCATCGGTGGCAACGATGCACGCTTCGCCGCCGTCATCCAGAAGTGCCTCATCGCTGTCGGCGGGGGCAACTGCGCCCACAACACCTTCGGAAGCAGCGATACCGACTCACATGTCGATGGCCGCGACACCAAGTACGTCGGCGCTGCCTTGTCCGAAGCTGTCCCCGGGATCATCAACACGATTGTCCGACCGGACATTCTTGAGACCCTGCGACAAATTCACGCCAAGGCTCCCAACGCCCGGATCATACTCATGGGCTATCCGCCGCTCTTCTCGAACCAGGCCGACTGCATGCGACTGACTCCTGGCATCAGTATGGGACTGTCCGAGGCTTCGGCGGTATGGCTGAGCAGCATCGCAGGAACGCTTGCGGAGGCCATGCAGGGAGCGGTGAACGACGCGAATGCCGTCGGTATCAGGGCGTGGTTCTCCAACCCGACCGGTGATTTCTCCGGCAAAGCCGTCTGTGGCGACCCAGAATCCGTTCACGGCATCGTCAAGACCCTTGTGGATTCCGATGAGCCTCTGACCGACTGGCCCGTCCTCAAGGACTACGGTCTTTCCGCCCAGTCATTCCACCCGAAGATCGCAGGCGCCCGCCTGTACGCCGACTCGCTCGAGCGCACGATGTCCATTATGGGCAACTTGTAGGGACGTCCCAGGCGTGGCCCCGCAGCCGGCGGGGCCACGCTCGTCCCGTGTCAGATAGGTACGCGTACTCAGGCACGATCCGATGCTGTCAGGAACACTGAAGCCATGCTGCTTATTAGGACTGCTGCCACCACCGTTGCCGCCCTTGCCGCGCTGGCTCTGGCCGGCTGCTCCGGTGACGACCTATTCCGAAACATGAACGGGACACGCTCAGCCAACTCGGCGTCCCCCACTCCCACAGATGACCCCGCGCCCCAGGCTGATTCTCCACCCAACTACGCTGACAACAGCCGAGCTCGCCGGCCAGGAAATATGACGCCCCAGGATGAACAGGAGGCCAAGGCCATAGCACGAGACGTCAAGGCAGCTCTTGAGACGAGCCGGAAAAATGGACGCATTTCCCCTCAGGATCTACGGCCCGTCCTCAAAGACATCGCCACACACAGGCGAGTCGCTCTCACCAACCACACCACGGGTACAGCAGCCGTCGCGGTCGATGTAACCGTCTACGGTATCCACGTCGGTCAGTCCGCCTGCGTCTCAGGTGCAGTAAGCAGTAAGCGCGTATGGGTCAACGTCAATGGACTCTATCCTGAGACGGGCTGCATCGAACCCCCTGCTTCGCATTAGATCGACCTTTCGTGAGGGTCTGCCAACAGAGTTGACGGACCCTTTTCGCTTTTTAGGGTTAATGGCCAGCTACCGATGACCAACGTGCCGCAACAAGGTCGCATCACGCGCACTACATGTCCACGCTGCCCTAGCCGACCGGGCTCTGCCGCGTCAGACGTTCGCTGAGCACCTTCCCCACCAGCGCCATGTTCTCGGCCTTCGCCATGGCGTGGTGGGTGCAGTCCACGTCGTGGCAGACGATGCGACCGGTGATCCACGGCTGCCAGGTGCGGGCGGTGGTGGCGGTGGCGGGTTTGCCGCGGGTGGCGTGGAAGTAGAGCAGGTCGCCGTCGAAGACCCGCTCGGTGAAGGTCGGCAGCAGGGTGGTGTGATGCCGCATGGCGGCGACGGCCGCGGTCAGGTGCTCCTTCACCAGCGCCGCACGCATCGGCTCCGGCCCGTCGGCGGCCTCGCCGAGCAGGATTCTGACGATCTGCTCCTCGGCCTCGACGGGCACCCGCTCGCCGGCCGGGTCGATGGGCGGGGCGTCGAGCATGGCCAGCAGCTCGACGCGATCGCCCTCGGCCTGGAGCCGGACCGCGACGGCATGGGCCAGCGCCCCGCCCAGGGACCAGCCCAGCAGGTGGTAGGGGCCGGTCGGCTGGACGGAGCGGATGTGCCGGATGTAGTCGGTGAACGCCTCCTCGAAGGAGCCGGCGGGCTTGTCGCGATCGCGCAGGCCCCGGGCCTGGAGGGCGTACACCGGCAGGTCGGCGGGCAGGTGGCGGGGAAGGACGGCGTAGCACCAGGCCAGGCCGCCCGCGGGGTGGACGCAGAACAGCGGCGGCCGGCTTCCCGTGGTGCGCAGGGGCAGGAGGGGACGGTAGGCGTCCTCCTGGTCCTTCTCGTCGAGGAGCGCGGCGAGGGCGGCGACCGTGGGGGCCTGGTAGAGGGCGCCGAGGGAGAGGCCGGTCCCCAGCTCGGCGCGGATGCGGGAGACGAGCTGCGCGGCCAGGAGCGAGTGACCGCCCAGGGTGAAGAAGTCGTCGTCGACGCCGACCTCGGGCACGTCGAGGACCTGGGCGAACAGGGCGCACAGGGCCTGCTCCCGGCCGGTGCGGGGCGGCCTGCCGGAGGGGGCCGGGCGGTCCGTGACCGCGGGGAGGGCGGCGCGGTCCAGCTTGCCGTGGGCGGTCAGGGGCAGGGCGTCGTGGAGGAGGAAGGCGGACGGCACCATGGCGGCGGGGAGCCGGGTCGCCGTCCAGGACCGCAGGTCCGCGATGTCGACCGGTCCGTCGGGCACGACATGGGCGGCGAGCGTGTGGGAGTCCGGACCGGACCGGTGGACGGCCACCGCCGCGTGGGCGATGCGGGGGTGGCGGGCGAGGACGGCCTCGATCTCCGGCAGTTCGATGCGCACCCCCCGGACCTTGACCTGGTCGTCCCCGCGGCCGAGGTACTCCAGGACGCCGTCGTGCGTCCAGCGGGCCAGGTCGCCGGTGCGGTACATCCGGCTGCCGGGCGGCCCGAACGGGTCGGCGACGAACCGCTCGGCGGTCAGTGCCGGCATGTCCAGGTAACCGCGGGCGACCTGGTCGCCGCCCAGGTACAGCTCCCCCGGCGTCATCGGGGGCGCCGGCCGCAGGGCCCGGTCCAGGACGTGGGCGCGGACGTTGTGGCCGGGGCGGCCGATGACCGGGCGCTCGTGCCGTCCGTCGACGCGGCAGTACACCGCGTCGACGGTGCACTCGGTGGGGCCGTAGTAGTTGTGGAAGGACGTGCCGGGACAGTCGCGCAGCCGCTGCCACAGGGCCGCGTCGATGGCCTCCCCGCCGACCATCACCAGCCACGGGCGGTGTCCGTCGCCCTCGACCAGTCCGGCGGCCAGCAGCTGGCGGAGGTAGGAGGGGGTGACGTCGAGGAAGTCGATGCGCCGCTCGCGGACCCGGCCGACGAGGGTGACGGGGTCCATCCGCACCTCCTCCTCGATGAGGTGCACCTCCTGGCCGGCGGCGAGGAAGAGGGGTCCCTCCCAGGCGGTGTCGAAGGAGAACGACGCGGTGAGCGCGGCGCGCAGCCGACGGCCGGCCCCGGCGACCGCGGGAGCGATCAGGTCGCGTTCGTGGTCGAAGAACAGGTGGGTGAGCTGGCGGTGCTCGACCACCACGCCCTTGGGCCGCCCGGAGGTGCCGGAGGTGAAGGCGGCGTAGGCCGGGTGGTGCGGGAGCGGCGCACGCACGGGGTCGGTCTCCGGGCGGCCGGCGAGGTCGTGCAGCGTCCGCGCGTCGTCCAGCGCCAGCGTCCCGGCCCCGGTGCCGAGGCGTGCCGCCTCCGCGACCGTGGTGAGCACGCACAGCGGCCGGACGTCGGCCAGCAGCGCGCGCAGACGGTCCACCGGATGGCCCACCTCCAGCGGCACGCAGGCGGCGCCCGCCTTGAGCACGGCCAGCAGGGCGACGACGTAGTCCGCCGTGCGCGGCAGCGCCAGCGCCACGTACGTCTCGGGCGCGGCGCCGCGGGCGACGAGCAGGTGCGCCAGCCGGTTGGCGCGGGCGTTCAGCTCACCGGCGGTCAGCTCTGCGTCGCCGCAGACCAGGGCCGTCGCGCCGGGCGCACGGCGGGCGTGGGCCTGGAACAGCTCGGGCAGGGTCACGGCCGGGACGGGGCGTTCGGGGCCCTGGGCGAGGGACAGCGTCCGTGCGCGTTCCGCGGGCGTCAGCACGTCGATGCCGTCGAGAGGGCGGTCCGGTTCGGCGTCCGCCAGCGTGCCGAGCAGCGCCACGAAGCGGTGCAGATGGGCGGCGACGTCCGCGGCCGGGTACAGGTCCGGGCCGGCCTGGAAGTCGATGCGCAGCGAGCCGTCGGCGGGGCGGTCGTAGACGTTGACGCCCAGCCCCGTGACCGGCCCGTTGGAGAGGTTGTTCAGCACGGCCGGGTGCGGGCCGAAGCGCAGCCGCTGGTCGTACGTCATGATGTTGAGGTTCCAGTCGCCCAGGAACGTGCGGGACTTGCGGGCGTGCGGGGCGACCTTCAGCTCCCGCGTCAGGTACCCGGCCGGGTAGCGCTGGTGGCGCAGGACGCCCTTGGCCCGCTCCGCGGTGTGGCGCAGCAGGTCCTCCACGGTCGCCGTCCGTTCGTCCAGCCGCAGCCGCAGGGGCAGGACGTTGGTCAGCATCAGCGGCACGTCGCGCGATGCGGGGCCGCGTCCGGACAGGGTGAGGTCCAGCGTCACGTCGTCCCGGCCGCCGAGCCGGTGCACGTACAGGGCCAGGGCCGCCATGGCGATCGTCGGCAGGCCGGTGCGGGCCCGGCGCGCCAGGGCCCGCAGCCGGACGGTCGCCCCGGGGTCGAGGTGGCCGGTCTCGCGTACGAAGTGACGGGGAATCCTCGGCAGGTCGTGGGCCGACTCCTGCCCGGTCGCCCAGTCGGCGAGCTGCTCCGCCCAGAACTCCCGGTCCCGGACGAACTGCTCGGAGACGTGGTAGGCGGCCTCGTCGTCCAGCGCCCTGGTCATAGGGCCCAGGGGATTCGGCGGGACCGGTTCGCCGGCGTCCAGGGCGGTGTAGACCTCGGCGATCCGCCGGATGATCATGGACATGCCCCAGCCGTCCGCGGTGAGGTGGTGGATGGCGAGGTACAGCAGGAAGCGCTCCCGCGCGGTCCGCAGCACCGCGAAGGTGAACGTCGGGGCGCGCCCGAGGTCGGCCGGGCGGGCCAGCCGGTCCCGCATCCAGGTGTGGGCGGCGGCCGTGGGGTCGCTCTCCGCACGCAGGTCCAGCACCGGCAGTGCCCAGTCGTCCAGCGGTTCCACGAACTGGCGCGCGCCGCCGTCCCCGTCGGGCACGAACCGGGTCCGCAGGCACTGCGCCTCGGCGAGCGTCCTGCGCAGCGCCGTCTCCAACAGGTCCGTGTCCACCGGGCCGTCGATCTCCACCACTTCGACGGCGTTGAAGGCAGGGCTGTCCGGGTCCAGTTGCTGGCCGAACCACATGTCGGCCTGCGCCGCCGTCAGCGGCAGCCCACGATCGCTGCCGAACGTCCTGTGCATTGTCGTCAACTTCCCTGCCGGTCCCTGGACCCCTCGGTCACCTGCCACCAGGGCCAACGAGCCGGACCGGCTGAGGTACCGGCGACCGCCGGGCCCGCACGCCGCCGGCCGGTCCCGACCCGGCCACCGCCCACGCCCCGGCCTGTCCGGATCCGCCCGCCCCGCCCCGCCCCGCCCCACGGCGTCCCTTGACCACCCGGACGGCCGCTCCTATGGTCACGCCGACCGACAGAAGATATAAGATCCACTTTACATACCATTTGCCCCTCCCGTCCGCCCCGTCAGTTCCTCCGCCCCCCACCCCCGCTGGAGGCCCCCGTGCGCGACACGCCGCCGACGGTGCCCCGCCGCTCGCTGCTGAAGTGCGCCGGGGCGCTCGGGCTCTCCCCGGCCGCCCTGACGGCGTGTTCGCTGGGGCCGGAATCCACCATCGACGTCGGCGGCGGCAGCGAGCGGGAGCGCACGCTGACCGCGGTCATCGGGTACGGCAACGACGGCAGCTGGGACCCGACGCAGACGGCGTCCGCGTTCTGCATGGCGGGCAACCACCACATCTACGAGGGGCTGCTCGACACCGACCCCATCTCCCGCGAGCCCTACCCCGCGCTGGCGACCGCCCTGCCCGAGGACCCGGACCGCAGCACGCTGTGGCGGTTCACGCTCCGCGAGGGGGCCACCTTCCACGACGGGAGGCCGGTCACCGCCGACGACGTGGTGTTCGTCTTCGACCGGCTCCTCGACCCGAAGGTGCCGACCCTCGGCAAGGGCTTCTTCGAGAGCTGGCTGGAGCGGGTCCGCCGGGTCGACCGGCGGACCGTCGAGCTGGCCCTGAAGTTCCCGTTCCCGGACGGGCTCGCCCGCCTCACCCTGGCGAAGGTGATGCCCAAACACGTCTTCTCCCGCCCCGGCGCCTGGGACGAGGCGATCAAAGGGCTGGCGGTCGGCTCGGGGCCGTACCGGCAGACCGCGCACCACCCGAAGTCCAACACCGTCTTCGAGGCACACGACGGCTACAACGGCCCCCGGCCACCCGCGTTCCGCCGGATGAACTGGCTGTCGATCGTGGACGCCTCCTCCCGCGTGGCCCGCGTCTCCGGGGCCCGCGCGGGGGCGCAGATCTCGGACAACATTCCGTACGCCAACATCGGCCACCTGCGCGAGGACGGAATGACGGTGGCCGGCGGGGCCGGGATGAACAACCTGTTCCTGCTGTTCAACACGGCGCACGAGCCCTTCGGCGACGTACGGGTCCGGCAGGCGCTGCACTACGCCATCGACCGCGAGCAGATCGTCGAGGTCGCCCTGAAGGGGCACGGCCGACCCGCGACGTCGTTCCTCGACGAGGGCAATCCGGCGTACCGGCGGGCGCGCACCGTCTACGGCTACGACCCCGACCGGGCCCGGCGGCTGCTGAAGGAGGCCGGGGTCCGCCGGCTCGAGGTCGACCTCCTCGCCGTCAACCTCAGCTGGATCGTGGACTGCCTGCCGACCGTGAAGGCCGGCTGGGACGCCGTCGGCGTGGAGACCTCGCTGACGCCGCAGGAGACCACGGCCGTCTTCACCAAGCTCGACCAGAAGCGGGACTTCCAGGTGGTGGCCGCCGCCTCCAACCCCAACCAGTTCGGCCTCGACGCCGATCTGATCCTGCGGTACAACTACGGACCCGCCAACCTCTGGATGGGCTACGCCCGCTGGGCCGGCGACCCGGTCGCGCGGCGGCTGTTCGCCGCGATGGACCGGGCGACGCGCGAGAGCGACCCGGACCGCAAGCGGGCGATGATCCAGGACTGCGTCGACGTCGTCGCCGAACAGGCCGTGCTCTACCCGGTCGTGCACAACGAGCTGATGACGGCCTGGGACCCCGGGCGGCTGGCCGGGATAAGGCCGCAGCCGTACCCCGGAATCAATCTGCTCCAGGCCAAGTGGGTCTGAAAACCCCCGGGAGTCGCCCGTGACCACCGTCGTCAGGATCCTGGCCCGCCGCATCCTCCTGCTCGTCCCGCTGATGCTCGGCATCGTGCTGTTCGTGTTCCTGGTGATGCGCTTCTCGGACGTCGACCCGGCGTCCGCGTTCTTCCAGGGCGCCAACCCCACCCCCGAGCAGCTCCACGACTTCCGCGAGGAGCACGGGCTGCTCGACCCGCTGCCGCTGCGCTATCTGCACTTCGTCGGCGACCTGCTCCACGGCGACCTCGGCACCAGCGCCCTCACCCGGGAGGCGGTGGTCGACCAGATCGCCACCGCGCTGCCGCTCACCCTCCAGCTCACCTTCCTGGGCCTGACCGTCGCCGTGGTGCTGGCGCTGCTCGGCGGGGTCACCGCGGCGATCTTCCGGGACCGGGCGGCGGACCAGTTCATCCGCGTCGTGTCGCTGGTCGGGGTGGCCGCGCCGGGCTTCTGGCTGGCGCTGCTGATGATCCAGTACCTGGCCGTGGACGCCGGACGGTTCCCGACCGGCGGTTACATCAACCCGCGCGACTCGGTCACCGGCTGGCTGTGGACGATGACCCTGCCGGCGCTGGCCCTCTCCCTGCCGGTGGCCGCGCAGCTGACCCGGATCGTGCGCACGGCAGTGGTCGAGGAGCTGGACAAGGACTACGTGCGCACCGCGATCGGCAGCGGACTGCCGCCGCACGTCGTCGTGGGCCGCAACGTGCTGCGCAACGCGCTGGTCAACCCGCTCACCGTGCTCGGCCTGCGCGTCGGCTATCTGCTCGGCGGCGCGGTCGTCATCGAGACGATCTTCTCGCTGCCCGGCATGGGCAAGCTGATGATCGACGCCGTGAAGAACGGCGACCCGGCCGTCGTGCAGGGCGTCGTCCTCACCACCGCGGCCGGATTCGTCGTGGTCAACCTCGTCATCGACGTCCTCTACCTCCTGGTCAACCCGCGACTGAGGGAAGCGGCCTGATGCTCTCGCGCACCCGCCTCACCGAGGCCCTGTCCCGCCCCGGCGTCCGGCTGCGCGGCCCGCGCCGGCTGCCGCCGCTGTCGAGGATCGCCCTCGGCTTCCTGGCGCTGGTGGTGCTGGCCGCCCTGTTCGCGCCGCTCCTCGCGCCCTACGACCCGCTGGAGCAGCTGCCGCCCGTCGACAGCACGGGCCGCCCCTCCGCCGAGCACTGGATGGGCCAGGACAGCCTCGGCCGGGACATCCTGAGCCGGTTGATGTACGGGGCGCGCTGGTCGCTGGCGATCGGGCTGGGGGCGACGGCGCTGGCGCTGATGGCCGGCGCGCTGATCGGGGCCGTTGCGGCGACCTCGCGACGGGCCGTGGACGAGACGCTGATGCGCTGCCTGGACGTGGTGATGGCGTTCCCGGGGATCGCGCTGGCGGCGGTGCTCGTCGCGGTGTTCGGCGGCGGGATCACCGTGCTGATCTGCGCCATCGCGTTCCTGTTCACGCCGCCCGTGGCCCGGGTCGTGCGCGCCAACGTGCTCGACCAGTACGGCGAGGACTACGTCACCGCCGAGCGGGTCATCGGCGCCCGCACCCCGCACATCGTGCTGCGCCACGTGGCCGTCAACTGCGCCGCGCCCGTGCTGGTGTTCTGCACGGTGCAGGTGGCCGAGGCGATCGTGTTCGAGGCGTCGCTGTCGTTCATCGGCGCGGGGGTCAGGCCGCCGGACCCGTCGTGGGGCAGCGTGATCGCGGACGGCAAGAACATGGTGCTCACCGGCGGCTGGTGGGCGACCGTGTTCCCGGGGCTGCTGATGCTGGTGACCGTGCTGTCGCTGAACATCCTGTCCGAGGGCGTCTCCGACGCGTGGGCGGCGCCGGCGGCGCGGGACGTGGAGGCGCGGGGCGGGAAGGGCGACCGGCTGGAGACGCCCGAGCCGGGCAGCGGGCGGGTCGTGCCGCTGCCGGGGCTGACCGAGGCCGCCGAACGGCTGCGGCGCCGGGCGCGTCCCCGGCCGGCCGGGCCGCCGGTGCTCGCGGTGGAGAACCTCGCCATCGGGTTCCCGGGCCGGCACGGGGGCGTGGACGTCGTGGACGGCATCGGCTTCGAGGTGCACCCGGGCGAGGTGCTGGGGCTGGTGGGCGAGTCGGGGTGCGGGAAGTCGCTGACCGCGCTCACCGTCATGGGGCTGCAGCCCAAGGGCGCCCGGGTGCGCGGCCAGGTCCGCTTCCGCGGGCGGGACCTGGCGGCCGAGCCGGCGCGGACGCGGCGCAGGCTGCTCGGCCACGAGATGGCGATGGTCTACCAGGACGCCCTGTCCTCCCTGAACCCGGCGATGACCATCCGCGCCCAGCTCAAGCAGGTCGTCCGGCGCGGCGGCCGGCGCAGCCCCGCCGAACTGCTCGCCCTGGTCGGCCTCGATCCCGGCCGCACGCTGCGCAGCTACCCGCACGAACTCTCCGGCGGCCAGCGCCAGCGCGTGCTCATCGCCATGGCCCTGTCCCGCGAGCCGGGCCTGATCGTCGCCGACGAGCCGACGACCGCCCTCGACGTGACCGTGCAGGCGCAGATCATGGAGCTGCTGCTGCGGCTGCGGGCCGAGCTGGGCTTCGCGCTGATCCTGGTCTCCCACGACCTCGCGCTCGTCGCGGACGTCACCGATCGGGTGGCGGTGATGTACGGCGGGCAGATCGTGGAGACGGGCGTGACCGCCGACCTGGTGGCGGCGCCGGCCCACCACTACACGCGCGGGCTGCTCGGCAGCGTCCTGTCGCTGGAGTCGGCGGCGGAGCGCATGACGCAGATCAAGGGCACGGTGCCGTCCCCGGCCGACTTCCCGGCGGGCTGCCGGTTCGCGGACCGCTGCCCGATGGCGAGCGCGGTGTGCCGTACGACCACCCCGATCCTGGCCGGCGCCCCCACCCACACGGCGGCCTGCCACCACCCGGCGATCGTGCTGGTGGGCGACGGCGACGCGGAGAGCGAGGTCCTGTCATGACCGCACCGTCACAGCCCGCCGAGACCCCGGTGCGCCCGCCCGGCGCGCTGATCGAGCTGCGGGACGCGCACGTCGTCCACAAGGCGCGCGGCGGCGGACTGTTCCACCGGGACAGGGTGTACGCGCTCACCGGCGCCGACCTCGCCGTCGCGCCCGGCGAGACGGTCGGCGTGGTGGGCGAGTCGGGGTGCGGCAAGTCGACGCTGGCCAAGGTGCTGGTCGGGGTGGAGCGGCCGACGTCCGGGACGGTGGCGTTCCGGGGCCGCGACGTGTGGACCATGACGCCCGCCGCCCGCCGCGCGGCGATCGGCGGCAGCACCGGCATGATCTTCCAGGACCCGTCCACCGCCCTGAACCGCCGGCTGACCGTCCGCCGCATCCTGCGCGATCCGCTCGACGTGCACGACCGGGGCACCCGCGCGCAACGGGAGGAACGGGTACGGGAGTTGATGGCGCTGGTCGGGCTGCCGGCGGCGCTCGCGGACGGGCTGCCGGGACAGCTGTCCGGCGGCCAGCGCCAGCGCGTGGCCATCGCCCGCGCCCTCGCCCTGGACCCCGAGCTGGTGGTGGCGGACGAGCCGACGAGCGCGCTGGACGTGTCGGTGCGCGCCCAGATCCTGAACCTGCTGCTCGACCTGAAGGAACGCCTCGGGCTGGCGCTGGTGTTCGTCTCGCACGACATCCAGACCGTGCGCCGCATGAGCGACCGGGTGATCACCATGTACCTCGGCCGGATCGTGGAGGAGTCCCCCGCCGGGCGGGTCACCGACCGCGCCCGGCACCCGTACACCCGCGCCCTGTTCTCGGCGACGCCGGGCCTGCTGCACCCCATCGAGCCGATCCCGCTGGCCGGTCCCGTCCCCTCGGCGACCCGCCCGCCGAGCGGGTGCCCGTTCCGGACGCGCTGCTGGAAGGCGGACGCCGTGTGCGCGCGGGAGATGCCGGACTTCGCACAGGCGTCGGCGCCGGGGCACCGGTTCCGCTGCCATCATCCGGTCGGGGAGGACGAGGCGACCGGCGACCTGGTCGGCCAGGCCCGGCCGCGCTCCGAGGAGCCGGGCGCATGACGCTCCCCGCCCCGCTGACCGGCGTCGTCCCGCCCCTGTGCACGCCCCTGACAGCGCAGGGCGAGGTGGACGTCGGCTCGCTGCTCCGGCTGGTCGATCACGTCACGTCCGCGGGGGTGGCCGGCGTGTTCGTGCTGGGCTCGACGTCGGAGGCGGCGTATCTGACGGACCGGCAGCGCGAGTCGGTCGTCCGGGCCGTCGCCGGTCACCTGGGCGGCCGGCTGCCGCTGCTGGCCGGCGCGATCGACATGACGACCCCGCGCGTCCTGGAGCACGTCCGGGCGGTGACCGCGGCCGGCGCGGACGCCGTCGTCGTCACCGCGCCCTTCTACACCCGCACCCACCCGGCCGAGATCGCCCGCCACTACCGCCTGGTCGCCGCCGCCTGTCCCGTCCCGGTTCTCGCCTACGACATCCCGGTCGCCGTCCGCACCAAGCTCCCCGCCGCCCTGGTGCTGGAGCTGGCCGCCGACGGGGTGCTGGCCGGGCTGAAGGACTCCAGCGGCGAGCTGGGCCCCTTCCGCGAGGTACTGGCCGGCGCCCGCGCGCTGCCCGGCTTCGCCGTCCTCACCGGCTCGGAGGTCCTCGTCGACGCGGCCCTCGCCCTCGGCGCCCACGGCTCGGTGCCGGGCCTCGCCAACGTCGACCCGCACGGCTACGTCCGCCTCGACCGCCTGTGCCGCGCCGGCGACTGGCAGCGGGCGCGCGCCGAACAGGAGCGGCTGTGCGCCCTGTTCGCCCTGACCGGCGTCGGCTCCCCCGCGCGGATGGGCGGCAGCTCGTCGGCGCTGGGCGCGTTCAAGGCGGCGCTGCGGCTGCGGGGGATCATCGACTGCCCGGCCACGGCGGAGCCCCAGGTGCCGCTGTCGGCGGACGAGGTGGCCGAGGTGGGCAAGCACCTGGCGGCGGCGGGGCTGCTGTAGGGGCGCCACGGCCGCTGTGGACCGGGCGTCAGATGAGGCTCGGGGAGAGCTGCTCGAGCGCCAGCCGCCGGTACTCGATCGTCTCGTAGGGGGAGTTCACGCCCGTCTCGTACAGGATGCCGACCGTGCTGCGCGTCACCTGCGCCAGGTCCGAGTAGGCGGCCCGCCGGTCCGACAGGGTCAGCGCCCTGGTGAAGGTCCGCCCGGCGTCGCTGCTGCGCCACACGGCCATGGACCGGCGCTCGGTGGGGACCGAGGGCGCGGAGAACAGCAGCGAGGCGACGAGGCCGGGCGGCTGCAGGACGCTCCCCTGGACGGCGGGGACGTCGTTGAGGGTGGGCTGCACGGCGTAGGGGCGGTCGAGGGTGGCGCCACCGTCGCCCGAGTGGCTGTCGAGGCGGTTGCCGGTGCTGGTGCCGTGCTGGTCGCGGGCGGAGAAGTACAGCCTGCCGTCGCCAAGTTGGGCGGCGGTGCTCTCGTTGGCGTTGTGGACGCCGTCGTAGGTGGCGTCGACGAAGCCGAGCCGCCAGGTCTGCCCGCCGTCGTCGCTGAGGATCGCGTGACCGCCGTAGTACTTGGGCTCCGCCCCGGTGTCGGAGGAGCCGGCCGGCGGGGCGGCGGAGTGGTTGGCGGGCACCACCAGGCGCCCGGCGTGCGGGCCGCGGGTGAGGGCGACGGCGTGGCCGGGGCCGGTGGCGTACCAGCGCCAGCCGGGGCGCTTCACCGACGCCGTGATCTCCCGCGGGGCGGTGAAGCGGACGCCGTCGTCCGTGCTGCGCTGCACGAACACCCGGCGCCCCTGCGCGGCCGTCACCTCGCCCCGCATGATCTGCGCCTCGCTCACCGCGCCGTCGTTGTACGAGGTCAGCAGCACGACCGCGCCGGTCTTCGGGTCCACGACGGGCGCCGGGTTGCCGCGCGTGTCGCCCTTCCCGGCGGCGACGACCGCGAGCGGGCCCCAGCTGCAGCCGCCGTCGGTGGAGCGGCGCAGCACCACGTCGATGTCCCCGCTGTCCCCGCTCCCGCCGCGCCGGCCCTCGGCGAAGGCCAGAACGGTCCCCCTGGCCGTGGTGACGACGGCGGGGATGCGGTAGGTGGCGTACCCGCCCTTGCCGGAGACGTACGGCACGGAGGTGCAGACGGCGGCCGATGCGGGAGTCGTGAGGGAGAGGGTGGAGGGGAGGGCCAGGGCGGCGATCAGGGCGGCGCGGACGAGAAGTCTCATCGGTGGGGGGTTTCCTGACTGGTCGTCGGACGGTGGGCGTCCCATGCTGCCCGATTCGTCCCGGCCGGACGCTCACCCGCCCCCGGCGTCACCAGCCCCGGCTCGTACGCGGCGATGACCAGGTGCGCCCGGTCCCGCGCGCCGAGCTTGCCCATGATGCGGCTGACGTGCGTCCTAGCGGTCAGCGGGCTCAGGCCGAGGGCCTCGGCGATCTCGGTGTCGTTCAGGCCCCGCGCCACCAGCGTCAGCACCTCGCGCTCGCGCTCCGACAGGCATTCGGGGCCGGCCGTCGGCGGCAGGGAGAGGCTGCGCAGCAGGCGGGCGATCAGCTGGGAGGCCGGGCCGGGCGACGGCAGGGCCTCGCCCGCGGCGACCGTGCGGATGGCGTCCAGCAGGTCGACGGGCCGGGTGTCCTTCACCAGGAAGCCGGAGGCCCCGGCGCGCAGCGCCTCCACGATGTGCTCGTCGGTGTCGTACGTGGTGAGCACCAGCACCTTCACGCCGGCCAGGTCCTCGTCGGCGGTGATCAGCCGGGTCGTCTCGATGCCGTCGAGGTCCGGCATGCGGATGTCCATCACCACCAGGTCGGCGCGTTCGGCACGGGCCAGCTCCACGGCCTGGCGGCCGGTGCCCGCCTGGCCGACGACCTCCATGTCCGGGGTGGACTCCACGAGCATCGCGAACGCCGCCCGCACCAGGGTCTGGTCGTCGGCGAGCAGGACCCGGATCACCGGCCCTCCTCCCGGTCGGTGGCCTGGGCCGGGAGCACGGCGTGCACCGCGAAGCCCCCTTCCGGGCGCGTGGCCGCCTCCGGGGAGCCGCCCACGCTGCGGGCCCGCTCCCGCATGCCGACGAGCCCGAAGCCGGCGTGGTCCCGGAGGGCGGTCCTGCGCCGTCGTCGGTGACCGACAGGTGCAGGGCGCCGGCCCGTTCGGTGACGTCTCCCTCCGGGACGGGTGTCTGGATGCGGTTCCAGACACCCGGCGCGGGGCGGGCGATTCGTCGGACGGGAGGGCGAGTTGGCGGCCACTGCCGGGGGAGGCACGCGGGCGGGACCACTCCCCGGGGAGTATCGGCGGCGGTTTCGCCGGGTCGGTCAGGACGGTGTCCGGGCCGGTCGGTCAGGACGGTGTCCGGGCCGCCGTCAGCAGCCGGTCGATCTCATCCGTCGTGATCGTCAGGGCTGCGCCGACCGTCGCCAGGACCTCCCGCTCGGCCTGGCTGTAGGGGCCGTCGGCCAGGGCGATGCGGGCGCCCTGGAGGAGGATCGACTCACGGCCGGCCGGGGCGAGGTGCGGGGCGAGGGGGTCGAGGGCCTCGTGCAGCTCTATGGCCAGGCTGGGGCCGCAGGGGCCGCCGAAGATGCGGCCGGTGTCGGCGGCGAGGGCCTCCACGAGGGCGTTCAGCTGGTCCTCGGTGCAGTCCGTGACGCCGGCCGCGCGGACCGTGCCGGCGGCGGCGGACAGGGACGTGCGGGTGCGGGTGCCGTCGGCGGCGAGGACCGCGAGGGCGACGGTGTGCACGGCGTCGCGGAGCATCGCGGAGAAGCGGGTGGTGGTGGGGTGGTCGAGGACGTCGGTCCCGAAGTGGCGCCCGCAGGCCGTGCACTCCACGACCGGGCCGGCGTCGCCGCGGGGCAGCACCGGAACGCCGAGCACGGTGAGGCGGCGGCGGCCGGTGAGCCGCTGGTAGTTGCGGTCGCCTCCGCAGCCGGGGCAGAAGAACTCGCCGTCGCCCACGGGCGTCCACGCGGTACGGGTGCCCAGGATGCGCGCACCCCCGGTGGCCCGGCCGTCTCGTCCCCGTCCTGGCAGCACGTCGCACCTCCCGTAGCCCCACGGCAACATCGCCGCGCTGGCGTGATGTTAGCCACATCCTGGAGGCGGAGTCAGTACCCTGTGGAGACCTTTCCGTGACCTCCACAGGGATTGGCCGGTATACGACGGGGCCCCGGCCGCCGAAGAGCACGGGACATCGGCGGACGGAGCCCCGCGAAACGGACGGAACCGCTGGTCAGCGGGCGGCGCGGTTGACAGCCGAGACGACCGCCTTCAGCGAGGCCCGCGTGGTGTTGGCGTCGATGCCGATGCCCCACAGGACCTTGTCGTCGATCGCGCATTCGATGTAGGAGGCGGCCTGCGCGGAGGCGCCCTCGCTCATCGTGTGCTCCTGGTAGTCCAGCAGCCGTACGTCGATGCCGACGGCCTGGAGGGCGTCGAAGAAGGCGGAGATCGGACCGTTGCCGGTGCCGGTCAGGACGGTGTCCACGCCGTCGACGGTGGCCTCGACGGTGAGCGTGTCCACCCCGTCCCGGTCGGTCGTCGACTGGCCGTTCTTGACCTGGATGCGGCCCCAGGGGTTCCCGGGGTTCGGCAGGTACTCGTCCTGGAAGACCGCCCAGATCTCCTTCGGCGTGATCTCGCCGCCCTCGGCGTCCGTCTTCGCCTGGATGATCCTCGAGAACTCGATCTGCATCCGGCGCGGCAGGTCCAGCTTGTGGTCGTTCTTCAGGACGTACGAGATGCCGCCCTTGCCGGACTGCGAGTTGACGCGAATGACGGCCTCGTAGGAGCGGCCGACGTCCTTCGGGTCGATCGGCAGGTACGGCACGGCCCACTCGATGTCGTCGACGGTGACGCCCTTGGCCTTCGCGTCGGCCTCCATCGCGTCGAAGCCCTTCTTGATGGCGTCCTGGTGGGAGCCGGAGAAGGACGTGTAGACCAGGTCGCCCACGTACGGGTGGCGCGGGTGGACCTCCATCTGGTTGCAGTACTCCCACGTGCGACGGATCTCGTCGATGTCGGAGAAGTCGATCTGCGGGTCGACGCCCTGGGAGAAGAGGTTCATGCCCAGGGTGACCAGGTCGACGTTGCCGGTGCGCTCGCCCTGGCCGAACAGGCAGCCCTCGACGCGGTCGGCGCCGGCCATCAGCGCCAGCTCGGCGGCGGCGACGGCGGTGCCGCGGTCGTTGTGCGGGTGCACGGACAGGCAGACGTATTCGCGGCGGGAGAGGTTGCGGTGCATCCATTCGAAGCGGTCCGCGTGCGTGGACGGCGTGGAGCGCTCGACGGTCGCCGGCAGGTTCAGGATGATCTCGCGGTCCGGGCCGGGCTGCCAGACGTCCATGACGCCCTCGCAGACCTCCAGCGCGAAGTCCAGCTCGGTGTCGGTGAAGATCTCCGGGCTGTACTGGTAGCCGAACGACGTCTCCGGGCCCAGCAGCTTGTCGGCGTACTCCATGACCAGGCGGGTGCCGTCGACGGCGATCTGCTTGATGTCGGCCCTGGAGCCGCGGAAGACGACCCGGCGGAAGACGGGGGCGGTGGCGTTGTACAGGTGCACGGTGGCGCGGTGGGCGCCCTTCAGGGACTCCACGGTCCGCTCGATCAGGTCCTCGCGGGCCTGGGTGAGGACGGAGATCGTCACGTCCTCGGGGATGGCGTCCCCGTCCTCGATGATCGAGCGCACGAAGTCGAAGTCGGTCTGCCCGGAGGCGGGGAAGCCGACCTCGATCTCCTTGTAGCCCATCTTGACCAGCAGGTCGAACATGGCCCGCTTGCGCGCCGGGGACATCGGGTCGATCAGGGCCTGGTTGCCGTCGCGCAGGTCGGTGGAGAGCCAGCGCGGGGCGACCGTGATCCGCCGGTCGGGCCAGGTGCGGTCGGGGATGTCGACCTGCTCGTAGCGGCCGTACTTGTGGATCGGCATGGAACTGGGCTGCTGGCGGTTGGCCATGATGCGTGGGCTCCTAGGGGATGTCCGGTGTCCGGAGAGGACGGGAGGACGGCCGACGACGCAACGCCAAGCTCCGCGGGGAGGGGGTCGGCCTCGACTACAGGCCCTCGCCGCGGCAGCTAAGAAGGAGCAGCCCGAAACGCATGATGCTCCGCAGCCTAGCCGAGCCGCGCCGGGTGCGCGGGCCTGTTCCAGTATGCGGGACCGGAGGGACGAAAGGGACGCCGCTCATGAAAAGTGCCGTATACCACTGACGGGCGGCCAACCGGAAGGACTCCGCGCGCAATTCGCCCATCATGATTGCGGCCAGTGACACACTCGTCACGGAGTGCGATCGTTGCAGTATGACGACGTCCCACGGGACCTTCGAGCCCGTCTTCTGCACGATCATCCCGCCCCACGTCCTCGACCACCTCGCGCAGGCCGGCGACCCCGTCCTCGCCGGCCCCGCCCGCCGCACCCTCCAGCGCGACGCCCTGGAGCGCACCCGCCGCCGGCTGACCACCGTCGTCGGCGCGGCCGCCGTCGCCACCCCGGCCGGGGCCGAGGCCGGCAAGCCCCACCGCACCGTCTACGACGCCGAGCACGGCACCGAGCTGCCCGGCCGCAAGGTCCGCGGCGAGGGCGACGAGCCCGGCCGGGACGCCACCGTCAACCGCGCCTACGCCGGACTCGGCGCCACCTTCGAGCTGTTCTGGCAGGCCTTCTCCCGCGACTCGATCGACGGCCACGGCCTCCCGCTGGACGCGACCGTGCACTACGACCGCGAGTACAACAACGCCTTCTGGAACGGCGAGCAGATGGTGTTCGGCGACGGTGACGGCGAGATCTTCCTCGACTTCACCATCCCGGTCGACGTCATCGGCCACGAACTCGCCCACGGCGTCACCCAGCACACCGCGAACCTCACCTACTTCGGCCAGTCCGGCGCCCTGAACGAGTCGGTGTCCGACGTCTTCGGCGCCCTCGTCAAGCAGTTCACGCTCGGCCAGACCGCCGACGAGGCCGACTGGCTGATCGGCGCCGGACTGCTCGCCCCGCGCGTCAGCGGCGTCGCGCTGCGCTCGATGAAGGCCCCCGGCACGGCCTACGACGACGACGTCCTCGGCAAGGACCCCCAGCCCGCGACGATGGACGACTACGTCCACACCGGCCGCGACAACGGCGGCGTCCACATCAACTCCGGCATCCCCAACCACGCCTTCTACCTCGCGGCGACCGAGCTGGGCGGCCGGGCCTGGGAGCGGGCCGGGCAGATCTGGTACGACGTCCTGACCGGCGGCAAGCTCAAGCAGAAGGCGACCTTCGCGGACTTCGCCAAGCTGACCGTGGCGGCGGCCGAGGAGCGCTTCGGAGCGGGGGACGAGTTCGACGCGGTCTCCAAGGCCTGGGAGCGGGTGGGGGTGCGCACGCAGTAGATCCGTACTAGACACATCCCATGCGGATCGAGGTACTGCGCACCGGAGGCTTCGCGGGCATCGAGCGGCGGGCGGAGGTGGACACCGCCGGGCGGCCCGACGCCGCGGAGTGGCACGCCCTGGCCGAGCGGGTGCTCGCCTCCGGCCGGGGCGCCGCCGTGACCGGAGTGCCCGACGGGTTCGGCTACGAGATCACCGTCGACGGCACGACGGTGCACGCCGCCGACCCCGGGCTGACGGAGGAACAGCGCCTGCTGATCTCGAAGGTGCTGAAGGAAGGCGCGTAAGTCGCCCCTCGGTCGGGGGCGTTGACGCGGTCCGGGCGCCGTGCGGATGATCCGGTCCATGACGGCCGACCCGATACCCCGGTTCCCGGACGGATTCCTGTGGGGCGCCTCGACGTCCGCCCACCAGATCGAGGGGGCGGCGGACCAGCGCGCTCCCTCGGTGTGGGACGCGTTCACGGCCGAGCCGGGGCGGGTGAAGGACGGCTCCACGGCGGCCGTCGCCTGCGACCACGTCCGCCGCTACCGCGAGGACGTGGCGCTGCTGGCGGACCTGGGCGTGGACGCGTACCGGTTCTCGGTCTCCTGGCCGCGGGTGAACACCCCGGGCGGGCTGGACTTCTACGACCGCCTGGTGGACGAGCTGTGCGCAGCCGGGGTGCGACCCGTGCCGACGCTCTTCCACTGGGACCTGCCGGCGGAGCTGGACTGGCTTCGGCGGGAGACGGCCGAGCGGTTCGCCCAGTACGCGGCGGTGGTCGCGGCGCGGCTCGGCGATCGCGTGACAAAGTGGATCACGCTCAACGAGCCCGCCGAGCACACCCTCCTGGGCCACGCCCTCGGCGTCCACGCCCCCGGCAAGCGACTGCTGTTCGACGCGCTGCCGGTGGCCCACCACCAGTTGCTGGCGCACGGCCTGGCCGTACGGGCGCTGCGCGCGGCCGGGGGGAGCGACATCGGCATCGCCAACTCCCACGGCCCGACATGGCCGGCGTCGCGGGAGAGCGCCGACCTGGAGGCGGCGGAGTTCTACGACGTCCTGCTCAACCGCCTCTTCGCCGACCCGCTGCTGCTCGGCCGCTACCCCGAGGGCATCGGCGAGCTGATGCCCGGGGACGTGGCGGCCGACCTGGAGGTCATCGCCGAGCCCCTGGACTGGTACGGCGTGAACTACTACGCGCCGACCCGGGTGGGCGCCCCGCAGGGCGCCGGCATCGACTTCGGCGGGGTGCGGATGCCGGCCGGACTCCCCTTCTCCGTACGGGAGATCGAGGGCGTCCCGGTGACCGGCTTCGGCTGGCCGGTGGTGCCGGAGGCGCTGACCGAGCTGCTCACCGCCTTCCGCGACCGCTACGGCGACCGCCTGCCGCCGGTGGTCATCACCGAGAACGGCTGCGCCTACGACGGCGTCGACGACACCGATCGCATCGCCTACCTGGACGCCCACATCCGCGCCCTGCACGACGCGCTGCGAGCCGGGGTGGACGTGCGCGGCTACTTCGTCTGGTCGCTGCTGGACAACTTCGAGTGGGCCGAGGGCTACGCCCGCCGCTTCGGCCTGGTCCACGTCGACTTCACCACGCAACGCCGCACTCCGAAGGCGTCGTTCGGGTGGCTGCGGGAGGTGCTGGCGGCGCAGCAGGGGGGCGTCTCCTTTGGTTCGCGGGCGCGTTGATCGACGCGGGAAAGGGGAGGGCGCCAAGCTCTGCGGCCGCCGCGTGAAGCTCCTCCCGCTCTGAGCCGCAGGGCCCGTAACGCTCTGGGACGCGGCGCTCAGAAGCCCAGCTTGCGCAGCTGCTTCGGGTCCCGCTGCCAGTCCTTGGCGACCTTGACGTGCAGGTCCAGGAAGACGGGCGTGCCGAGCAGGGCCTCGATCTGCTGCCGGGACTTGATCCCGACCTCCTTCAGCCGCTTGCCCTTGGGGCCGATGATGATGCCCTTCTGACTGGGGCGCTCGATGTAGACGTTGGCGTGGATGTCGAGCAGCGGCCGGTCCGCCGGGCGGTCCTCGCGCGGGAGCATCTCCTCCACGACCACCGCGATGGAGTGCGGCAGCTCGTCGCGCACGCCCTCCAGGGCGGCCTCGCGGATCAGCTCGGCCACCATCACCTGCTCCGGCTCGTCGGTCAGGTCGCCCTCCGGGTAGAGGGCGGGACCCTCCGGGAGCAGCGGGATGAGCAGATCGGCGAGCAGGTCGACCTGCTGGTCCCCGACGGCCGACACCGGCACGATCTCCGCCCACTCCATGCCCAGCTCCCTGCCGAGCTGGTCGATGGCGATGAGCTGCTCGGCCAGGGTCTTGGAGTCGACCAGGTCGGTCTTGGTGACGATGGCGACCTTGGGGCTCTTCTTGATCGCGGCGAGTTCCTTGGCGATGAAGCGGTCGCCGGGGCCCAGCTTCTCGTTCGCCGGCAGGCAGAAGCCGATGACGTCGACCTCGGCCCACGTCGTGCGCACGACGTCGTTCAGCCGCTCGCCGAGCAGCGTGCGCGGCTTGTGCAGCCCCGGCGTGTCCACCAGGATCAGCTGCGCGTCGGGGCGGTGCACGATGCCGCGCACGGTGTGCCGCGTGGTCTGGGGCCGGTTCGAGGTGATCGCCACCTTCTGCCCGACCAGAGCGTTCGTGAGGGTGGACTTGCCCGCGTTGGGGCGGCCCACGAAGCAGGCGAAGCCGGCCCGGTGGACAGTGTCGGCAGGCTGCTCGGATGACTCGGTACGCACGCTCATGGCGCCATTGTCCCTGATCCCCGACGCCCTGCCGTACCGTCGCGCACACTCCCTCCGTTCGGTGAGCTTCCGGTAACCCCGACGCAACGAAACGTCACGGAAACACGGCCGTACGCGACCGGAAACGCACAGCGGTGACCCTCTGACCCACCCGCACCCGTTGGAGACACCGTGACCGTGACGTCGGCCGCCGAAGCGGCCCCCGCACTCGACAGCGGCGACACCGCCTGGCTGCTCGCCGCCACCGCCCTGGTCCTGCTGATGACGCCGGGCCTCGCCCTCTTCTACGGCGGCATGGTCCGCACGAAGAGCGTCCTCAACATGCTGATGATGAGCTTCGTGTCGATCGCGTTGGTCACCGTGGTGTGGCTGGCCGCCGGATACTCGCTGGCCTTCGGCGAGGACTCCTTCGCCGGGCTGATCGGCGGCCTGGAGCACGCCGGGATGGCCGGCCTCGGCCCGGACAGCGTCCAGGGCACCGTCCCGACGCTGCTGTTCGCCACCTTCCAGCTCACCTTCGCGATCATCACCGCCGCGCTGATCAGCGGCGCGATCGCGGACCGGGCGAAGTTCGGGGCCTGGCTGGTGTTCGTGCCGGTGTGGGCGCTGCTGGTATACGTCCCGGTCGCGCACTGGACGTGGGGACCCGGCGGCTGGATCCTCGAGAGGCTCGGCGCGCTCGACTTCGCGGGCGGACTGCCCGTCGAGATCACCTCCGGCGCCTCCGGACTCGCCCTGTGCCTGGTGCTCGGGCCGCGGCTGGGCTTCAAGAAGGACGCGATGCGCCCGCACAACCTGCCCCTGGTCATGCTCGGCGCGGGCCTGCTGTGGTTCGGCTGGTTCGGCTTCAACGCGGGCTCGGCGCTCGGCGCCAACGGGCTGGCCGCCGCCGCCTTCCTCAACACCCTCGCCGCCGGCTGCACCGGCCTGCTCGGCTGGCTGTTCGTGGAGCAGAGGCGCGACGGCCACGCGACCACGCTGGGCGCGGCGTCCGGCGCGGTGGCCGGCCTGGTCGCGATCACCCCGTCCTGCGGCTCGGTGTCGCTGCTCGGCGCGCTGGTCGTGGGCCTCACGGCGGGCGTCGTCTGCTCGTACGCGGTGAGCTGGAAGTTCCGGCTGAACTACGACGACTCGCTCGACGTCGTCGGCGTCCACCTGGTGGGCGGCGTGATCGGCACGCTGCTGATCGGCGTCTTCGCCGTGTCGGAGATGACCGGCGGCACGGAGGGGCTGCTGTACGGGGGCGGGCTCGGGCAGCTCGGCCGGCAGCTGGTGGCCGTGGCCGCGGTCGGGGCGTACGCCTTCTGCGTCACCTACGGCATCGCCCGGCTGATCGACCGGGTGATGGGCTTCCGGGCGAGCGAGGAGCAGGAGCACACCGGCCTGGACCTTACGGTGCACGCCGAGACGGCCTACGATCACGGGGTCCCGGGCGGTCACGGCGTCCCGGTCACCTCGTCCCCCCTCGTCTCTCCCGCCAAGAAGGTCGACCAGGCATGAAGCTCATCACCGCGATCGTCAAGCCGTACCGGCTCGACGAGGTCAAGAACGCGCTCCAGGAGATCGGCATCCACGGCCTCACCGTGAGCGAGGCCAGCGGTTACGGCCGGCAGCGCGGCCACACCGAGGTCTACCGGGGCGCCGAGTACCAGATCGACCTGGTGCCCAAGGTCCGCGTCGAGGTCGTGGTCGAGGACGCGGACGCGGACACCGTGATCGACACGATCGTGAAGGCCGCGCAGACCGGCAAGATCGGCGACGGCAAGGTGTGGGCGCTGCCGGTGGACACGGTGGTCCGCGTCCGCACCGGCGAACGCGGTCCCGACGCCCTGTGAGGCAGCGGCTCAGCCCGCGGTGACGGTGGTCCGGACGGTTCCGTCCGGACCGGCCACCAGCACCGGGGTCTGCGGGCCGCCCAGGTCGCGCACGGCGGCCCGGTCCTCGTCGGAGGCGGTCTCCGCCCCGGTGACGACCGCCGCCGCCTCCAGCGACTTCGCCCCGGACGCCACCGCCATCGCCACGGCCGTCCGGAGCGCGCTGAGCTTCAGCGACGGAAGGTCCACGCTGCCCGCGACATACGTCCGCCCGGTCTCGTCCCGTACGGCGGCCCCCTCCGGCACGCCGTTGCGGGCCCGCGCGGAACGGGCCAGGGTGACGATCTTTCGGTCCTCGGGGTCAAGCACGCTGCTGTCGGTCATGGCCAGAGCATACGAACAACCGGCCGGTGACCGCTCAGGGGCGGTCCAGACGGAGCCGCTCGGCGCGCGGCAGACCGGCCACCACCAGGTCGTAGGAGTCCTCGACCAGCTCCCGCACCAGACGGTCGGAGAGGTCGCCGTCGGCCGTGACGGTGTTCCAGTGCCGCTTGTTCATGTGCCAGCCGGGGACGATGAGACCCGGATGCCCGGCGCGCAGCCGGACGGCGTCCTCGGGGTCGCACTTCAGGTTGACCTTCAGGGGCCGCGCGTCGAGCTCGCTCAGCGCGAAGAGCTTGCCGCCCACCTTGAAGACGGAGATCTCCGGGCGGAACGGGAAGTCCTCGACGGCGGCGTTGAAGGACAGGCACAGGGCGCGCAACTCCTGGGGCGTCATGCCGGGTGCGGCTCCTCCTGGTGCGGGACCTCGGACAGGACGGGCTCGGACAGCACGGTGACGATCTTGTTGCGCCGCCCGGCCGCCGCCTCCGCGGTCAGCCGCAGCTCACGGCCGTCGGGCAGTTCCACCACCGACGACGCCCCGGCGATGGGCACCCGGCCGAGCGCCTTGGCCAGCAGTCCGCCGACGGTCTCGACGTCCTCGTCGTCGAACTCCTCCAGCCCGTACAGCTCGCCCAGGTCGCCGATGTCGAGGCGGGCGGTGACGCGGTAGCGGTCCTCGCCCAGATCCTCCACGGGCGGCAGCTCCCGGTCGTACTCGTCGGTGATCTCCCCGACGATCTCCTCCAGGATGTCCTCGATGGTGACGATCCCGGCCGTGCCGCCGTACTCGTCGATCACGACGGCGACGTGGGTGCGCTGCTTCTGCATCTCGCGCAGCAGGTCGCCGGCGTTCTTGGTGTCCGGGACGAAGTGCGCGGGCCGCATCGCCGTGGACACCAGCTCGCTCTCCGCCTCGCGGCTGATGTGCGTCTTGCGGGCCAGGTCCTTCAGGTACACGATCCCGACGATGTCGTCCTCGCTCTCGCCCGTGACCGGGATGCGCGAGAAGCCGGAGCGCAGCGCGAGGGTGAGGGCCTGCCGGATGGTCTTGTACCGCTCGATGACGACCAGGTCGGTGCGCGGCACCATCACCTCCCGCACGAGCGTGTCGCCCAGTTCGAACACGGAGTGCACCATGCGGCGCTCGTCGTCCTCGATCAGCGACTCCTTCTCGGCGAGGTCGACCAGCGCGCGCAGCTCCGCCTCGGAGGCGAAGGGGCCGCGGCGGAATCCCTTGCCGGGGGTGAGGGCGTTGCCGATGAGGATCAGCAGCGACGGCAGCGGTCCCATGATCCTGGCCAGCGGCAGCAGCACGTACGCCGCGACCGTGGCCGTGTTCAGCGGATGCTGGCGCCCGATGGTGCGCGGGGAGACCCCGACGGCGACGTACGACACCAGCACCATGACGCCGATGGCGATCAGCAGCGCCTCGACGGTGCTCGGGAACTCCTTCAGGCAGGCGTAGGTGACCAGCGCGGCGGCGGCCATCTCGCACGCCACCCGCACCAGCAGCGCCATGTTCAGGTAGCGCGTCGGGTCGGCGGCGACCTGCGCCAGCTTGGCGCTGCCGCGCCGGCCCGAGCGCACCGCCTCCTCGGCGCGGAAGCTGGACACGCGCGCGAGGCCCGCCTCCGCGCAGGCGGCGAGCCACGCCACGACGACCAGGGCGACCGCGCCCGAGAGCAGGGCGAGGCTCATGACACGGTCGGGGCCGGGGACGGGCCGGTCAGGCCCCTCTCCGCACGCCAGCCGTCCACGATGGCCGCCTGGAGACCGAACATCTCGGCCTTCTCGTCGGGCTCCTCGTGGTCGTAGCCGAGCAGGTGCAGCACTCCGTGGACGGTGAGCAGTTGGAGCTCCTCGTCCATGGAGTGCTGCGTCCGAGCCTCGGCGCCCTGCTTGGCGGCCACCTCGGGACACAGCACGATGTCGCCGAGCAGGCCCTGCGGGGGCTCGTCGTCGTCCTTCGACGGCGGACGCAGCTCGTCCATCGGGAAGGACATGACGTCCGTCGGCCCCGGCAGGTCCATCCACTGGATGTGCAGCTGCTCCATGGCGTCGGCGTCCACGACGATCACCGAGAGCTCGGAGAGCGGGTGGATGCGCATCCGCGCGAGCGCGTAGCGGGCGATGTCGAGGATCGCCTGCTCGTCGACCTCGGTTCCGGACTCGTTGTTGACGTCGATCGACATGGTCGTGCTGGTCTACTTCCCCTTGGAGCCCCTGGCGCCCGAGGCGCCCCGGCCCTTGTCCGCGCCGTTCTCGGTGCCGTGCTTGCTGTCGAACTTCTCGTACGCGTCGACGATACGGCCCACCAGCTTGTGCCGGACGACGTCGTGGGACGACAGCCGGGAGAAGTGCACGTCCTCGACGCCCTCCAGGATGTCCTGCACCTGCCGCAGACCGGACTTGGTCCCGCCGGGCAGGTCCACCTGCGTCACGTCACCCGTGATCACGATCTTCGAGTCGAAGCCGAGGCGGGTGAGGAACATCTTCATCTGCTCGGGGCTCGTGTTCTGGGCCTCGTCCAGGATGATGAAGGCGTCGTTGAGCGTGCGGCCACGCATGTACGCCAGCGGCGCGACCTCGATCGTGCCCGCGGCCATCAGCCTCGGGATGGAGTCGGGGTCGATCATGTCGTGCAGCGCGTCGTACAGCGGGCGCAGGTAGGGGTCGATCTTCTCGTAGAGGGTGCCGGGCAGGAAGCCGAGGCGCTCGCCGGCCTCCACCGCGGGGCGGGTCAGGATGATGCGGTTGACCTGCTTGGACTGGAGGGCCTGCACGGCCTTCGCCATCGCCAGGTACGTCTTGCCGGTACCGGCGGGGCCGATGCCGAAGACGATGGTGTGCTGGTCGATGGCGTCGACGTAGCGCTTCTGGTTGAGGGTCTTGGGTCGGATGGTGCGGCCGCGCGAGGACAGGATGTTCTGCGTCAGGACCTCGGCCGGGGTCTCCCGGCCGTCGCTCTCCCCGTTCTCGCTCGCCCTCAGCATGGCGATCGAGCGTTCCACTGCGTCCTCCGTCATCGGCTGTCCGGTGCGGAGCACCAGCATCATCTCGTCGAACACGCGCTGGACGAGGGCCACTTCCGCCGTCGGCCCGACCGCGCTGATCTCGTTGCCCCGGACGTGGATGTCGGCCGCCGGGAAGGCCTTCTCGATCACGCGCAGGAGGGAGTCGCCAGATCCCAGCACGGTGACCATCGGATGCTGGGCGGGGACCGTGATCTGTGCTCTCGCCTGTCCCTGCGCGGAGGTGTGAGCTGTGGGTGTCTCAGTCATGGGCCGGCGCTTAAGGCCTGCGGTTCCTCCTCGTCACGGCCGCGTAGCTGAGGGCGGCCTCGCGCTGTCCAGGGTACGACGGTGTGCCGACAATGCCGTAGGCCTTTTCGCCTGGGGTTCGCGGCGGGGGGCCGGGCGGGTGGTCCGGGTGGTGTCCGGGCCGTGGTCGGACGGTGGTCAGGCCGAGCGGCCGAAGCCGATGGTGGGGACCGCGCGGCGCAGCGGCCAGGGGCGGGTGGTGGCGGGGATGAGGTCCTTCAGGAAGGCGTAGCGGCGCAGCGCGGCCGGTTCCTGGTCGTCGTGCGCCTGGACCTCGCGCCACCAGGCGGCGATCTCGGACCACCCGGGCGCGGACAGCGAGCCGCCGAACTCCTGCACCGACAGGGCCGCGGTGAGGCCCGCGAAGGCGAGGCGGTCGGCGAGCGGCCAGCCGGCCAGGGAGCCGGTCACGAAGCCGGCCACGAACACGTCCCCGGCGCCGGTCGGGTCGAGGGCCTCGACGGCGATCGCGGGCACCTCGGCGCTCTCGCCGGTGCGCCGGTCGACGGCGTAGGCGCCCTCCGCGCCGAGGGTGACGACGGCGACGGGCACGTGCGCGGTGAGGGCGTGGGCGGCGGCGCGGGGGGTGGCGGCGCGGGTGTAGCGCATCGCCTCCTCGGCGTTGGGCAGGAACGCCTCGCAGTGGGCGAGGTCGGTCAGTCCGGCGAGGTCCCAGGCGCCGGAGTCGTCCCAGCCGACGTCGGCGAAGACGCGGGTGCCCCTGCTCGCGGCCTGGGCGATCCAGGGGGCGGGGGCGCCGGGGGTGAGGGAGGCGACGGCGGCCCGGGCGGGCGGGGGGCAGGCGGGGGCGGGTTCCTCGGGGGGCGGTTCGTGGCCGTGGGAGACCATGGTGCGCTCGCCCTCGTAGGCCATGGAGACGGTGACCGGGGAGTGCCAGCCGGGGACGGTGCGGGAGGGGGTGAGGTCGATGCCCTCGCCCCGTTCCAGGGCGTCCCAGCAGTAGTCGCCGTAGTGGTCGTCGCCGAAGGCCGCGGCGAGGCAGGTGCGCAGGCCGAGCCGGGCGAGGGCGGTGGCCATGTTGGCGACGCCGCCGGGGCTGGAGCCCATGCCGCGGGCCCAGGACTCGGTGCCGCGGACGGGGGCGGAGTCGAGGCCGGTGAAGATGATGTCGAGGAAGACGGTGCCGGTGAGGTAGACGTCCCAGGGCGGGTCGCCGGGGGCGCGGCGGCCGGCGAGCGGGTCGACCTGGGCGTGGCAGTAGGGCCCTTCGCCGAGCCGGGCCTCGCCGGTGGCCCGTCCTGCGGCGAGGCCCGGTCCGCTGCCTGTGGCGCCGGCCGGCCGCGTGCCGGTGGCCGGTTTCCTGCCGGTCGCGGGTCCTCGGCCCTTCGCAGGCCCTCCGCCCGTCGCCGGTTCTCCGGCGCTCGCCGGTCCTGTGCCGTTGCCGTATGACGGCGTCTCCGGGGTGGACGCGATCACGGTGTGCTCCCTGACGTGGTGCTGGTCCGGCCAGTGTGCACCACGTCACGCTTCTCGCGTCCCGGTACCGAAGTGGCGGGCGGGGCGCGGATCACCAGCGGGGCACGGAGGGGGCGACCCAGTCCGGGTCCGCGATCCGCATCGCCGCCGCGTCGTCCCGGTCGCGCAGCGAGCCGTCGTCGTCCAGCCAGCGCCGGTGCAGGAAGGCCAGGCGGTCGCGGTCCAGCTCGACGCCGAGGCCGGGGGCGTCGGAGACGGCGACCCTGCCGTCCCGGAAGGCGAGGCGTTCGGTGAGGACGTCCTCCGACTGCCAGGGGTAGTGGGAGTCGCAGGCGTGGTGGAGGTCGGGCACGGTCGACGCGACGTGGGTCATGGCGGCGAGGGAGATGCCGAGGTGGGTGTTGGAGTGCATGGACACCCCGACGCCGAAGGTGCGGCAGACGGCGGCGAGGGCCTGTGTGTTGCGCAGTCCGCCCCAGTAGTGGTGGTCGGAGAGCACCACCTGCACGGCCCCGCGCCGGAACGCCTCCTCGATCTCGGCGAACGTCGTCACGCACATGTTGGTGGCCAGCGGCACGTCCGTTGCCGCGGCGACCTCGGCCATCGCGTCGGTGCCCAGCGCCGGGTCCTCCAGGTACTCCAGGACGTCGCCCAGCTCGGCGGCGACCTTCAGCGAGGTCGGCACGGACCAGGCGCCGTTGGGGTCGAGCCGCAGCGGACGCCCGGGGAACGCGGCGGCGAGGGCGCGCACGGCGGCGATCTCCTGGTCGGGCGGGTGGACGCCGCCCTTGAGCTTGAACGAGGTGAAGCCGTACCGCTCCGTGAACCTCCTGGCCTGCGCGACGATCCCCGCCGGGTCGACGGCCGCGCCCCAGTCGTCCGCCTCACAGGCCACGCCCTCGGGGTGCTCGGCCCACTTGTAGAACAGGTAGGCGCTGTACTCGACGGCGTCGCGCACCTTTCCGCCGAGCAGGGCGTGCACGGGCAGCCCGAGGGTCTTGCCGAGCGCGTCCAGGCAGGCGACCTCGAAGCCGGAGACGACGGACAGGCGCAGCTTGTCGGCGGTCTGGACGCCGCGCAGCCCGCCGACGTCGACGGCGCCGGAGACCCTGGCCTCGTCCACGGCGACCCGGTCGGCGACGGCGAACAGTCCGTTGAGGTCGGTCAGCTGCCGCCCCTTCAGCTTCTCGGCGAAGGGACGGGCCGGCTCCAGGTACTTGGTGTCGCCGTAGGTCTCGCCGACGCCGGTGACGCCGTCCGCGGTGACCACCTCGACGATCAGCCGGGGCGTGTACGGCTGGTGCACGCCCTGGGTGTTCAGCAGCGGCGGGTCGGCGACCAGGATCGGGGTCAGCCGGACGTCGGCGATGGCGAGGTCGCGGTTCACGGGGCGGCTCCTGCGGGGTCGGGGGCGGGGTGGGCCGGCGGCGAGGGGCGACGAGCGGGGCGACCGCGGAGCCATCTCCACATGTAGATGACATCCACGTATGCAGACGAGGCTAGGCAGCGCCGCCTCGGGGCGTCAATGGGCCGGCACCGGCGGGCGTCGGCGGGCGGGCACGGCGCTTACCATCTCGGCATGTCGGAGACCGGTGGCGTGCGCGAGGTGAAGTCCGCGGCGCGGACGGTGGAGCTGCTGGAGCTGCTCGCCGCGCGCGGCGACCGCCCCGCGCGCCTCCAGGAGCTGGCCGACGGGCTGGGGGTGCCGCGCAGCTCGATGTACGCGCTGCTCCAGACGCTGGCGTCGCGGGGCTGGGTGCGCACCGACATCACCGGTTCCCTGTACGGCATCGGCATCCGCGCCCTGCTGACCGGCACCGGCTACCTCGACTCCGACCCGCGGGTGCGGGCGGTGCGTCCGTACCTCGACGAGGCGTCCGAGGCGCTCGGGGAGACCATTCACCTGGCGCGGCTGGACGGCGCGGACGTGGTGTACCTGGCGACCCGCGAGTCGCACGAGTACCTGCGCACCATCAGCCGGGTCGGGCGCCGGCTGCCCGCCCACGTCGGCGCGCTGGGCAAGGCGCTGCTGGCCGAACGCCCCGACGACGACCTTCCCGACGGCCCCTACCAGGCCCTCACCCCCAACTCCCACACCAGCAAGGAGTCGTTGGCGGCCGACCTCGCCCGGGTGCGCGAGCGCGGTCACTCGGTGGACCGGGAGGAGGGCGTGCCCGGCATCGTCGGCTTCGGCTTCGCCCTGCGCTACGACGTCCCGGCCCAGGACGCCATCAGCTGCTCGGTGCCCGTGGCGCGGCTGACGCCGGGTCACGAGGAGCGGATCGTCGCGGTGATGCGGGAGATCCGGGCGAAGATCGAGGCGACGGTTCCGGGCGGACAGGGCGCGGTCCACTGGCGGTGACGCCCGCCGCTACCCGTCACCCGAACTCGTCAAACGCAAAGGTGACTCACCTCACACACCCCGCGCTCCCGTTGCGCTCCCCGGCTTGATACAAATTGGCCGCGCGTTCCTGTCTGTCGACAGTCGTCGCCCAATCCCCCCATTCGCAGCAGCTTCTTCCGTATGCCCTGGGAACGCCCGTGTTCGCCCCCCGCACCCTGCCCTGGCCCCTCGTCGCCCTCTTCACGGCCGGGTACCTCGCCCCGTACCTCCTCCCGACCGTCGTCGGCAGGCTGGACTCCGGACTGCCCGTCACGGCCACGCAGGCCGGCGCGATCGGCAGCGCCCTGCTGCTGAGTTCGGCGACGGCGGGCTTCCTGCTCGCCTCCGGGTTCTGCCGCCTCTCCCCGCGCACCCTCGCCCGCGCGGGCCTCGCCCTGGCCGCTCTCGGCTACGGCGGCGCCGCCCTGACCGGCACGGTCTGGGCCGTCGTCGCCGGCGCGGTCGTCGGCGGCCTCGGCTCGGGCACCGCCACGGCGGTCGCCGCCACCGGCATCGCCGCCCTCGGGGCGCCTTCGCGCGAGGGCGGCCCGGCGGGCGACCCGCATCGCGCGACCACGCTCGGCCTGCTCGGCGTGTCCGCCCTCGCCGCCGCCGTGTATCTGACGGTCCCTCATCTCGGCCCCGGCCACGCCCTCCCGCTCGCCGCGATCGCCCTGACCGCCGTCGCCGTGTGGCCCCTCGCCGGCCGCCTGCCGGCCCACGTCCCGCCTGCCCACGCCGAGCCCGTCCAGCGGCCCGCGGCCCAGGCCGGGCCCCGCCTGCCCCACCTGCGCTCCGGTCTGCTGCTGGCCGCCGCGATGCCCGTGTGGTCCATGGCCCAGAACTCCCTCTGGGGCGTCAGCGGCCGGATCGGCCTGGAGCAGGCGCACCTGTCCGAAGCGGCCGTCGGCGCGGTGTTCGCCGTCGGTCTGGCCGCCGGGCTGCTGGGCGTCGTCGGCGCCGGCGCCCTCGGCCCGCGCCTCGGGCACGCCCTGCCGATCGGCGCCGGGACCACGCTGATCGCCGGCTGCATCGCGCTCAGCGCCTCGGCGACCGGCCCGGCGTCCTTCGCGGCCGGCGAGATCGCCTGGAACGCCGTCTATCCGGTCGTCCTGTCCTACGTCATCGGCCTGGCCGCCTCCCTCGACCCGCGCGGCCGGTGGGCGGTGCTGGTCGGCTCGGCCGCGTCCCTGGGCACGGCGGCGGGCCCGCTGACCGGGAGCGTGCTGTCGGCGCAGGCCGGCTTCCCGGTGATGGGCCTGGTGCTGGCCGTCGCCCTGCTGGTGGTCGCCGTCCCGATGACGACGGTGGCGCTGCGCGCGGCCCGGCCGCTGCCCGTGGTGGAGATCGCGGTCGACGGCCCGCCGGCCCACCGGACGGCGTACGACACGGCCGGGCCCCGGCAGGCGATGTCCGCGCCGGGCTCCGCGAACGGCTGAGAAGAACGCCCGCGCCGCCGCCGAACCCGGGGCGTCCCCGACCGGCGAGCGGCGTCCGCGCTTCACCGTCGCTTCGGAACCGGCACCCGCTGGAGGTCGTGCGCCACGGTCAGCTCGCCCTCGAACCCGGCGGCCCGCGCCTGCCGTTCGAACTCCGCCGGCTCGGAGTAGCGCTGGCTGAAGTGCGTCAGCACCAGATGCCGTACGCCCCCGTCCCGCGCGACCCGGGCCGCCTGGCCGGCGGTGAGGTGGCCGTGCTCGACGGCGAGGGCCTCGTCCTCGTCCAGGAAGGTCGACTCGATGACGAGCAGGTCGCAGCCCTCGGCGAGCGCGTGGACGCCGTCGCAGAGCCGGGTGTCCATGACGAACGCGAACCGCTGCCCGCGCCGCACCTCGCTGACGTCGGCGAGCGTGACGCCGTTCAGGCTCCCCTCCCGCTGGAGGCGGCCGACGTCCGGCCCCTCGATGCCGTGCGCGGCGAGCCGGTCGGGCAGCATCCGCACCCCGTCGGGCTCGACGAGCCGGTAGCCGTAGGACTCGACGGGGTGGGAGAGCCTACGGGCCTGGAGGGTGTAGGCGGGGGCGACGGCGAGGTCGCCGTCGGACGCCACGGGGGCCTCGACGAGCCGGACGGTCTCGCGGTAGGCGGTGGCGTACCGCAGCCGGTCGAAGAAGCGCTGCCCGGAGGCCGGGTAGTGGGCGGCGACCGGGTGCGGCACCTGGTCGAGGTTGATCCGCTGGATCACGCCGGCCAGGCCCAGCGAGTGGTCGCCGTGGAAGTGCGTGACGCAGATCCGGTTCAGGTCGTGCGCGGCGACCCCGGCGCGCAGCATCTGCCGCTGGGTGCCCTCGCCGGGGTCGAAGAGGATGCCCTCGCCGTCCCACCGCAGGAGGTAGCCGTTGTGGTTGCGGTGGCGGGTCGGCACCTGGCTGGCGGTGCCGAGGACGACCAGTTCGCGGACGGACACGGTCGGTCAGCCGG
Organism: Streptomyces sp. NPDC006610; assembly: GCF_040611575.1. NCBI lineage: Bacteria > Bacillati > Actinomycetota > Actinomycetes > Kitasatosporales > Streptomycetaceae > Streptomyces > Streptomyces sp. NPDC006610. The sequence goes on from NZ_JBEXOP010000005.1 coordinate 182,705, forward strand.
GGGGCCACTGGAGGCCGCGTCCGCCGAGGACGTGGGCGTGCGTGTGCCAGACGGTCTGGCCGGCGCCGGATCCGGTGTTGAAGACGATGCGGTAGCTGTCGAGCTTCTCCTCGTCGGCCACGGCCTGGGTCTCGCGCAGCACGTCGGCGGCGACCGCCGGGTCGGCGGCGGCGAGGGCGGCGGCGTCCCGGTGGTGCGCCTTGGGGATCACCAGGACGTGGGTGGGCGCCTGCGGGTTGATGTCCCGGAACGCGATGGTCGTCTCGGTCTCACGGACGATCGTCGCGGGAATGGTCCCGGCGACGATCTTGCAGAACAGGCAGTCGTCCTGCGGTTCCCCTGCCATGCGTCGGCCTCCTCGGGGTGATCACTGACTACGGCATCGTAGCGACTGCGTCACGGCAGCGAGGGCGGCGTCTTCGCCGGTTCCGCCTCCAGCGCGGCCAGCGCGATCCGCACCGCCTCGTCGAGCTGCGGGTCCCGCCCCGCGGCCCAGTCCTGGGGCCGCTGCACGACCTCCACGTCCGGGTCCACGCCGTGGTTCTCCACGCCCCACGCGTACCCCTCCAGCCAGAAGGCGTACTTGGGCTGCGTCACCAGCGTGCCGTCGACCAGCCGGTACCGGCTGTCGATGCCGATGACGCCGCCCCACGTGCGCGTCCCGACCACCGGACCGATGCCGAGCGCCTTGATCGCGGCGTTCACGATGTCGCCGTCCGACCCGGAGAACTCGTTGGCGACCGCGACGACCGGTCCTCGCGGGGCGTCCTCCGGATAGCTGTACGGCCGCATCCCGCGCGGCACCCCCCAGCCCACGATCCGCCGGGCCAGCTTCTCCACGACCAGCTGGGAGGTGTGCCCGCCGCGGTTCTCCCGGACGTCCACGACGAGCCCCTCGCGGGCGACCTCCACCCGCAGGTCGCGGTGGATCTGCGCCCAGCCCGGCGCCTGCATGTCGGGGACGTGCAGATAGCCGAGCCGGCCGCCGGACAGGTCGTGCACATGGGCCCGCCGGTCGCTCACCCAGGCGTGGTACCGCAGCGGTTCCTCGTCCGCGACGGGCACGACCACGGCGTGCCGCACCTCGCCGCCGCCGGCCGGCGAGACGGTCAGCTCGACGGGTTGCCCCGCCGTGCCGACCAGCAGCGGCGCGGGCCCGGTCACCGGGTCGACCGGGCGTCCGGCCACCGCCACGATCGCGTCGCCGGCGCGCACCGCGACCCCGGGCGCGGCCAGCGGGGAGCGGGCGTCGGGGTCGGAGGTCTCCGAGGGCAGGATGCGGTCGATGCGCCAGGCGCCGTCCGCGTGCCGGGAGAGGTCCGCGCCGAGCAGTCCCTGCCGGTCGCCGCCGCCGCGACCGCCGCGCGGGACGACGTAGGCGTGCGAGGTGCCGAGTTCGCCGTGCACCTCCCACAGGAGGTCGACCAGGTCGTCGTGGGTGGCGACGCGGTCGAGGACGGGGCGGTAGCGGTCCAGTACGCCGTCCCAGTCGACGCCGCTCATGTCGGGCCGCCAGAAGTGGTCCCGCATGATGCGGCCGGTCTCCTCGTACATCTGCCGCCACTCGGCCGCGGGGTAGACGGTCTGCCGGATGCGGCCGAGGTCGACGGTGACGTTGGTGTCGCTGTCCTCGTCGCCGGAGGCCCGCCGGTCGCTGGGCACCACCTTGAGCCGGCCGTCCGTCCACAGCAGGACGCGTTTGCCGTCGCCGCTGACCTCGAAGTGGTCGACGTCGGCGGCGAGATGCTCCAGGCGCTGCTGGGCGAGGTCGTACCGCTCCAGCTCGGTCTTCGGGTCGGGGTCGTCCGGGGTGGCCCGGGCGGAGCCGAGGACGCCCTGCACCGGGTGGCGCAGCCAGAGCACGCCGTCCTTGGCGGCGCGCAGGTCGGAGTAGCGGCCGGCCTCGACGGGGAAGGGCACGATCCGGTCGGCGAGGCCTTCGAGGTCGACGCGGGTGGCGGGGGCGCCCTCGCTGTCGGGGGTCTCGTCCTTGTCGGGGGCGTCGAAGGGGCGGCCGTGGCGCTGCGGGCCGAACGGGGACGGGGTGGTGGCGGCGAGGGTGATCAGGTGGGGGCGGTCGCCGACGACGAAGGCGAGGTCGAAGACGTGTTCGTCGTAGACGGGGTCGAAGGCGCGGTTGGAGAGGAAGGCCAGATGCTTGCCGTCCGGGGTGAAGGCGGGTGCGTAGTCCTGGAAGCGCAGCGGGGTCGCCTCGGTGACCGACAGGTCGGTGGTGCCGGCGAGCCTGAGCTGGCGCAGCGGGCGCGGGCCGGGGTGGGACCAGGCTAGGTAGGCGGAGTCGGGCGAGAAGACCAGCCCCGAGACGTCGCCGTGCTCGCTGCGGTCGACCTCGCGGACCTCGCCGGTCTCCCGTTCCACGAGCAGCAGGCGTCCGTCGTGGGCGGCGACGGCGGCGCGGCTGCCGTCGGGGGCCACGGCCAGGCGCGTCACCCGGCCGAGCCGGCCGGCGGCGAGGCGGCGCGGGGCGGTGCCGGGGGCGGGGCCGGTGGCGGGCGCGAACTCCAGGGCGTCCTCGCCCTCGGCGTCGGTCACCCACACCACCCACTCCTCGCCCTCGACGCGGAAGGTGCGGGGCAGCCGGGCACGGACGCCGGGTTCGGCGGCGAGGGCGCGGGCGGGTCCCGAGCGGTGGGTGACCCAGTGCACCGCGCCGCGCACGGCGACCGCGCTGCCGCGCGCGGTGTGGTCGGGGTGGGCGGAGCCGAACCAGCGGGAGGCGTTCACCGGGTACGGCTGCCGGTCGGTGCGCTGCCCGCCCAGTTGTACGTCGAGGCGGCGCGGCTCGGCGCCGTCGAGGCCGTCCAGCAGCCAGAGTTCACCGGCGGCGCAGTAGACGAGCCGGTCCCCGTCGCTCGCGAGGTGGCGGGCGTAGAAGCCTTCCCCGAGCGGGCTGTGCCGGCGCAGGTCGGAGCCGTCGGCGAGGGAGGAGTAGACGGCCCCGACGCCCTCGTGGTCGGAGAGGAACGCGATCCTCTCCCCCACCCACACGGGGTGTTCGAGGTTCCCGTCCAGTCCCTCGTGCAGGCGGACGAACTCGCCGTCGCCGTCGGGGTCGATCCACAACTTGCCCGCGGTGCCGCCCCGGTAGCGCTTCCACCAGGCCGCCTCGCGTCCCATCGGCGCGGACAGCAGCACGGTGCGCGGCCCGAACGCGACCGCGCCGACCGGCCCGTACGGCAGCCTGGTCGCGGGTCCGCCGTCGAGCGGGACGGCGTGCGCCCAGGTGCGGCGCAGGGTGGCCTGGCCGTGGGCGGTCAGGGCGAGGACGTGTCCGTCGGGGGTCCAGCCGCGGACCTCGGTCCTCCAGCTGCCCCAGTGGGTCAGTCGCCGGCTCGGGCCGCCGTCCACGGGGGCGGTGTGCACCTCGGGCGCGCCGTCGCGGGTGGAGGTCCAGGCGACGGTGGCGCCGTCGGGCGAGATGCGGGGCAGGGCGACGGGCACGTTGTCGGCGCTGACCCGCCAGGCCCGGCCGCCGTCCAGGGGCGCGAGCCAGACGTCGTCCTCGGCCGTGAAGGCCACCAACTCGCCGTGCAGGTGCGGGAAGCGGAGATACGCCGACGTGGCGGGAGATGTGGACTGGGTCACCCGGTCAGCCTATGCAGGGGCGGTGCCCGCGGACAGGGCTTTGGATCACTTGCCCTCCGGCCAGCACTCCGGGTCGGTGTGGCACCAGACGGTCCGGGTGACGGTCACGGTGGCCGTGGCTCCCGGCCCGCCGGGCCGTCCGCCCGGCTGCCGGATCGGCGGGGCGGCGGTGGCGCCGCAGTCGCCGAGGCCGCTGACGCGGAACAGCTGCTTGCCGCCCACCTTCGCGGTCAGGTCCCCCCGCACGCAGGCCCCGTCGACCGCGCGGGTCACCCGGCCGGTGACGGTGATCTCCCGGCCGTCGTCCGTCCGGCCCTCACAGTCGATCTCGGCGACGGTGCGCTCGCTCGCCGACGGCGCGGCGCCGCCGCGGTCGCCGAAGTTCGCGGTGCAGGTGAGCCATTGGACGCCGGCGCCCCGCCGCTCCAGCTCGCGGGTCGCCAACTCGTCGGTGGTGTAGGACACGGCCACCGAGCTCATGGTGGTCCCCGGCTCGCAGCCGACGGCCCCGGCCGCCGCGCCCGTCACGACGACGGCGACCGCCAGGGCCCGCCGCGCGCGCGGGCGGCGCCGAATCCGTCTCCATACCCCCATGACAGGCAGCCTGCCACCGTCCCGGCCGGGACGGTAGGGCGCAAACGGCCAAGAGCGCGCCCCCGTTGGCCGGCCGTCCGTCAGGACCAGCGGCCGGTGCGGGTGAGCAGGAGGGCCGCGGCGGCCGTGCCGGCGGTGGAGGTGCGCAGGACGGTGGGGCCGAGGCGGTACGGGTGGGCGCCGGCGTCGGCGAACAGGGCCAACTCGTCCGGGGAGACACCGCCTTCGGGCCCGACGACCAGCACGATGCTGCCGCCTGCCGGGAGTTCGGCGGTGGCCAGCGGGGTGTCGCCGCTCTCGTGCAGGACGGCGGCGAAGTCGGCGCCGTCCAGCAGCGCGGCGACCTGCTTGCTCGTCGCCGCCTCCGCGACCTCGGGGAAGCGCACCCTGCGGGACTGCTTGCCGGCCTCGCGGGCGGTGGCGCGCCACTTGCCGAGCGCCTTGGCGCCGCGCTCGCCCTTCCACTGGGTGATGCAGCGGGCCGCCTGCCACGGCACGATCGCGTCGACGCCGACCTCGGTCATGGTCTCCACGGCGAGTTCCCCGCGGTCGCCCTTGGGCAGGGCCTGCACGACGGTGATGCGGGGCGAGCACGGCGGCTCCTCGCGCACCTCGCCCAGGTCCACGACGAGCCGGTCCCGGCCCTCGGCCGCGGCGACCTCTCCCTCGGCCCAGCGTCCGGCGCCGTCCGTGAGGACGACGGCCTCGCCGGCCCGCAGCCGCTTCACGGAGACGGCGTGCCGTCCCTCGGGCCCGTCCACGACCTGCCGCCCGCCGCCTTCCGCGGTGAAGCCGTCGACCACGAACACCGGCGCGGTCATCGCACGCCCCGCGCGGACCGGGCGGCGTCCAGCTCGGCCGCCAGCACCTCCACCAGTTGCCCGGCGGGCAGTTCGCGCGCCATCCGGTGGCCCTGGCCCGCCCACAGGGCCATGCCCTGGGCGTCCCCCGCCTGCGCGGCGGCCTTGCGGACCGGCGAGGTGAGGTGGTGGATCTCGGGGTAGGCGGCGGGGGCGTAGCGGCCGTGCTCGCGGATGAAGCGGTTGACCAGGCCGCGGGCGGGGCGGCCGGAGAAGGCGCGGGTCAGTTCCGTGCGCACGAACAGGGGGTTGGTCAGCGCCTCCTTGTGCACGGCGTGGGCGCCGGACTCGGAGGTGGCGAGGAACGCGGTGCCCAGCTGTGCGGCGCTCGCGCCCGCGGCGAGGACAGCGGCGATCTGGCTGCCGCGCATGATCCCGCCGGCGGCGACGAGGGGCAGGCCGACGGCCTCGCGGACCTGCGCGATCAGCGACAGCAGCCCGAGGCCGGAGCCGTCGGTCTCGGGGACGTCCCGGTGGGTGCCCTGATGTCCGCCGGCCTCCACGCCCTGCACGATCACGGCGTCGGCCCCGGCCCGCTCGACCGCGCGCGCCTCGTCGGCGGAGGTCGCGGTGACCAGGGTGAGGGTGCCGGCCCGGCGCAGGGCGTCGAGGACGTCGCGGGACGGGCAGCCGAAGTGGAAGGAGACGACCGGGACCGGGTCGTCCAGCAGCACGGCGAGCTTGGCGTCGAACCCGTCGTCGCGGCCGCTGTCCGGATCGCCCAGCTCGGTCTCGTACCAGGCGGCCTCGCCGGCCAGCTGCTGGGCGTAGACGTCCACCGCCGCGGGCTCGGCGTACTCCGGCTGGGGCAGGAAGAGGTTGACGCCGAAGGGGCGGGAGGTGAGGCTCCGCAGCTGCTTGATCTCCTGGTACACGCCGTCGGCCGTCTTGTACCCGGCGGCGAGGAACCCGAGCCCGCCCGCCTCGCACACGGCGGCGGCGAGCCGCGGCACGGAGACGCCGCCCGCCATGGGGGCCTGCACGATCGGATGCGGGAAGAGATCGGTCAGCGCGGAGGACATGACGGCATGGTGTCACGTCCTCCCGACGGCACCGAATCGGGCCTGGCCTTGGCACGGGCCACCGTCACGCGGCCCGCGGCCGGTGGGCGGCCGGTGGGTTCACCGCCCGTCGAACGCATCCTTCAGCCGAGGGAAAAGCCCTTGTCGCCCCGGCCGACCGTGCCCACCCGGGGGACGGCCCCCGGACCCCCGGCAGCCCCGCCCCCCCAGCCGGCCGACGCTGCCCGACGACCGCCGCCGACCCCGTCACCGCCCGTTGAACGCATCCTTCAGCCGAGAGAAAAGCCCTTGTTGCCCCGGCTGAAACTGGCCCTGCGGGCGTTCCTCACCCCGCAGTTTGGCCAGTTCGCGCAGGAGGCGCTCCTGGTCCGGGTCGAGTTTGTTGGGGGTCTGCACCTCGACGTGGACGATCAGGTCGCCCCGGCCGCCGCCGCGCAGATGGGTGACGCCGCGGCCGTGCAGCGGGATCGACTGGCCGGACTGGGTGCCGGGCCGGATGTCGACCTCCTCCATGCCGTCCAGCGTCTCCAGCGGCACCTTGGTGCCGAGGGCCGCCGCCGTCATGGGGATCGTGACCGTGCAGTGCAGGTCGTCGCCGCGCCGCTGGAAGGTCGGGTGCGGCAGCTCGTGGATCTCGACGTACAGGTCGCCGGCCGGGCCGCCGCCGGGGCCGACCTCGCCCTCGCCCGCGAGCTGGATCCGGGTGCCGTTGTCGACGCCGGCCGGGATCTTCACGGTCAGCGTGCGGCGGGAGCGGACGCGTCCGTCGCCGGCGCACTCCGGGCACGGGTTCGGCACGACGGTGCCGAAGCCCTGGCACTGCGGGCACGGCCGGGAGGTCATGACCTGACCCAGGAACGAGCGCGTGACCTGGGAGACCTCGCCCCGGCCCCGGCACATGTCGCACGTCTGCGCCGCGGTCCCGGGCGCCGCGCCCTCGCCGCTGCAGGTGGCGCACACGACGGCCGTGTCGACCTGGAGGTCCTTGGTGGTGCCGAAGGCGGCCTCGTCCAGCTCCACCTCGATCCGGATCATCGCGTCCTGGCCCCGGCGGGTGCGCGAGCGCGGCCCGCGCTGCGACGCCGTGCCGAAGAACGCGTCCATGATGTCCGAGAAGTTCCCGAAGCCGCCCGCGCCGAAGCCGCCCGCTCCGGCGCCGCCGCCCTGCGAGAGGGGGTCGCCGCCGAGGTCGTAGACCTGCTTCTTCTGCGGGTCCGAGAGCACCTCGTAGGCGGCGTTGATCTCCTTGAACCGCTCCTGCGTCTTCGGATCGGGGTTGACGTCAGGGTGCAGCTCGCGCGCGAGCCTGCGGAAGGCCTTCTTGATCTCTTCCTGCGACGCGTCGCGGCGCACGCCGAGAACGGCGTAATAGTCCGTGGCCACTTACGACTCCGCCAGGATCTGTCCGACGTACCGTGCCACCGCTCGTACCGCTCCCATCGTTCCCGGGTAATCCATGCGGGTCGGTCCGACCACGCCGAGCTTGGCGACTGCCTCGCCGCCCGAACCGTAGCCCACCGACACCACCGACGTGGAGGTGAGTCCCTCGTGGGCGTTCTCGTGCCCGATGCGCACGGTCATGCCCGAATCCTTCGCCTCGCCAAGCAACTTGAGGAGGACGACCTGCTCCTCCAGCGCCTCCAGCACGGGCCGGATGGTGAGGGGGAAGTCATGTCCGAAGCGGGTGAGATTGGCGGTGCCGCCGATCATCAGCCGCTCCTCGGTCCGCTCCACCAGCGTCTCCAGCAGGGTGGAGAGCACCGTCTGGACCGTGCCGCGGTCCTCCTTCTCGAAGGCCTCCGGCAGATCCTGCACCAGCTGCGGCACGTCCGTGAACCGGCGCCCCGCGACGCGGCTGTTCAGCCGCGCCCGCAGGTCCGCCAGGGACGCCTCGCCGAACGGCGCCGGGCAGTCGATCACCCGCTGCTCGACCCGGCCGGTGTCCGTGATCAGCACCAGCATCACACGCGCGGGCGCCAGCGACAGCAGCTCGACATGGCGCACCGTCGACCGCGTGAGCGACGGGTACTGCACCACCGCGACCTGCCGGGTGAGCTGCGCCAGCAGCCGCACCGTGCGCGCCACCACGTCGTCGAGGTCGACGGCGCCGTCGAGGAAGTTCTGGATCGCGCGCCGCTCGGGCGCGGTCAGCGGCTTGACCTCGGCCAGCTTGTCGACGAAGAGGCGGTAGCCCTTGTCCGTGGGGATGCGCCCGGCGCTGGTGTGCGGCTGCGCGATGTACCCCTCGTCCTCCAGGGCCGCCATGTCGTTGCGGACGGTGGCCGGGGAGACGCCGAGGCTGTGCCGTTCGGTGAGGGCCTTGGAGCCGACCGGCTCCTCGGTTCCGACGTAGTCCTGGACGATGGCGCGCAGGACCTGCAGCCTTCGTTCACTGAGCATTCGCGCACACCTCCAGCGGTTCGCCCCTTGACGCTCCCCCTGGCACTCTGCGCACGCGAGTGCCAGCCTTACCCGGCCCAGTGTACGGCTGCCGGGTACGCCCCGGGCAAGGCCGGTCCCGCCGGGGTCGTGCCGTCGGGGACGTGAGGCTAGCGTCGCCGTATGACGGTGACTTGGGAAGAGGCGGGGTGGGAGCGGGTGGCGGCCGGGGTCGGCCGGCGGCGTCTGCCCGGGTGGGACTGCACGGCCGGGCTGGTGCTCGGGAAGGGCGCCGCGCTGCTGATCGACGCGGGGTCGGGGCTCGCGGAGGGGGCGATGCTGGGCGCGCGGGCGCGGGAGGTCGCCGGCCACCGTGTGACCCATCTCGCGCTGACCCACCCGCACTTCGACCATGTCTTCGGGGCGGCGGCGGTCGCGGGCGCGCAGGTGTACGGCGCGGTGGGCGTGGACGCGGCGCTCACCTCGCCCCGCGGGCGGGAGGAGCTGCGGGCGGACGCCGTGCGCAACGGCCTGGACGCGGAGACGGCCCGGGAGGCGGCGGACGGTCTGACCGCGCCGGCCCATCTGGTCAGCGGCGAGTGGACGCTGGACCTGGGCCCCGGCCGCCAGGTGCTGCTGGCGAACGTCGGCCCCGGGCACACCGCCCACGATCTGGCGGTGCTGGTGCCGGGCGACCCGGAGGTCGTCTTCTGCGGCGACCTGGTCGAGGAGTCCGGCGAGCCGCAGGCCGGCCCGGACGCGGTGCCGTCGCGCTGGCCGGCCGCGCTGGACCGGCTGCTGGACCTCGGGGGCGAGGACGCGGTGTACGTGCCCGGTCACGGGGCGCCGGTGGACGCGGCGTTCGTCCGGCGCCAGCGGGACGCCCTGGCGGCGCGTTTCGGCGTGTCGCCGTGACGGCCGCGGGGGTTCTCCTATCGTCGTTCGAATGCGCCAGTACTCTCCGGACCTGACCCCGCCGTGGAAGAAGCCGAAGCCCGTGCCCGAGGTGCCGGCGGAGCCCGGCCTGGTGGTGGAGGAGGCGGGCACCGGTTTCTGCGGGGCGGTGATCCGCTGCGAGGCGGGCACGGTGACGCTGGAGGACCGCTTCGGCAAGCACCGGGTGTTCCCGCTGGAGCCCCGCGGCTTCCTCCTGGAGGGCCGCACGGTGACCCTCGTACGGCCCACGGCCCAGGCGCCGGTGCGTCCCGCCCGCACCGCCTCCGGTTCGGTCGCCGTCCCCGGCGCCCGCGCGCGGGTGGCCCGGGCCGGGCGGATCTATGTCGAGGGCCGGCACGACGCCGAGCTGGTGGAGAAGGTGTGGGGCGACGACCTGCGCATCGAGGGCGTGGTCGTGGAGTACCTGGAGGGCGTGGACGACCTGCCCGCGATCGTGGCCGAATTCGGCCCCGGCCCGGACGCCCGGCTCGGCGTCCTGGTGGACCATCTGGTGCCGGGCTCGAAGGAGTGGCGGATCGCACAGTCGGTGACGAGCGAGCACGCCCTGGTGGTGGGCCACCCGTACATCGACATCTGGGAGGCGGTGAAGCCGTCGTCCGTCGGCATCGAGGCGTGGCCGCGCGTGCCGCACGGCCAGGACTGGAAGACGGGGGTGTGCCGGGCGCTGGGCTGGCCGGAGAACACGGGCGCGGTGTGGCAGGCGATCCTGGCCCGGGTGGGGTCCTACAAGGACCTGGAGCCGGAGCTGCTGGGGCGGGTTGAGGAGCTGATCGACTTCGTCACGGACAGCGGTGAGCTCTGACACCGTGGAAGGTGCCGAAGTCGCCCGTGTCCAACTCGATCCCCAGGGCTTCCAACGGCACCCGGTCACCGAACTTGACGATCTCCCGACTCCGGTAGTCGGCGTCCTCGCCCTGGCCTTCGGGCTTCGTCAGCAGGACGCACTGGGCCATGACCGGGTCGATGACGAGGTGGGCGGCAATCCCTCCCGCCGCGTAGACCGACCGTTCGACCACGTAGTCCTGGTGGACGCTTGATTCGGAGACGACTTCCACGGCCATCGTGACCAGCTGACACGGCAGCAGCCGTCCCCCTGCGGCAGGAGATCACGCGCCAGTACCACAAGGTCGGGAACCGGCTCACTGGCCTCGTCGGCGATGTCGACGTCCTGCGTCCGCAGGCGGGCCCAGCGCTGTGGCGGAACCTGGTCCTGGACATCGGCAACGATCATGTTGTGCCCGTCCCGCACCGCTTCACCCGCCGGAGTGATCAGTCGACGAGATCCCTGACCACCGCGTCCGCCAGCAGCCGGCCCCGCAGAGTGAGCGCCGCGCGGCCCTCGGCGTACGGCCCCTCCCGCAGCAGCCCCTCCGACAGGGCCCGGCGGGCGGCGGCGAGGCCCTGGTCGCGCAGCAGGGACAGGGGGACGCCCTCACGCAGCCGCAGCTCCAGCAGGACGCGCTCGACCCGGCGGTCCTCGGCGCTCAGGATCTCGCGCCCGGCACCCGGCGAACGGCCCGCCGCGAGAGCCCCCGCGTACGCCCCGGGATGCTTGACGTTCCACCAGCGCACACCCCCGACGTGGCTGTGCGCCCCCGGTCCGGCGCCCCACCAGTCGGCGCCGCGCCAGTACAGCTCGTTGTGCAGACAGCGCCCGGCGTCGGAGGCGGCCCAGTTGGACACCTCGTACCAGTGGAATCCGGCCGCGGTCAGGGTCTCATCGGCGATCAGGTAGCGGTCGGCGTGGACGTCGTCGTCGGTCGCCGGGATCTCGCCGCGGCGGATGCGTCGGGCGAGCCGGGTGCCCTCCTCGACGATCAGGGCGTAGGCGGAGACGTGGTCGGGTCCGGCGCCGAGGGCCGCGTCGAGGGAGGCCCGCCAGTCGTCGTCGGACTCGCCCGGGGTGCCGTAGATCAGGTCCAGGTTGACGTGGTCGAATCCGGCCGCGCGGGCCTCGGCGACGCAGGCCTCGGGGCGGCCGGGGGTGTGGGTGCGGTCCAGGACGCGCAGGACGTGCTGCCGGGCGCTCTGCATGCCGAAGGAGATCCGGTTGAAGCCGCCGTGGCGCAGGGCCGCGAGGTAGGCGGGGTCGACGGACTCCGGGTTCGCCTCCGTGGTGACCTCGGCGTCCGCCGCCAGCCCGAACTCCTCCCCGATCGCCCCCAGCATCCGTACGAGGTCCCCGGCGGCCAGCAGGGTCGGCGTGCCGCCGCCGACGAACACCGTGCTCACCTCGCGCGGGTCGTCGCCGAGGACCTTGCGGGCGAGGCGGATCTCGTCGATCAGGGTGTCGGCGTAGTTCTCGCGGGAGGCGAGGGCGCCCCCGGTGCCGCGCAGTTCGGTGGCGGTGTACGTGTTGAAGTCGCAGTAGCCGCAGCGGGTCGCGCAGTAGGGGACGTGCAGATAGAACCCGAGGGGACGCTCCGCGGCGCCGGCCAGGGCGTCCGGGGGCAGCGAGCCGTCGTCGGGGACGGGCTCGCCGTCGGGGAGTGCGGAAGGCATGTCTCCATTGTCCCGCACCGCCGCCGGTCGTTACTGCGCCTGCAGGACCAGCAGCGCCAGGTCGTCCTCCGGCGGCCTGTCCCCGAACTCGTGCACCAGTCGGCGGACCCGCTCGGCGATCAGCCCGGCATCCAGTCCGGCGCAGCCGGCCAGCGCGGTCGCGAGGCCGTCCTCGTCGTCGAACTGGCGTGAGCCGCTGCGCCGCTCGGTGACGCCGTCGGTGACGCAGAGCAGGCTGTCGCCGGGCCGCAGCTCGAAGGTCTCGCTGGTGTACGTCTCGTCCTCCACGACGCCGAGCAGCGTCTGGGGTCGCACGACCGCGCGGACGTCGCCGTCGGGGCGCAGGAGCAGCGGGAGGGGGTGGCCGGCGGAGGCGAGGGTGCAGTGGACGCCGCCGTCGAAGGGGACCAGTTCGCCGTAGAGGAGGGAGAGGAAGCGGGTCTGCGGGCCCTCCCCGGGGCCGGACGGTCCGGCGAGGGCGCGGGCGGCGGCGTCGGCGGCCTCGGTGGCGTCGTCGAGGAGGAGCTGGTTGAGGCGGTCCAGGACGTCGGCGACGCCGTAGCCCTCGCGGGCGAGCAGCCGCAGCCAGGGCCGGGCGAGCCCGATGACGACGGCGGCCTCGGGGCCCTTGCCCTGGACGTCCCCGAGGGCGAACCCCCAGCGGCCGTGGCCGGCCGGGAAGACGTCGTAGAAGTCGCCGCTGGGGCCGCCCTTGTCGCGGGGCTCGTAGACCAGGGCGCTGCACACGCCGGGGATCTCGGCGACGGCCCCGGGGAGCAGGCCGCGCTGGAGCACGGCGCTGATGGTGGCCTGGCGGGCGTACTGCCGGGCGGCCCCGATGGCGAGGGCGACCCGTCGGCCGAGGTCCTCCACGAGGCCGGTGATCTCGTCCGGGAACCGCGGCACCCCGCCCCGCCCGATGACCAGCGTCCCGAGCGGCCGCCCGCCGGCGACGAGCGGATACGCGAGCGCGGCGCCGCCCGGGGGCGCGCCGACCGGTGCCCCGGCCGCGTCCGGCCCGCCCGGCGCGTCACCGCGGGTCGGACGGACGTGTGCGGTCCCCTCCGCCGGTGAGGCCGACCGGGCCGTCACCGGCTCGCCTCCGGCCCCGCGGGGGGAAGCACCCGCGGGGCTCGGACGCCCGGTCACCGGGTGACCGGAGCGGACGGCCCCCGGCCCGTCCGACGACCCGACCGCACCCTCGCCGCCCCCGGCGGGGCGGGCGGGCGCCGACCCACCCGGCGCCACTGCCACGCCCTCGTCCCCGACGCCGCCGGCGCCCCCGGTCCGACCGGCCGGCACCGGCCCACCCCCCGGCGACGTCGACCTCACGCCCGCCTCGCCACCGGCACCCGCCGAGGGACCGCCGTCGCCCACCGGGCCACCGGTCACCGGGCCCGACGCCCCGACCGCACCCTCCCGCGGACGGTCGTCCGCCGATCCGCCCGCCACCGACGCGCCCTCCGCGCCCGCCCCACCACCGGCACCACCCCGGAAGCCCTCCGCCGGCGCCGACCGCCCGGAGGTCGCACCGCTCGGCACCCCGGCCGCGCGAACACCCGCCGGCCCGCCCAGGGCCGACGCGGACGCCTCCCCCTCCGCGCCGCCGACCCCGCCCCGGCCTCCCGAACGGCCCGCTGCCGAGCCCTCCGGCGTCTCCGCCGGCCCGGCGGGGAGGCTGCCGGTGTCCGGCGTGCTGACGTCCCCGGGGACGTGCGCGGCGGACGGCGGGCGGACGGGGGCGGCCGGGAGCCCGGCGTCAGCGAGGGCGGCGCCCGAGCGGAGGCCGGCGGCCGGTTGGCAGCCGGGGGCCGCCGAGGGCGCGACGTCAGCGGAGGCGGCGCCCGAGCGAGGGTTGGCGGCCGGTCGGCCGGCGCGAGCGGTGTGCTCTTCCCGCCGGTACGAAGGGACCTGCGAGGCCGACGGGACCGGCAGGGCCGCCAGGGCGGAGGGCGGGGCCTGAAGGCCGGAAGGCAGGGCCTGTGGGCCGGACGGGTACGACAGGCCGGACGGGTACGACGGGTGGAACGGGTCCGGCAGGCGGGAGGGGTGGGACGGGTCCGGCAGGTGGGACGGGTCCGGCAGCTCCGGCCACGGGTACTGCATCGGGCCCGGCGCGAAGGCGTCCGGGCTCTGCGGGGGTTCCTTCTCCAGTGCCCGGCGCAGGTCCTCCGTACGGTCCTCGCTGGTGTGCCAGACGCGGGCCAGGCGGACGCCGGACGAGCCGGCGGAGCGGCCGCCGAGGGCCTCGTCCTCCAGCCAGACCGCGCACCAGTCGGCCAGGCGCGGGACGATCAGCTGGCCGGTGAGGGAGGCGACCAGGTCCTCGTCCAGCTGGCCGGCGAGCAGGTCGGAGGCCTCGGCCAGGAAGGAGAGGGCGCCCCGCCCGAGCCAGTCCCGGTCGCGCTCGGCGCGGCAGGGGGCGGGGGCGAGCAGTTCCGCCCCGGCGAACGCGCTCGGCGCGGTGGAGTGCGCCCCGGTCGGCGCGCCTGGGCCGTCGGACACGCGCGCCCACACCGTCTTGGCGTCCCGCCGGTAGGTGACGCCCCACGCCTCGCACAACGCGGTGATCAGCCGCAGGCCCCGGCCGTACTCCCGCGCGTCGGGGCCGGCCGGCGCCGCCGCGGCGTCCCGGGGCGCGCGCGAGGGGTGGTGGTCGCACACCTCCAGGACGACCGCGCCGGAGCCCGGCTCCATGCGGCACACCAGTTCCACGTCGGTGCCGGCGTGCACCACCGCGTTGGTCACCAGCTCGCTGACGACGACCAGGGCGTCCTGGGCCTGCCGGTCGGTGAGGCGCTCGGCGCCGGGCAGGCCGAGGTCGGCCCACTCCTTGAACGCCGCGCGCAGCAGCCCACGGGCGGCGCCCGGCGCGAGGGAGCTTCCGTTGAAGGTGGCGTGCACCTGCGCGCCGGGGTGTGCGGAAGCGGCGCCGGCGTACGCAGGCGCGTCGGAGGGACGGGAAACGGTCTCCCGTTGCACCGGAATGGCCCCCATCTGCAACTCCCCGAGAGGTTCGGTCGATGACCCCGAGGTCGATGCCGTCAGGGTGACAGACCGGCCCCGTCCATAAGCGACGAGTTACCTAAGTGGGCCGCGATGAGTGAGAACAGTGGTAGGCGCGTGCTCGAAGAAGCTCGAAGTAGGTCGAAGAAGGGACGGAAACGACCGCTGTGCGTCACAGGCGCCGGACGCACAGGGGGCGCGGGGGCGCACCGCACATGCGCCCCCGCGCCCCCCACCGGTGCTCCGACGCCGGGCGTCCGCCGCCCGGCGTCGGCGTCCGGCGTCTAGGCCTCCCGCGTGCCGGCGTACATCTCGTCCAGCAGATGCCGGTACTCCCGCTCCACCACCGGCCGCTTCAGCTTCAGGCTCGGCGTGATCTCGCCGTGCTCGATGTCGAGGTCGCGCGGCAGCAGCCGGAACTTCTTGACGGTCTGCCACCGCTGGAGTCCGGCGTTGAGCCGCTGCACATAGCCGTCGACCATCTCGACCGTGGCCGGCGCCGCCACGACCTCGGCGTACGACTTGCCCTCCAGGCCGTGCTCCTTCGCCCAGCCCATGATCGCCACCTCGTCCAGCGCGATCAGCGCGGTGCAGAAGTTCCGGTCGGCGCCGTGGACGAGGATGTTGGAGACGAACGGGCAGATCGCCTTGAACGACCCCTCGATCTCGGTCGGCGCGACGTACTTCCCGCCGGACGTCTTGAACAGGTCCTTCTTGCGGTCGGTGATGCGCAGATAGCCGTCCGGGGACAGCTCGCCGATGTCGCCGGTGTGGAACCAGCCGTCCGGCTCCAGCACCTCGGCGGTCTTCTCCGGCAGCCCGTGGTAGCCCTCCATGATGCCGGGGCCGCGCAGCAGGATCTCGCCGTCCTCGGCGATGCGCACCTCGGTGCCGGGCAGCGGCTTGCCGACCGTGCCGGTGCGGTAGGCCTCGCCGGGGTTGACGAAGGAGGCCGCGGAGGACTCGGTGAGGCCGTAGCCCTCGAGGATGTGGATGCCGGCGCCGGAGAAGAAGTAGCCGATCTCGGGCGCGAGGGCGACCGAGCCGGACACGCAGGCGCGCAGCCGCCCGCCGAAGGCCTCCCGCAGCTTGGAGTAGACGAGGGCGTCGGCGACCTTGTGCTTGGCGTTCAGCCCGAAGGGGGCGGAGGCGGTGCCGGTGCGGCGGAAGTTGTCCTGGGTGACCTTGGCGTACTCGCGGGCGACCCCGGCCGCCCACTGGAAGATCTTGTACTTGGCCGCGCCGCCCGCGCGGGCCTTGGCTGCGACGCCGTTGTAGACCTTCTCGAAGATGCGCGGCACGGCCGCCATGTACGTCGGCTGCACCACCGGCAGGTTCTCGATGATCTTGTCGACCCGGCCGTCGACGGCGGTGACGTGGCCGACCTCGATCTGTCCGGAGGTGAGCACCTTGCCGAAGACGTGGGCGAGCGGCAGCCACAGGTACTGCACGTCGTCCGGGCCGACCAGCCCGGTCGCGGCGATGGCCTTGGCCATGTAGGACCAGTTGTCGTGCGGCAGGCGCACACCCTTGGGCCGGCCGGTGGTGCCGGAGGTGTAGATGAGGGTGGCGAGCTGGTCCCGGGCGATCGCGCCGACCCGCTCCTCGACCAGTTCGGCGTCCTTCTCCAGCCGGGCCGCGCCGCGGGCCTCCAGCTCGGCGAGGGTGAGCACCCCGTCACCGGTCTCGACGCCCGCGCCGTCCATGACGACGACGTGCGTCAGCTCGGGCAGCTCGCCCCGCTTCTCCTGCGCCTTGGCGAGCTGTTCGGCGTTCTCCGCGATGAGCACGCGGCTGCCGGAGTCGGCGAGGATGTACGCCGACTCCTCCGCGTTGGTCTGCGGGTAGATCGTGGTGGTCGCGGCGCCCGCGCACATGATGCCGAGGTCGGCGAGGATCCACTCGATCCGGGTGGCGGCTGCCAGCGCGACCCGCTCCTCCGGCCGGACGCCCAGCTCGATCAGCCCGGCCGCGATGGCGTACACGCGCTCGGCGGCCTGCGCCCAGGTCAGCGACTTCCAGTCGTCCGGGCCCTGGCCGGAGGCGGCGGGCACGGGGTAGCGGTACGCCTCGGCGTCCGGCGTGGCCGCCACGCGCTCCAGGAAGAGGCCCGCGACGGACGGCGGACGGTTCTCGATCAGGGTCTGTGTGTCGCTCACGACATCCTCCGGGGCCCGCGACGTTGCGGCTGGCTCGGTGCGGTTCAGGCGTTCGGTGCGGGGTTCAGGCGTTCGGTGCGGTTCAGGCGTCTCGGTACGTCTTCGGGTCCTGCACGTCTACAGGGTCTCGGTGCGTGTACAGGGTCTTGGTACGTGTACAGGGTCTCGATACGTCTACAGGTACGTCTTCGCTGCGGATTTCGCTGGCTGGGGGCACGGCTGTGTTCACTCACGAGCCGTTGTTTAACTCGCGAGTAACTAGCGGGCAGGGACAGAGTAGAGCCCGACCGGCCCGCGCGTAAGAGCCCGCGCCCGCTCACTTCGCACGGACCGCGCCCGTGAAACGCGCCGGGGCCCGCCGCACTTTCGTACGACGGGCCCCGTATCGTCCGCTTTGCCGGGGCCGGGCCCCGTGATCTGCGGTTACTTCTTGCCCTTGCCCGAACCCGCGCTGTCGTCGCTGGACAGGACCGCGATGAAGGCCTCCTGCGGAACTTCCACGGAACCCACCATCTTCATCCGCTTCTTGCCCTCCTTCTGCTTCTCCAGCAGCTTCCGCTTACGGGAGATGTCACCGCCGTAGCACTTGGCGAGGACGTCCTTGCGGATGGCGCGGATGGTCTCGCGGGCGATCACCCGGGAGCCGATGGCGGCCTGCACCGGCACCTCGAAGTTCTGCCGCGGGATGAGTTCCTTGAGCTTGGCGACGAGCCGCACGCCGTACGCGTACGCCTGGTCCTTGTGGGTGATCGCGGAGAACGCGTCCACCTTGTCGCCGTGCAGCAGGATGTCCACCTTGACCAGGCTGGAGGCCTGCTCGCCGGTGGGCTCGTAGTCCAGCGAGGCGTAGCCGCGGGTCTTGGACTTCAGCTGGTCGAAGAAGTCGAAGACGATCTCCGCGAGCGGCAGCGTGTAGCGGATCTCCACGCGGTCCTCGGAGAGGTAGTCCATGCCGAGCAGGGTGCCGCGCCGGGTCTGGCACAGCTCCATGATCGCGCCGATGAACTCGGTGGGCGCGAGGATCGTCGCCCGCACGACCGGCTCGTGCACCTCCGCGATCTTCCCCTCGGGGAACTCGCTCGGGTTGGTGACGGTGATCTCCTCGCCGTCCTCCATCGTCACCTGGTAGACGACGTTGGGCGCGGTGGCGATCAGGTCGAGCCCGAACTCGCGCTCCAGCCGCTCCCGGATCACGTCCAGGTGCAGCAGGCCGAGGAAGCCGACGCGGAAGCCGAAGCCGAGGGCCGCGGAGGTCTCCGGCTCGTAGACCAGGGCGGCGTCGTTGAGCTGGAGCTTGTCCAGGGCCTCGCGCAGCTCCGGGTAGTCCGAGCCGTCCAGCGGATACAGGCCGGAGAAGACCATCGGCTTGGGGTCCTTGTACCCGCCGAGGGCCTCGGTCGCGCCCTTGTGCATGCTGGTGACGGTGTCGCCGACCTTGGACTGGCGGACGTCCTTCACGCCGGTGATGAGGTAGCCCACCTCGCCGACGCCCAGGCCGTCGGCCGGGAGCATCTCGGGCGAGTTGGTGCCGATCTCCAGCAGCTCGTGCGTCGCGTTCGTCGACATCATGCGGATGCGCTCGCGCTTGTTGAGCTGGCCGTCGATGACACGGACGTACGTCACCACGCCGCGGTACGAGTCGTACACCGAGTCGAAGATCATGGCGCGGGCGGGCGCGTCCTTGACGCCGACCGGCGCCGGGATCTCGGCGACGACCTTGTCCAGCAGCGCCTCGACGCCGAGGCCGGTCTTGGCGGAGACCTTGAGCACGTCGCCGGGCTCGCAGCCGACGAGGTTGGCCAGTTCCTCGGCGAACTTCTCGGGCTGGGCGGCCGGCAGGTCGATCTTGTTGAGCACCGGGATGATCGTGAGGTCGTTCTCCATCGCCAGGTAGAGGTTGGCGAGGGTCTGGGCCTCGATGCCCTGGGCGGCGTCGACCAGGAGGATGGTCCCCTCGCAGGCGGCGAGCGACCGCGAGACCTCGTAGGTGAAGTCGACGTGCCCCGGGGTGTCGATCATGTTGAGGATGTGCGTGTTGCCGGGGTCCTGGGACGGAGCCCACGGCAGCCGCACCGCCTGGGACTTGATCGTGATGCCGCGCTCGCGCTCGATGTCCATCCGGTCGAGGTACTGAGCACGCATCTGCCGCTGCTCGACCACGCCGGTCAGCTGGAGCATCCGGTCGGCGAGCGTGGACTTGCCGTGGTCGATGTGCGCGATGATGCAGAAATTGCGGATCAGAGCCGGGTCGGTACGGCTCGGCTCGGGCACATGGTTAGGGGTCGCGGGCACGCAGGGTCCTGTCTCTTGAGGCGCCTTATGCCTCGGGTCGGATCGATACGTAGCTTCCATGGTCCCACGGGCCGGGACCGGCGACCGGTTTGGGCCACCCGGAGGGCCGCTGGTAACGTGGAGGGCTGTGCCTCATGCCCTCTCAGCGCGAGGCGCAACCCAAGAAAATCATCGGCGCGGGTCCCGTGCGGCCCCGTGCCAGAACCTGAAAAGGCTCATTCGTGGCGAACATCAAGTCCCAGATCAAGCGGATCAAGACCAACGAGAAGGCCCGGCTGCGCAACAAGGCCGTCAAGTCCTCCCTGAAGACCGCGATCCGCAAGGCCCGCGAGGCCGCTGCCGCGGGTGACGTGGAGAAGGCCACCGAGTACCAGCGCGCTGCCGCGCGTCAGCTCGACAAGGCCGTCTCCAAGGGCGTCATCCACAAGAACCAGGCCGCCAACAAGAAGTCGGCGCTGGCTGCGAAGGTCGCGTCCCTCAAGGGCTGAACCCCTCAGTTGATCTGATCGCCGGAAGGACCCAGGGCGGGCCCTCTCTCATCCGCCCCCGACCGGCACCCCGGATCCGCGCGCGGCCTGCGTTCGCCACGCGGGCGCGGATCCACACAGGCTCGAACCGAAGGCCCCGGCCTCCCGCTCTTCCCCAGAGCCGGAGCCCGGGGCCTTCGGCGTGCGCGTACGGCGTCCGGCGTTCCACGTCCGACGACGGTCGTCAGGCCCAGAACTCGTTGGCCACGTCGATGTCCGCGACGCACTCGTCGAGGTCGGTGATCCGGTCGCCGAGCACGCGGAAGACGATGCACCCGTCCTCGTCGATACGGCGGCCCCTGCGCTCGGCGGAGACGCGGTGGACGGCGACGACGTGCCCGCGGCCGTCGACCAGCAGGCTGCGCAGGTCGACCCGCAACGACCCGGCCGTTTCCTCGAACAGCCGGCCGTACAGGCCGACGACCGCGTCCTGCCCCTTGAAGTCCCCGGACAGCTGGTGACTGCCGGGCACGTGATGGGTGCAGTCCGCCGTCATCAGTTCGCGCAGGGCGTCCATGTCGCCTCGTACGAAGGCCTCGTAGCCTCGACGGACGAGAGCCGCGTGCGGATGCTCAGCCATGGTGATCGCCACCTTCCCGTGTCCGGCGATGGACGGCTGACACGCCCGATTCTCCTCCCGCGGGTCTAACCGCGCCCTCTGGAGCGAGCGGCTCGGGCGATGGTCACGACCGCCTTCTCCAAGGCGTACTCCGGGTCGTCGCCGCCGCCCTTCACGCCCGCGTCGGCCTCGGCGACCGCGCGCAGGGCGAGGGCGACGCCGTCCGGGGTCCAGCCGCGCATCTGCTGGCGCACGCGGTCGATCTTCCACGGCGGCATGCCCAGCTCGCGGGCCAGGTCGGCGGGGCGCCCGCCGCGGGCCGAGGACAGCTTGCCGATCGCGCGGACGCCCTGGGCGAGGGCGCTGGTGATCAGTACCGGCGCCACGCCGGTGGCCAGGGACCAGCGCAGCGCCTCCAGCGCCTCGGCCGCCCGGCCCTCGACGGCCCGGTCGGCGACCGTGAAGCTCGACGCCTCGGCCCGTCCCGTGTAGTACCGCCCGACGACCGCCTCGTCGATCGTCCCCTCCACGTCGGCGACCAGTTGGGACACCGCGGAAGCCAGCTCCCGCAGATCGCTGCCGATCGCGTCGACCAGCGCCTGACAGGCCTCCGGCGTGGCCGAACGGCCGAGGGTGCGGAACTCCCCCCGGACGAACGCCAGCCGGTCCGCCGGCTTCGTCATCTTCGGGCACGCCACCTCCCGCGCCCCCGCCTTGCGGGCGGCGTCCAGCAGCCCCTTGCCCCTGGCCCCGCCCGCGTGCAGCAGCACGAGCGTGATCTCCTCGGCGGGCGACCCGAGATACGCCTTGACGTCCTTGATCGTGTCCGCGGACAGGTCCTGCGCGTTGCGCACGACCACGACCTTGCGCTCTGCGAAGAGGGAGGGGCTGGTCAGCTCGGCGAGCGTGCCGGGCTGCAACTGCTCGGGCGTCAGGTCCCGTACGTCCGTGTCGGCGTCGGCCGCCTTCGCGGCGGCCACCACCTCGCGCACGGCACGGTCGAGCAGCAGGTCCTCCTGCCCCACGGCGAGCGTCACCGGGGCGAGGAGATCGTCGTTCGCACTTTTCCTGGCCATCACGCCCAGCATGTCACGCGGCACTGACAGGACGGACGGGACGGTTGGCCCGGCCTGGGACACCGGGCACGGTCGGCCGGGCCCGGGGCCGAGCCGCGAGGGCAGGAGTGCCCGAGCCCGGAGCTGCGGGACCGACCGAGCCGCAAGGCGCGCCGGGCACGGCCCGACGCCCCGCCCCGGTCCCCCTACGGCTCCTCGCGCCAGCCGTCCCACTCCCCCGCCAGCTCGTCCAGCTCCGCCGGGTCCAGCCGGCCCGCCTCGTCGCGCAGGACGACCAGCCACTGGGCGTCCTCGGCGTCGTCCTCGCCGGCCAGCGCGTCGCGTACCAGCTGCGGTTCCTCCTCGACGCCGAAGCGCTCGCCGAGCACCTCCGCCACCTCCTCGGCGGCATCGCGGTCGGGCAGCACCAGCACATGTCTCACATCGCTCACGACGCCATTTTCCGGCACCCTCCCCCCGCCCCCGCCCTGCGGGGTCCCGTCACTCCCGCCCCGCGGACTCCCGCACGGCCGGCACCCGGTCCAGCTCGATCCCGAACCGTTCCCGGTACACCGCCAGCACCTCCTCGTCCCCGTGCAGTTCCCGCTCGTCCCGCGCCCCGTCGGGACCGGTGACCGTCAGCCGCCGCCCGCCGAGGGTGATCCGGCCGCCGTCCTCGGTGACCCGGGAGCAGACGAGCGACTTCCCGAAGTGCGACGCGGGCGACGTGGCGTGCCACCACGCGCCGGTCACGAAGTCGGCCGGCACCCGCGGCCGTACCTCCAGCCGGTACACGGCCACGCCGTCCCTGCTGACGTCCAGGTCCGGCGCCCCGGGCCCGCCCCGGAGGCCCGCCGCGTCCGGCCCCGCCTCGCCGATCCGGAACGTCCCGCCGGGGTCCGGCTGCTCCCGCCGGTCGCCGAGCGCCAGCGGGTAGTGGCTGTGCGCCCCGAACCCGACGTCGGCCAGCCATTCCCCCGCGTCCGCCGTCCGCACCCGCAGCGCCATGTGGTCGTACGGGATCCCCGGTCGGCCCTCCTGCGTGTACACCCGCGCCGCCAGCAGCGCGACGTCGTATCCGAGCGCCGTCAGCAGCCCGGCGAACGCGCCGTTCAGTTCGTAGCAGAACCCGCCCCGCCGCGCCCCCACCACCTTGTCCAGCAGCCGCTTCTCCTCCAGCACGATCTCCTCGCCGAGGTGGATCGACAGGTTCTCGAAGGGCACCGTCCGCAGATGGCGCAGATGCAGCTCGTGGAGCGCGTCGGCGGTGGGCCGGGGCGGGCGGGCGACGCCCAGTCTGCGGAGGTAGGCGTCGGCCTGTGCGGAGTCCATGTCCCCAGTGTCCGTCCCCGCCGCGCGGTTCTCAGTCCCTCGCCACGCGCACCTCCCCCTTCCCGCCCGCCACCGCCACGGCGCCGTCGACGTCCGTCCGCAGCACCGTCGCCCCCTGCGCCCGCAGCGCCGCCACCGTGCTCGGCGCCGGGTGGCCGTAAGGGTTGTCCGCTCCCGAAGAGATCAGCGCCAGCCTCGGAGCCGCCCTGCGCAGTAGTTCCGGTTCCTGATAGGCGGAGCCGTGATGGGCGACCTTCAGTACGTCCACCCCGTCGACCAGGCCAGCCGCCGGTGTCCGCAACAGGGCTTGCTGGGCCGGGGGTTCGAGGTCCCCGAGCAGCAGTATCCGCAGGCCCGCCGAGCGGACGAGCAGGGCGACGCTGGCGTCGTTCGGGCCTTCCGGTTCCGGCGCCGGGGTGGTGGCGCCGGCCGCCGCGGGAGGCGGTGGCCACAGCACCTGCCAGGACAGGTCACCGGTGCGCCGTTGCTCCCCGGCCGCCGCCCGGGTGACCGGAATGCCCCGGGCGGCGGCCTCTCTTCGCACGAACGCGGCCTGCTCCGCCGGTTCTTCGAGGCCGGTCGTCTCGATCGCGCCCACGGCCCGCCCGCGCAGCACGCCGGGCAGCCCCACGACGTGGTCGGCGTGGAAATGGGTCAGCACGACGAGGGGGACGCGGGTGATGCCGAGCGACCGCAGGCACCGGTCGGCCAGGCGCGGGTCCGGCCCGGCGTCCACGACCACGCCGGTGCCCGCTCCCGCCGCGAGCACCGTCGCGTCCCCCTGTCCCACGTCGCACATGACCAGCCGCCAGCCCGGCGGCGGCCATCCGGTGATCACCCTGGCCAGCGGTGCGGGCCGCACCACCGCCAGCACCAGCAGCAGCCCGCAGACCCCGCACAGCCACGGATGCCGCAGCAACCGCCGGCCGACGGCCACGACCACCCCGGTCACCAGCGCCAGCAGCAGCGCCCCCGTCCAGTCGCCCCGCCAGTCCACCCCCGCCCCCGGCAGTGCCGCCCCGGTGCGGGCCACGTCCGCGATCCACCCGGCGGGCCAGCTCGCGCCCCATGCCAGCGCCTTGGCCACCGGCATCGCCACCGGAGCGGCGGCCAGGGCGGCGAAGCCCAGCACCGTGGCCGGGGCGACCGCGAACTCCACCAGCAGATTGCACGGCACCGCCACCAGACTCACCCGTGCCGACAGCACCGCCACGACCGGTGCGCACAGCGCCTGCGCCGCGCCCGCCGCCGCCAGCGCCTCGGCGAGCCTCGGCGGCACCCGTCTCCGGCGCAGGGCGGCACTCCAGCGGGGCGCGAGCGTGAGCAGCGCGCCGGTGGCCAGCACCGAGAGCAGGAAGCCGTAACCGCGGGCCAGCCAGGGGTCGAGGAGGACGAGCAGCAGGACCGCCGTGGCCAGGGCCGGGAGCAGGGATCTGCGACGGCCGGTCGCCAGGGCGAGCAGCACGACGGCCCCGCAGGCCGCCGCCCGCAGCACGCTCGGGTCCGGCCGGCACACCACGACGAAGGCGAGCGTGAGCACCCCTCCGAGCACGGCGGTCGCCCGCAGGGAGATCCCGAGTCGCGGTGCCAGGCCCCTGCGTTCACTGCGCTGCGCGAGGCCCGGCGGCCCGAGCAGCAGGGCGAGGACGATCGTGAGGTTGCTCCCGGACACCGCGAGGAGATGGGCGAGGTCGGTCTCCCCGAAGGCCTCGTGCAACTCCGGCGTGATCCGCGAGGTGTCCCCGACGACCAGACCCGGCAGCAGTGCACGCGCGTCCGCCGGCAGCCCGTCGGTGGCCTTCCGCAGCCCTGCCCGCAACCGCCCCGCGAACCGCTGGGTCCCCGACGGCCCCGCGACCACCTCCGGAGGGCCGTCCCGCACCCGCAGTACGGCAGCGATCCGGTCGCCGCCCACCAGCGCGGGCGCCAGCCGCCCGGTCACCCGCACCCTCGTGGAGGGCAGCAGCCCGAGCCACTCCCGCCGGGCGCCTCCGCCGGCGTCCACGACCACCAGCACCGGCGTCCGCGTCCCCGTCGCCTCCCCGGACGTCCCTGACGCCGCCTCGACCCGCCCCACCTCGGCGTTGACCAGCACGGACACGGGCGCCGCCCGGTTGCCCGTCACCCGCGGCCGGGTGAGCCGGGGATCCGAGGTGACCCGCGCCTCCGCCGTCACCGTCGCGTACTGCCGCGCCAGCCCCGGCACCGGCCCCCGTCTCAGATCCGCCCCGCGCAGCCCGGCCGACACGGCCGCGGCGGCGACGCAGAGCAGCACGGCGGCGATCACCGGGGACCACCGGACCACTGGGGACGACTGAACCACTGGGGACCACCGGGCCACCGCGTGCCCCCGCCGCCCGCGCCACCGCTGCCCCGGCCCGCGCCCGCTCCCGCGAGCCGCCAGCAGCCCCGCCCCCGTCACCGCGCACCCGGCCGCGACGCCGGTCACCCACCCCGGCGGTGCGGTGAGCGCCCACGCCGCCGTCCCCCAGGCCGCGAGCGCCGGCGGGACCAGCCGCAGATCCGCCGGCCCTTCCTGCCGGGGATGCGCGTCCCCCAGCCTCCGCCCCGACGCCCGGTGCACGGACGGGCGACGGCCGGGGCCGGCAGCCCGGACGGCCCCGACAGTCCGGGCGGTCCCGACCACCCCGACAGCCCCGACAGGACCGGCAGGCCCTGCAGCGGCCCTGTGCCGTGTTCCCTCCCCGCTCCTCACGGCCGTACCAGATTCCGCAGGTCGGCGAACCGCCGCTCGCCGATGCCGTTGACGTCCCGCAACTCGTCCACCGAGCGGAAACCGCCGTGCCGGGTGCGGTAGTCGATGATGTGCTGGGCCAGCACGGGGCCCACGCCGGGCAGGGTGTCGAGTTGCTCCACCGTGGCGGTGTTGAGGGAGATGGGCGTTGCCGCCGCCCCCGGTAACGCGCCCGCCCCGGCCGGGGCGCCTGCCACGGGCGGTGGTCCGGCCACGGGCGCGGGTCCGCCGACGACCACCTGCTCGCCGTCCACCAGGAAGCGGGCCCGGTTGATGTCCGTGAGGTCCGTGCCGGGGCGCACCCCGCCCGCCGCCCGGAGCGCGTCCGCCACCCGCGAACCGGCCGGGAGTCGGTGAATCCCCGGTTCGCGCACCTTCCCGCCGACGTCCACCACGATCTCGGCGACGGGCGACGCGGTCGGGGCCGTCGGGGCGACGACCGGCGTCCGCCGCTCCGGGGCCGCAGCGCGCGCCGTATCCGGCACCGCCGCCCCCACCACCTCCGGCGCCCGCACGGTCTCCGTCCGCCCGGCCCAGAAGTGCTGGACGGCGAGCCCTGCCGCCACGACCAGGACGACGGTGAGCGCGACGACGCTCCTGCGCTCCAGGCCGCACCGCGCCTGCATCCACACCGGCAGCCGCTCCCGCACGGCCGCCCCGGCCCGCTCCCGCCACGCGGCGGTACCGCCCCCCGCACCGGCACTCGCATCGGCCCGGTCACGCTCACCGACGTCACCGTGGTCAGCCGAGTAACCGGTGTATCCGGAATGACCAGAGGGACCGGAGCAACCGGGAACGACCGGAGTCCGCCCCTCCGCCTCCGTCCCCATCCCCGGTGGCCCCGCCCCCGACTCCCCCCGCTCCTCCGGGGGTTCGCCGAAGAGCACCCCCGCCCGCCGCCGGACCTCCTCCGCCG
Organism: Streptomyces sp. NPDC006610; assembly: GCF_040611575.1. Taxonomy (NCBI): domain Bacteria; kingdom Bacillati; phylum Actinomycetota; class Actinomycetes; order Kitasatosporales; family Streptomycetaceae; genus Streptomyces; species Streptomyces sp. NPDC006610. Next base: position 209,226 of record NZ_JBEXOP010000005.1, read on the forward strand.
GCGTCTGCCGCTGACCGCCCCGCAGCCGCCCCGCAGGTCGGCTCCGTCGGCCCGGACGACGATGCGAGACCCGACCGCCGGACATCCGCTCCTCGGGAATCCGCCCACCAGTCGCCCGCGTCCCGGGCACTCGCCCCTCGGGCACCGGGCCGTCGGACACCGTGCCTTCGGACACCGGCCCCTCGGACGCTCCCGCTCCCCCTCTGGAGACCCGCCCGCCGGGCACCCTGCCCCCGGGCGTCCGCCCATCGGACACCCTGCCGTCGGAACCCCGCCGCCGCCCCGGTCCACTGGTGACGGAAGCCGCTCGTGTGCGTGATCGAAGTGCCATGCCCCGAGGATGGGACACCGGACCACTCCCGCGATGATCTTGCTCAATCCCCGGGGACAACCAGCCGCTTGTGGAAAACCCCGTCCCCCGTACGTGTGACAGTCATGCGCAGCACGGTCGTCCGCCGTCGGTCATGCGCATCACGGTGGTCCGCCTCCGCTCAGCGCAGCACAGTCGTCCGCCGTCGGTCAGCGCAGCACGGTCGCACGACGGTCACCGCGGCGAGACGACGACTCCCAGCAACCCGGGCCCCGTATGCGCCCCGATCACCGCTCCCACCTCGCTCACGTGCAGATCGGCCAGCCCCGGCACCCGCGCCCGCAGCCGGTCCGCCAGCGCGGCGGCGCGGTCGGCCGCGGCGAGATGGTGGACCGCGATGTCGACGGGCGTGCCGCCCGCCCGGTCGGCGGCGATCTCCTCCAGCCGGGCGATGGCCTTCGACGCCGTCCGCACCTTCTCCAGCGGCTCGATGCGGCCCCCGTCCAGCTGGAGCAGCGGCTTCACCGCCAGCGCGGAGCCGAACAGGGCCTGCGCGGCCCCGATCCGGCCTCCGCGGCGCAGATAGTCCAGGGTGTCGACGTAGAAGTAGGCGGCGGTGCCCGCGGCCCGTTTCTCCGCCGCGGTGACCGCCTCGTCCACCGTGCCGCCCGACTCCGCCGCCTCGGCCGCGGCGAGGGCGCAGAAGCCGAGGGCCATCGCGATCATGCCGGTGTCCACGACCCGTACGGGGACCGGCGCCTCGCGGGCGGCGAGGACCGCGGCGTCGTAGGTGCCGGAGAGGTCGGCGGACAGGTGCAGGGAGACGATGCCGGTCGCGCCGGACTCGGCGACCTTGCGGTAGGTGTCCGCGAACAACTGGGGGCTGGGGCGCGAGGTGGTGACGGAGCGTCGCTTCTGGAGCGCCAGGGCCAGGGAGCGGGTCGAGATCTCGGTGCCCTCTTCCAGCGCTCGGTCGCCGAGGACGACGGTCAGCGGTACCGCGGTGATGCCGTGGCGCTCCATCGTCCTCGGCGGCAGGTAGGCCGTTGAATCGGTGACGATCGCGACATGGCGGGACATGAGCTGGAGGTTACCTGGCGTAGCGCCCGGAAGGCAGCCCAGCCCTCACGGCGACGCGGACACCGGGTTCAGGTCGTGCTCTCGGGCCTCGGCTTCTTCTGCCAGGGGTAGGCGGGACGCGGCGCGGACGGCGCGATCGCGGGCCGTGTCGGCTCCTCGGCCCGGCGAGAGGGCTGCCCCTCGGCGGCCGGGGCCGGCGACTCGGGCCACGGCGGCGGGACGGCCCCCGCGTCAGTGGACCGGCCGTCAGTGGACCGGCCATCGGCGAACCGGGCATCCGTGGACCCACTCGGCTCCGTCGTCCAGTGGCGCAGGGCGCCGGTCTCCACGTCGATCTGGGCGCTCAGCAGGTCCAGTTCGTCCTCGGCGAAGCGGCCGGCCCGGTCGCGGGCGGCCCAGCGCAGCGAGTCGGCCGAGTGCGTGATGCGCTCGGTGCGTTCGCGCAGTGCGGGCAGGCGCTCGGCGAGGGTGGAGCGGTCGGGCTCGGACTCCAGACGGCGCAGTTCGTCGTCCAGTTCGTGGCCGTGGGCGCTGAGTCGCTGGAAGAGGGCGAGCGACTCCTTGAGGGACTCGTCCTCCGCGGCGCCCGCGCGCAGCGCCTCCTGCGTGGCCCGCATGGATGTGCGCAGCTTCAGCCGCAGCTGGGCCAGTTCACCGGCCGGACCGGGCTGGGCGAGGGACTTGGCGCGCAGGGTGTGGTCCTCGACGGTGCGCCTGGCCTGCGTGATCGTGCGGTCCACGCCGCGCCTGGCGGCGCCGACCACCTTCACCGTGGCATACGCGCCGAGCCCCAGGAGCAGCACGAAGAGCAGGACGACCACGGCGATGACTGCTTCCACGATGCTCCTCCTCGACGGCCGCGGCCCGTCTCGCGCCGCGTCTTCAACGGTAAACGCAAAGGGCAGGTCCGGAGTTCCGGAAGAACCCCGAACCTGCCCCCACGCACATCCCGAAGCCTCCCCTAGGGGACGCCACACGACGCGGCGACGGACACCGGACGTGACGAGCACCGGACGTGACGAGCGCCGGACAGCGACGACCGCCGGGCAGCGACGAACACCAGGCGACAGCAAGAACGCCGGGCAGTGACGAACGCTAGGCGGTGACGATGTTCACCAGCTTCGGCGCCCGCACGATCACCTTCCGGATCGCCGCCCCGTCCAGCGCCGCGACGACCTTCTCGTCGGCCAGCGCGACCTTCTCCAGTTCCTCCTCGGAGATGGCCGGCGACACCTCCAGCCGCGCCTTGACCTTGCCCTTGACCTGCACGACGCAGGTCACGGTCTCGTCGACCGCATAGGCCGGGTCGGCCACCGGGAAGTCCTGGTGCACGACCGACTCCTGGTGCCCCAGTCGGCGCCACAGCTCCTCGGCGATGTGCGGGGCCAGCGGCGCGACCATCAGCACCAGGGCCTCGGCGACGGACCTCGACACCGGACCGCCGGTCTTGGTCAGGTGGTTGTTCAGCTCGGTGACCTTGGCGATGGCGGTGTTGAACCGCATGCCCTCCAGGTCGCCGCGCACCCCGTCGATCGCCTTGTGCAGGGCGCGCAGGGTGGCCTCGTCGGGCTCGGCGTCCACGACGGTCACCTCGCCGGTGGCCTCGTCGACGATGTTGCGCCACAGCCGCTGCAGCAGCCGGAACTGGCCCACCACCGCGCGCGTGTCCCACGGCCGGGAGACGTCCAGGGGGCCCATGGCCATCTCGTACAGGCGCAGCGTGTCCGCGCCGTACTCGGCGCAGATCTCGTCGGGCGTGACGGCGTTCTTCAGGGACTTGCCCATCTTGCCCAGCAGCCGGGAGACCTTCTCGCCCTGGTAGTAGTAGCCGCCGTCGCGCTCCTCCACCTCGGCGGCCGGCACGGCGATGCCGCGGCCGTCGCGGTAGACGTAGGCCTGGATCATGCCCTGGTTGAACAGCTTGTGGAACGGCTCGGCCGACGAAATGTGCCCCAGGTCGTACAGCACCTTGGACCAGAAGCGGGCGTACAGCAGGTGCAGCACGGCGTGTTCGGCGCCGCCGACGTACAGGTCGACGCCGCCGTGGGGCTGTCCCTCGCGCGGACCCATCCAGTACTGCTCGATCTCCGGGTCGACCAGCCGGTCGCTGTTGCGCGGGTCCAGGTAGCGCAGCTCGTACCAGCAGGAGCCGGCCCAGTTGGGCATGGTGTTGGTCTCGCGGCGGTACTTCTTCGGGCCGTCGCCCAGGTCCAGGGTGACGTTGACCCAGTCCTCGTTGCGCGACAGCGGAGTCTCGGGCTGGGTGTCGGCGTCGTCCGGGTCGAAGGTGCGCGGCGAGTAGTCCTCGACCTCGGGCAGCTCCAGCGGCAGCATCGACTCGGGCAGGGCGTGGGCGACGCCGTCCTCGTCGTAGACGATCGGGAAGGGCTCTCCCCAGTAGCGCTGGCGGCTGAACAGCCAGTCGCGCAGCCGGAAGTTGACGGTGCCCTCGCCGATGCCGGACTGCTCCAGCCACTCGGTGATCCGGGCCTTGGCCTCGGCGACGCCCAGACCGTCCAGGGAGACGCCCTCGCCCGAGGAGTTGACGATCCTCGCGTCGTAGGAGGCGAAGGCGTCCTCCCAGGCGGCGGTGTCGGTGCCGCGGCCGTCGGTGGGCTCGACCACGCAGACGATCGGCAGCTCGAAGGCGCGCGCGAACTCGAAGTCGCGTGCGTCGTGTGCCGGTACGGCCATGATCGCGCCGGTGCCGTAGCCCATCAGGACGTAGTCGGCGATGAAGACGGGGACCTTGCTGCCGTTGACCGGGTTGGTGGCGTACGCGCCGGTGAAGACGCCGGTCTTGTCCTTCGCCTCGGCCTGGCGCTCGACGTCGGACTTGGCGGCGGCCTGCGCGCGGTAGGCGGCGACGGCCTCGGCCGGGGTGGCGTGGCCGCCGGTCCACACCTCGTGGGTGCCCTCCGGCCAGGCGTCCGCGGTGAACTTCTCGACCAGCGGGTGCTCGGGCGCCAGCACCATGTAGGTCGCGCCGAACAGGGTGTCGGGACGGGTGGTGAAGACGGTGATCTTCTCGCCGTCGATCGGGAAGTCGACGCGGGCGCCCTCGGAGCGGCCGATCCAGTTGCGCTGCTGCAGCTTGATGGCCTCGGGCCAGTCCAGGGCGTCCAGGTCGTCCAGCAGCCGGTCGGCGTAGGCGGTGATGCGCATGTTCCACTGGCGCAGCTTGGCCTTGAAGACGGGGAAGTTGCCGCGCTCGGAGCGACCGTCGGCGGTGACCTCCTCGTTGGCCAGCACGGTGCCCAGCCCGGGGCACCAGTTGACGGGCGCGTCGGAGGCGTAGGCCAGCCGGTACTCGCCCAGCACTTCGGCGCGCTCGGCGGCGCTCAGCGCGCTCCAGGAACGGCCGCCGGGGACGGGACGCTCACCGGACTCGAACTGGGCGACCAGCTCGGAGATCGGGCGGGCCCTGCGCGCCTCGTCGTCGTACCAGGAGTTGAAGATCTGCAGGAAGATCCACTGGGTCCACTTGTAGTACTCCGGGTCGATCGTGGCGAACGACCGGCGCTTGTCGTGGCCCAGGCCCAGCCGGCGCAGCTGGGCCTTCATGTTCTCCATGTTGGCCTCGGTGGACACGCGCGGGTGCGTGCCGGTCTGCACGGCGTACTGCTCGGCGGGCAGGCCGAAGGCGTCGAAGCCCAGGGTGTGCAGGACGTTGTGGCCGGTCATGCGCTGGAACCGGGCGAAGACGTCGGTGGCGATGTAGCCCAGCGGGTGGCCGACGTGCAGGCCCGCACCCGAGGGGTACGGGAACATGTCCATGATGAACTTCTTGGGCCGGGCGACCAGCTCCGGGTCGCCCGCCAGGTCGCCCTTGGGGTTCGGCGCCGCGTAGGTGCCCTCGGCGTCCCAGACGTCCTGCCAGCGTGCCTCGATGTCGGCCGCCAGGGCGGCCGTGTAGCGGTGCGGCGCCGCCTCCGCCTGTGCGGCGGCAGCGGCGGGGTTCGTCTCGCTCATGTCCTCAAAGCTCCATCGATCGTCTCTGCCTGCGGCTGCGACTTTCCGGAAATGAAAAATCCCCTCGCACAGGAGGGGACGCCGCGCCGATTCCGGCCACACGACTCATCGGTGGCCGGGACTGATCAGCGCGGCTCGCTAAGCAGAAGGCGTACGGCACGCATGGCGTCAGGGTACCGCAGCCCTCGACGGGGCCGCGACGACGTTCCGTCCACCGAACACCGTGCGACATTCACTCTGGTTACTTCGCGTAACAGTCGCTAAGGGTCAAGACTCCAAGTGGATCATCGTTTGATAACAACGCAATAACTCAAACCTCCTACCCGCGGGTATGGCGCGACCTAGAGTGCGGCCCGGGACCGCTACACCGAACTGCTCGGAGTGCCCCATGAACCCACTCAAACCGCCGATCCCGCCGATCCCGCCGAATCCGCCGATCCCGGCGAACCGGCTGAACCCGCCGAGCCCCCTCAGCCCGTCGCACTCACGCGGCGCCTCGCGTGCCGCTTCCCGCAGTGCCTCCCGCAGTGCCTCCCGCAGTGCCTCCCGCAGGAGCGGCCGCGCCGCCCTCCCCGCACCCGGCCGCTCGGCCTACGGCGTCGCCACCGCGGTCGCCCTGGTGCTCATCCCCGTGGCCGTTCTGGCCGGAGGCGACGGGTTCCGCGACTTCCTGAACTTCGGCGCGGGCGTCCTGTCGCTGGTCTCCCTGACCTGTTCGGTGATCTGGGGTCTGGTCGCCCAGGACCGGATCTTCCTCACCGCGCGCCAGCGGCTCGTCGGGCAGGCGGTGCACCGGACCACGGCCGTCGCCTCGATCGCGTTCCTGCTGCTGCACATCACCGTCAAGCTCGCCCTGGACCACGTCGGCCTCGTCGCCGTGGTGATCCCGTTCTCGCTCGGCGTGGCCGGCAGCGCCGGGCTCATCGGCCTCGGCTCGGCGGCCGGACTGCTCATGGTCTTCGTCGGCCTCACCGGCGCCCTGCGCAGCGCCTTCGCCTCCCCGGCCCCGATCGCGGCACGCTGGCGGGCGATGCATGCGCTGGCCTACCCGGCCTGGTGCGCCGCCCTGCTCCACGGCCTGTTCGCGGGCCGCGAGGCGGACACGGTCTTCGTGGTGCTGTACCTGCTGTGCGTGGCCGGCGTCGCCGCCGCCCTCGCCCTGCGCGCGGCGCCCCGCCCGGTCAAGCGCCGGGTCGCCGTCCTGATCACCGCGTTCCTCGGCTCCCCGGACGGGCAGGGCCGCGACGAACTCGGCGAGAGCGGCGCGCGGACGGCGTCCGGGACCGCACCGCCCGGCCAGGGCTCCGCGCTGCCGGGCCACGAGCGCCCCCTGCCCGGCTACGAACGGGCGACGGCCCCCGACCCCGCCGGCCGCCCCTCCCCCACCGAGCCCGCCGGCGGCTTCGCAGCCGCCTACCGCGCCGTCTCCCGCTCGTCCCGCCCGCCCCGCGCCTCCCGCGCCTCCCGGTGCGCCCACACCTCCGACGCCGACCTCCAGCCCACCGAGCCCCTCCCCCGCACGGACGCCGGCGCCTCCGCCGCCTGGCCCGTTCCGTCCCCGCTCCCGGTCGGCGAGGCGCCCCCGTCGGCGTACGACCCCCTCCAGGACACCGGACACACCATCCCGGCCTACGGCGATCCGGGCTTCGTCGGCCACGCCGGAAGTGATCCGCGCGACACCGTTGAGTCGAACACCCTCCACGGCACGTATCACCCGGACGACATGGACAACAGCGGTCCCACCACTGCTGCACCCCCCGGCGCCTCCTACGATCCCCACGACTTCGAGGCGCCGGGTTCGGGCGACCCTTGGACCACGCCTTCCGGAGGCCTGAAGTGAACGAGGCTCTGCCCGACGTACCCGAAGTCCGCGTGGTCGGGCTTCCCCAGCTCACGTCGGGTTTCGACCTTGTCGAACGACTGGATCTGCCCATGCACCTGAAGGTGCACGGGCCGCTCGACCCCATGGGCGGCGAGCAGCTCGCCCGGCTCGCCGAACGCATCGGCCTCCGGGGCCGCGGCGGCGCGGGCTTCCCCTTCCACAAGAAGCTGCGCGCGGTCGCCGAATCGGCGATCGGGCGCGGCGTCCGGCCGGTGGTCGTCGTCAACGGCAGCGAGGACGAACCGGCCTGCCGCAAGGACACGGTCCTCATCAACCGTGCCCCGCACCTGATCCTGGACGGCGCGCTGCTGTGCGCCGAGGCTCTCGGGGCGCGGCGGCTGGTGATCGGCGTGACCCGGGAGTCGACCCAGCGCTCCATGGAGGCCGCGCTCGCCGAACGCGGCCTCGGCGACGGACGCAGATCGGCGCTGCGCGCACGCGTGCAGCGCAACCCGGTCCGCATGGTCACCGGCGCCGCCGCCTCGCTGATCCGTTCGATCGACGGCGGCCCGGCGATCCCGCCGGGCCGCAAGATCAGCGCGTCGAGGAGCGGCGTCGGCGGGGCCCCCACCCTGCTGTCGAACGCCGAGACCTTCGCCCAGCTGGCCGTCGCCGCCCGCATCGGCCCCGAGCGCTACGGCAACACCGGCCTGTACGACGAGCCGGGCACCGTCATGCTGACCGTCTCCGGCGCGGTGGCCCGCCCGATGGTGATCGAGGTCCCCACGGGCGTGCCGCTGCGCTACGTCCTCCAGCTGGCCGGCGCCCCACCGGTGCCGCAGGGCGTGCTGACCGGCGGCTACCACGGCAAGTGGATCGACACGGCGACGGCCGGCGAGGCGGTGGTCTCCCGCAACTCGCTGGACGCGGTGGGCGGTTCGCTGGGCGCGGGCGCGATCCTGCCGATCGGCCAGGACACCTGCCCGCTGGGCGAGTCGCTTCGGGTGGCGCAATGGCTGGCGGAGGAGAGCGCGGGCCAGTGCGGCCCCTGCTACCTCGGTCTACCGGCCGCCGCGCGGGGTTTGGCGGACGTCCTGAACGGTGGCGGTCCGGCCGCCCTGGAGGCGCTCAGGCAGGTCGCCGGGAACGTCAAGCGGCGCGGCGCGTGCTCCCACCCCGACGGCTCGGCCATGTTCCTGGAGTCGACCGTCGAGGCGTTCACCGACGACCTCGCGGCGCACGTCCTGGGCAACGGCTGCGGACGCCCGGTGCAGGGCGTGCTGCCGCTCTTCGCGGCCGGCGGGACCCCGACGGGCGTCCCGGGCGGCGAGGCCGGGGACGGCGGGCCGAGCCGGCAGAGGATTCACGTCGACTGGACGCTGTGCCGGGGGCACGGACTGTGCGCCGACATCCTCCCGGAGGTCTTCGAGCTGGGCGCCGACGGCTTTCCGACGGTCGCCCAGGCGTCCGTGCCCCGGTACGCGGAGGCGAAGGCGCTGCGTGCGGTGCGCCGCTGCCCGGCGCTGGCCCTGCGCATCGAGGAGGAGGCCCCGTCCCGACCGCCGGCCCGCAGCAATCTGCCGGTGCTGTCACAGGGTCGCGAGCGGGGGCGGCGGGCGCTGGGCCGCTGACGCCGTATCCACCGGGAAGAGCGGGAAAGAAGAAGATCCCGCCGGGTCTCTCGACCCGGCGGGATCTTTCATTGTGGAGCTAAGGAGAATTGAACTCCTGACCTCCTGCATGCCATGCAGGCGCTCTACCAACTGAGCTATAGCCCCTCGCGTTGGCCGCTGGTTTCCCTGGCGGCGACGCCAACATTACACGGTCCACCGGGTGCAGTACCAAATCGTTTCCGCTTGCGACCCGTTCGCGCCCAATGCCCGTTTACGACGCCGTCACGCCGTTCACGCCGTCACGCCGTCACGAACGAGTAGAACCGCTTGAGGGTGCAGTGCTCCTCCAGGAGCCGGCCGTAGATCGGCTCGCCCTCCAGCTCGCGGTACGTCTCGATCGGGTCGCCTTTTATGATCAGCGCCCGCGCGCACTCCTCGCACCAGTACTGGTAGTCGGGGTTCACCGGTTCCATGTCGCGGACGATCGGCGTACCGCTGCCGCACCAGTCGCACTTCCGCCTGTGGGCACCCATCGTTCAGCTCCAGCTGTGGCCGCAGGCCGTGCACACGTAGGAGATCCCGCCGTTGTCGCCGAGGACCTGGGCGACATGGGCGGAACCGCAGGAAGGGCAGCTGAGCCGGGTGACCGTGTCCCGTGTCAACGCCGCTCCGCCGAGGAGGTGGCCGACCTCCTCGAGGATGCTCGCAGGCATCGCTACTCCCTCCCGTCGGGCCGCGTCCCCTTCCGGCCGTTTGATTCTGCCACGGCCGGGCCGACTCGGCGTCTCCTCCGAGGGATACGCCTGCCGGGGGCGGCCGGCTCAAGACCACGACGAAAAATCCCGCCCCCTCAAGGGGACGGGATTGATCCGCGGAGCTGTGGAGCTAAGGAGAATTGAACTCCTGACCTCCTGCATGCCATGCAGGCGCTCTACCAACTGAGCTATAGCCCCGAGTGTTCCTCCCGCTCGGCGGGCGAACAAGAAGAACTTTAGCCTGTGACCTGCCGGAAAGTGAAATCGGTTCAGTCGTCGTCGCCGAGGACCGGCTCCGGCAGGGTTCCGGCGTTGTGCTCCAGCAGCCGCCAGCCGCGGGCGCCCTCGCCGAGGACGGACCAGCAGCAGTTGGTGAGGCCGCCGAAGCCCTCCCAGTGACGGGCCTCCAGGCCGAGCAGCCGGCCGATGGTGGTGCGGATCGTGCCGCCGTGGCTGACGACGACGAGGGTGCCGTCGTCGGGCAGTTTCTCGGCGTGCCGGAGCACCACCGGGGCGGCGCGGTCGGCGACCTCGGTCTCCAGTTCGCCGCCGCCGCGGCGGACCGGCTCGCCGCGCTTCCACGCGGCGTACTCCGCGCCGTGCCGGGCGATGATCTCGTCGTGCGTCAGGCCCTGCCAGACGCCCGCGTAGGTCTCCCGCAGGCCCTCGTCGGTGGCGACCTCCAGGCCGGTGAGCGCGGCCAGCTCGGCGGCCGTGTCGACGGCCCGTCGCAGGTCGGAGGCGACGATCGCGTCCGGCCGCAGCGAGGCGAGCAGCCGGGCGGCGCGGCGGGCCTGGGCGACGCCGGTCTCGGTGAGCGGGACGTCGGTGGTGCCCTGGAAGCGGCGCTCCACGTTCCACGACGTCTGGCCGTGCCGCCACAGGATGATCCGGCGCCCGCGGCCGGGCCGGCCGCCGGCCACCTCACCGGTCGCGGTCACCGCCAGTCCCCGTCCGTGCCGGAGGCCTCCTCCGCGGCCTGCAGCTTGGCGTGCTCCTCGGCCTTGCCCCGGGTGGCCTTGGCGTCCTCGGGAAGCTCCAGCTCGGGGCAGTCCTTCCACAGCCGCTCCAGGGCGTAGAAGACGCGCTCCTCGCTGTGCTGGACGTGGACGACGATGTCGACGTAGTCGAGCAGGATCCAGCGGGCCTCACGGTCGCCCTCGCGGCGAACCGGCTTGGCGCCGAGCTCCTTCTGGAGCCGCTCCTCGATCTCGTCGACGATCGACTTGACCTGGCGGTCGTTGGGCGCGGAGGCCAGCAGGAAGGCGTCGGTGATCGACAGGACGTCGCTCACGTCGTAGGCGATGACGTCGTGCGCGAGCTTGTCGGCGGCCGCCTGGGCGGCGGTGGTGATGAGGGCGAGAGAACGGTCGGTCGCGGTCACTACAAGGCTTTCCGTCGGCGGTCGTGGTACCTCAAGGGTCTCACGGACCGCCGACGGTCCCAGCTCGTCCGCGGGGATCGCGAAGATCCGGGATCGCGGGACCGGGCCGGCGCCGGCGCCTGCGGTTCACTGCGCCACGGTCGGCTCGTAGTCCTGGCCGAGCACGACCGAGACGTTCGCGTTGGCCGAGACCTCGCCCTCGGCGACCGCGTCGGCGGGCAGGCCCAGCGTCTTGGCGACCTCGGCGGCGTTCTCCTTGTGGGCGGCGTCGGCGTAGGTGACCTTGGAGGCGGCCTGCGCCGAGCCCTCGCTGCCGGCTTCCAGGAAGGTGAAGCCGCCGTTGAGGAGGACCACGCGGGCCTTCTCGGTGTTGTCCTTCTCACCGCTGGCGTTGCGGACCGAGACGCGGACGGCGGCGCCCTGGTCGGGGCTCTTGGCGGTGCCGCCGAGGATGTCCTTGACGACGCTGTCGCTCGCCTGGGCGGTGAGGGTGCCGTCGTCCTGGACGGGCAGCAGCGCGGTCTCGTGGTCGCCGCTCTTGGCCAGGTCGGACAGGTCGGCGAGGAACGCGCCGAGGTCCTTGTCGGTGAGCGACGGGTCGAGGATCTGGGCCAGCGTCTGCACGGTGACCGTCGCGGCCTGCGGGTCGGAGGACAGCTTGCGCAGCACCCCGTGCAGGACCTGCCCGAACCGCTCCAGCTGGGCGTTCTGGTCCTCGCCGGAGGCACGGTGGGTGGCGTAGGCGACGGCCATCTTGCCGCTCAGGGTCTGCTTCTCGCCCTTTCTGACCAGGGGGGCCTGCCCCTTCTTCGCGGCGGCCGGGTCGGGGACGTCGGCGTCGGTGTCGATCTCGATGTTGCCGACCAGGTCCACGAGGTTCTGCAGGTACGGGGTGTCCAGCCGCCAGGTGCCCTGGATGGAGGTGCCGAGGACCGTGTCCAGGGCCTCGCGGGTGCCGGAGGAGCCGTCGTCCTCGACCGACTTGGCCAGCGTCGTCGTGGAGCCGTCGTCACCGGTGAGGGCGAGGGCGTTGGGCAGCAGGACGGTGGTGCCCCGGCCGGCGGTGGTGTTGTCGACCAGCAGGGCGGTGGAGGTGCCGCCCTTCTTGGTGTCGTGCAGGTGGACGACGATCACGTCGCGCTTCTGGGCGCCCGCGGCCGTGGCGCCGCCGGCCTTCGCGTCCCCGGCGGACAGGCCGGGGAGCTTCCCGGCGTACCAGAGGTAGCCGACGCCGCCGGCCGCGACCAGGGCGAGGACGGTGACCAGGGCGATCAGCCGGCCGCGCGCCCGGCGGCGGGCCTCCTCGCGGCGCTCGGTGCGGTTCTCGGTGAACTTCAGCCAGTCGATGACGTCCTCGGAGTCCCCGTCGGGGTCCTCGACGAACGCGAACTGCTCGGTGCGGTAGTCCCGGTCCTCACGGCGCGAAGGCTCCGGCGACTCCCGCCGCTGCTCCGGCTGCTCCTGCCGCGGTTCCGTCCCGGCGTACTCGTACTCGGACTCGTGCTCGCGCTCGGCGGGGCGCGCCTGCTGGGGGACGTACGCGGTCTGCTCGGCGGCGCGGGGAGGCTGCTGGGCCCCGGCGGCCGTCTGCGGCTGCTGCCCGTAGGGGCCGTACGGGTCGTAGGGGTCGTACGGCTGCCGCTGCGGCTCGTAGGCCGACGAGGGCTCGTAGGCCGACGAGGGCTCGTAGGCCGGCGGGACCGGCGCCTGCTGACCGGTCCCGGTCGCGGCGCCGTAGGGGTCGTAGGGCGGCGCGGGCTGCTGGGCGCCCGCGGCGTACGGGTCGTAGCCGTAGTGCTGCTGTCGCTGTCCGTAGGGGTCGTACGCCGGGCTGGGCTGCACCTGCTGGTAGACGGGCCGGCCGTACTCGTCGTAGCCGACCACCTCGTACCGGGCTTCGCCCTCGTACCCCGCGTCGTATCGGTCGTTCACCGGTGCCCCTCTCGGCTCACTCGCCGCGGTACAGCTCTCGTTTGGCGATGTAGCGCACGACTCCGTCCGGCACCAGATACCAGACGGGGTCGCCCTTGGCGACTCTCGCACGGCAGTCCGTGGAGGAGATGGCGAGGGCGGGGACCTCGACCAGTGAGACGCCGCCCTTGGGCAGGCCCGCGTCGGTCAGCGTGTGGCCGGGCCGGGTCACCCCGATGAAGTGGGCCAGCGAGAACAGCTCCTCGGAGTCCCGCCAGGTCAGGATCTGGGCGAGGGCGTCGGCGCCGGTGATGAAGAAGAGGTCCGTGTCCGGGTTGAGCCGGCGCAGGTCGCGCAGGGTGTCCACGGTGTAGGTGGGGCCGCCGCGGTCGATGTCGATGCGGCTGACCGAGAACTGCGGGTTCTCGGCGGTCGCGATGACCGTCATCAGATAACGGTCCTCGGCCGGGGACACCGCGCGGTGGGACTTCTGCCACGGCTGGCCGGTGGGCACGAACACCACCTCGTCCAGCCGGAACTCGGCGGCGACCTCGCTGGCCGCCACCAGGTGCCCGTGGTGGATCGGGTCGAACGTGCCGCCCATCACTCCCAGGCGGCGCCTGCCGCCCGCGCGGTCGTGCGCCGGACCGGTGGGCATGTGCTGCTCTCCCATGCCTGCGACCCTACCGGCCCGGCCCGTTCGCCCTGTCGGCCGGAGTCAGCGGTCGCGGTTGAAGAGGGTGGTGATCCACAGCAGCACCATCAGCGCGAGGAAGGCACCGCCGCCGGTGACGTAGGGGTTGAGGCTCTCGTGGTTGCCGCCGTGCTTCTCGCCCTCGGAGGCGAGGGTGACCAACTGGGCAGCGGCGCTGTGGAAGCTCATCTTCGGCAGGACCTATCGCGTGTGGGCGGGACAGAGACGTCGGCTCATCGTATGCGGGCGGCCCGACGGGGATCACCCCGACTCCCGCCGTCGCGCAACCTTCCGGGTCCCCAGGTCGTCCTTCCGCCTAGGCTGGGCTTCGGCGACGTCATGGAGAGCGCCCAGCGGCACGGGGCGGACCGCCCCGTCACGGCACACCGACGCACATGGGGGAACACATGTCCGACGACGGCCACCAGCAGGGCGGGCACGGAAGCGTGCCGAGCAGGCAGCGCAGGCGCTTCCCCGGGATCTCCTCGCGCGCGTACGAACATCCGGCGGACCGCTCCGCCCTGGTCGCCCTGCGCAAGCTGAGCGGCTTCGACACGGCCTTCAAGGCGCTCAGCGGGCTGCTGCCCGAGCGGAGTCTGAGGCTGCTGTTCCTGTCCGACTCGGTGCGCGTCTCCGACCGGCAGTTCGCCCACCTGAACGACATGCTGCGCGACGCCTGTTACATCCTGGACCTGGAGAAGGTCCCGCCGATGTACGTCAACCAGGACCCGCAGCCCAACGCCATGTGCATCGGCCTGGACGAGCCGATCATCGTCGTCACGACCGGCCTGGTCGAACTGCTCGACGAGGAGGAGATGCGGGCGGTGATCGGCCACGAGGTCGGCCACGCCCTGTCCGGGCACTCGGTGTACCGCACCGTCCTGCTGTTCCTGACCAACCTCGCGCTGCGGGTGGCCTGGATCCCGCTGGGGAACGTCGCGGTGATGGCGATCGTGACCGCGCTGCGCGAGTGGTTCCGCAAGTCGGAGCTGTCCGCGGACCGCGCCGGGCTGCTGGTCGGCCAGGACCTCCATGCCTCGATGCGCGGCCTGATGAAGCTGGCCGGCGGCAACCACCTGCACGAGATGAACGTGGACGCGTTCCTGGAGCAGGCCGAGGAGTACGAGGCGGGCGGCGACCTGCGGGACTCCGTGCTGAAGATCCTCAACGTGCTGCCGCGCAGCCACCCCTTCGCCACGGTCCGCGCGGCCGAGCTGAAGAAGTGGTCCGAGTCCCGCGACTACCAGCGGATCATGGACGGCCACTACCCGCGGCGCAGCGAGGACAAGGACACGTCGGTGACCGACTCGTTCCGCGAGTCGGCGGCGAGCTACGCCGGCGAGGTGCGCGGCTCCAAGGACCCGCTGATGAAGCTGGTCAACGACATCGCGGGCGGCGCCGGGGACCTGGGCAGCCGGGTGCGGCGCGGGTTCGGCGGGTTCACCGGGTCGGCCGGCCGCGAGGCGAACGGCTCCCCGGGCGGTTCGACGGGCGGCTCCCCGGACGACTCCGCCGGCGGCTCCACGAAGACCGAGCCGCCGCGCGATCCGCAGTAGGACCACCGGGCGCGCGTCTGTTCGAACGGGGCGGGCCCTCGGGCCGCCCGGACACTCGGGCCGTTCAGACCTTCGGCTGGGCGCTGTCGGCGAGCGAGCCGCACAGCGCCGCCGCGCCGTGCGTGGCGTACGGGTCGGTGCCGGCCGGGCCGCCCTTCTCGGCCGTCCGGCCGGCCAGCAGCGGGTGCAGATGGCCGGCCGAGTCGTCGGCGCAGGACAGCGGCCCGGCCTGGACGTAGGAGCCGACCAGCCGGGTCTGGTGCCGGCGCAGGTCCTCCCGGTCGAAGCGGAACTGCAGCTCGCGCCGGACGGTGAACAGCGACGCCTCCGCCCGGGAGCGGTCGGCGGGCCGCAGCGCGTAGACGAACGTGTGGTCCGTGGTGACCTCGAGGGTGCCGGAGTCGATCTCGGCGACGTGCATGCTGCCCTGGGCGCGGATGCCGCGGTCGGCCAGCTGGGTCTCCTTCGGGTCGAAGCGGACGACCCAGCCGGTCGGGGCGTGCCGGCCGTCGGCGACGGGCTGCTCGAAGCTGCGGTCGAACTGGTGGAGCTGGTCGGCGTCGAGCAGCACCCGCACGGGCCTGACCTGGCCGCCGGTGAGCACCTCGGGGTTGAGCGAGGAGCGGACGAGGTAGTTCTTGGCGGTGGTCAGGGCGCCGAGGACCTGACTGTCGGAGAAGTTCGCGGTGCGCCGGGCGGCGGGCAACGGGATGCCCTCGGCGCCGACCCGGAACTGCGCGGCCGGGCTGGCGGCGTACAGCCGTTCGGGGTCGGCGGCGCCGGGTACCCGGCCCTGCGGGGCGAGCGGGATGACCGTCATCCGCAGGGGTTCGGCGGAGCGGCCGGCCGCCGGGTTCTGGTACGGGTGGCGTACACCCATGTAGACGGCGGCGCCGAAGGCGAGGGCGATCAGCACGACCAGGACCGTCAGCTGGCGGGACAGCCCCCGGCGCAGGGGGGTGCGGCTGCGGACGGCGGGCGCGTGGTCGGTGATGCGCTCCTGCGCGGAGAACTCCTGGAGCCGGGCAGCGCGGACGAACGACTCGTCGAACACGACGGATCGGTATTCGTCGTCCCCACCGGGGACGCCGTCCGGTGTCCTCTCGGGGGGTTCGCCAGGGCCGCCCATGTCTTCAGAGTAGGTCGCCCGGCACCCCGGTAAACGCCCCGTTCTGCGACAACTTCTGACGCGAAATCACCGGTCGTCACGGAGTGTGCGGGACCGCCGAGGGGAGCAGGGGCGCCTTGCCGCCCCCGCCCTGTTCGAGGCCGGTCGAGGCGGGTGGGGGCGCCTGCTCGGGGCGGGACGAGGAGCCGCCCCGGTAGACCGCGGCGAAGGCCAGCGCGACCATGCCGACGCCCATCACCACGGCGAGCACCCAGGCGACCGGCCGGTGCCAGCGCACCTGTCTGCCGTACGGGACCCCGTCGAAGCCGTCCGGATCGTCGAAGTCGTCCCGGAGTGGATCATGGCCGAAACGGTCGTCGTCGTATCCGTCGTCGTACCGCTCGCCTCCGGCGTGAGCACGGCGGGCCTCCGTCTCGGAGGCCTCGGCTCTGGCCTGGGCCGCGGCCAGGAGGCGTTCGACGGCGGTCGGCTCGTGCACCACGGCCGCTCGCACGAAGGCCTCGTCGAAGACCACGGAGGCGAACTCTTCGTCCGACACCCCGCGGTCGTGGTCGTCGTCGGGCTCCCAGCCGTCAGGGAACGGCGAACCCCCCACGTCCTCCGGCACGCAGTCCAGAGTAGACCTGGGGGGTCAATTTGGGCAGACGGTACGGAAATTCATCCACCTGACGAGACGGGTTCCGGCCGCCGCGGGCCGTCCCCCGCGGTGTCAGCGCCGTACGTGTCCGTCGCCGGTGACGATGTACTTGGTGCTGGTCAGCTCCGGCAGGCCCATGGGGCCGCGGGCGTGCAGCTTCTGGGTGGAGATGCCGATCTCCGCGCCGAAGCCGAACTGGCCGCCGTCCGTGAACCGGGTCGAGGCGTTCACCGCGACGGTGGTGGAGTCGACGAGCTGGGTGAACCGGCGGGCGGCCTGCTGCGAGGTGGTCACGATCGCCTCGGTGTGGCCGGAGGTCCACAGCCGGATGTGCTCCACGGCCTTGTCGAGCGAGTCCACGACCGCGGCGGCGATGTCGTACGACAGGTACTCGGTCTCCCAGTCCTCCGGAGTGGCCTCCACGACGGTCGCCCGGGAGTCCTTGGCGTACGCCATCACCCGCTCGTCGGCGTGCACGGTCACCCCGGCCTCCGCGAGGGCGTCCAGGGCGCGGGGCAGGAACTCGGCGGCGATGTCCTGGTGGACCAGGAGGGTCTCGGCGGCGTTGCAGACGCTGACGCGCTGCGCCTTGGAGTTGATCAGGATCTCGACGGCCGTGTCGATGTCCGCCTGGGCGTCGACGTAGACGTGGCAGTTGCCGGTGCCGGTCTCGATCACCGGGACGGTGGACTCGTTGACGACCGTCCGGATCAGCGAGGCGCCGCCGCGCGGGATGAGCACGTCGACCAGGCCGCGGGCGCGCATCAGCTCGCGCACGCTGTCGCGGCTCTCGCCGGGCACCAGCTGCACGGCGTCGGCGGGCAGCCCGGCCCCGCCGACGGCGTCGCGCAGGACCCGGACCAGCGCGGTGTTCGACTCGTAGGCCGAGGCCGAGCCGCGCAGCAGCACGGCGTTGCCGGACTTCAGGCAGAGGGCGGCGGCGTCCACGGTGACGTTGGGGCGGGCCTCGTAGATGATCCCTACGACGCCGAGCGGGACGCGGACCTGGCGCAGGTCGATGCCGTTGGGGAGGGTGGAGCCGCGCACCACCTCGCCGACCGGGTCGGGCAGCGCGACGACGTCCCGGACGTCCCCGGCGATGGCACGCACCCGCTCGGGGGTGAGGGTGAGCCGGTCCACGATGGCCTCGCTGGTGCCGGCCTCGCGGGCCTTGGCGACGTCCTTGGCGTTGGCCTCGACGATCTCGCTCGTGCGGACCTCCAGCGCGTCCGCGATGGCGAGCAGCGCGTCGTCCTTCACGGACCGCGGGAGCGGGGCGAGGTCGGCGGCCGCGGCCTTGGCCCGGTAGGCGGCCTGGGTGACCGGGGTCATCGAGTCGTACGGCGAGAGCGTGGTCATGAGGGCAGGGTAGTGCGCCGGACCGGCCGGTTCACGGGGCATCCCAAACCCCGAGACACCCTTGCGCATCGGACAAGACGGTGAAGGACGGTGAAACGGGTCAGAACGGGTGGACGCCGACCGGGGTGGCGGGCGGGTGGCCGTAGCCCTCGGAAACGCGCTGGTGGTAGGTGGCGCGGTCGATGACCTCCAGGCCGACGATCTCCCAGGGCGGCAGTCCGGCGCTCTGCCGGTGCTCGCCCCACAGGCGCAGCGCGACGGCGGCGGCGTCGTGCAGGTCGCGGGCCTCCTCCCAGTACCGGATCTCCGCGTGGTCGTCGGCGTATCTGCTGGTCAGCAGGAAGGGGTGGTCGTGGGCGAGCTGTTCCAGGGCGCGGCGGACCTCGGTCAGCGGGGCGCTCTCGCCGGAGACGCTGAGGGTGACGTGCCACAGGCGGGGAAGGTCGGCGGGCTCCTCGCCGGTGAAGCGGTCGCCGGCGGCGACGCTGGTGAGGGCGCGTTCCTCGCCGGGCGCTCGGGAGCCGGCCGCCCGGGAGGTCCCGCCGCTGCCGGCTCCGCCGCGGGACGCCGGCCCGGGGCGCACTCGTCTCACGACGGCCTCCTTTACACACGGGTACACGGATGCACGGTCGCTCGTGCGGGGCGTGCCTGTGAGACAAAGTTGAGCAGGCCGCAAGGGCTCGCGGGGCGATTTTGCGGAACGTCCACCTAGGGCGGGTGCTTTTCGCGGGGCGTTCCCCCCGTTTTCGGCCGGTGTACGGAGTGGGGCGGCCGAGCGGGGGCAGGGCCGGCCGCGCGGTCAGTCCGGGAGGAGGACCAGGTCGTCGCGGTGGACGACCTCGCGCTCGTAGCCGGGGCCGAGTTCACGGGCCAGGTCGTGCGTGGAGCGGCCGATCAGGAGGGGGATCTCCTTGGCGTCGAAGTTGACGAGGCCACGGGCCACCGCGCGCCCGGTGGCGTCGCGCAGTTCGACGGGGTCGCCCGCGCTGAACTCACCCTCGACGGCGGCGATCCCGGCCGGCAGCAGCGACTTGCGGCGCTCGACCACGGCTCGTACGGCGCCGTCGTCCAGGGTGAGCGAGCCCTGCGGCGCGGAGGCGTGCTGGAGCCACAGCAGGCGGTCGGCGGAGCGCTTGCCGGTGGCGTGGAAGTAGGTGCCGGTGTCCTGGCCGGTGAGCGCGTCGGCCGCGTGGACGGCGCTGGTCAGCACGACGGGGATGCCCGCGGCGGCGGCGATGCCGGCGGCCTCGACCTTGGTGACCATGCCGCCGGTGCCGACGCCGGCCTTGCCGGTGCTGCCGATCTCGACGTGCGCGAGGTCGGCCGGGCCGCGCACCTCGGCGATCCGGGAGGTGCCGGGCCTGCTCGGGTCGCCGTCGTAGACGCCGTCCACGTCGGAGAGCAGGACCAGCAGGTCGGCGCGGACGAGGTGGGCGACGAGCGCGGCGAGGCGGTCGTTGTCGCCGAAGCGGATCTCGTCGGTGGCGACGGTGTCGTTCTCGTTGACGACCGGGAGCGCCCCCATCGCCAGGAGCTTGTCGAGGGTGCGGGAGGCGTTGCGGTGGTGGGCACGGCGGCTCATGTCGTCGGAGGTGAGCAGGATCTGGCCGACGCGGATGCCGTAGCGGGCGAAGGATGCGGTGTAACGGGCGACGAGCAGGCCCTGACCGACGCTGGCGGCGGCCTGCTGACGGGCGAGATCCTTGGGGCGGCGGCGCAGTCCGAGGGGGGCCAGCCCCGCGGCGATGGCGCCGGAGGAGACCAGCACGATCTCCCTCTCGCCCCCGCTGCGCACCTTGGCCAGGACGTCCACCAGGGCATCGACGCGGTCGGCGTCGAGCCCGCCCGAGGCGGTGGTCAGCGAGGAGGAGCCCACCTTGACGACGATCCTGCGGGCCTCGCGCACGGCCTGCCTTGCCCCTGCCACCTTGCGTTCCGTCCCCTCGTGAGCGTCGGCTGCCCCTGCTGCGAATCTACGCGAAGGGGGGCGGGGGCCGCGCATCGGTCCAGGCTGCGGACAGGACGGTGTTCGGACCTGCACGCTCCGAACGGGCGGAAAAGGTTGTACAGTTCATCTGTAGAAATTAAAAGTCCCGTAAACTTAAGTTGAATCTTGTGTCGTCAATAGCCCGCCCCACCAGGCGCATCCTTCTCCGCTCGGGGAAGAGCCCGTTCGACGTCTACTCGCTGGAGGAAGCCCTTCACCGGGACGTCATCGCCACCAACTCCGGCAACCTGATCTTCAGCGACGCCGCCCACAAGATCCTCGAGACGCCGGGCACCGAGGTCGTCTCCAACGGCATCCGCACGGACGTCAACGCGGCGGCCAGGATCAACGCGGAGTACGACGCCTTCGTCATCCCGCTGGCCAACGCCTTCCGGCCGACCTTCGAGACTTCGCTGAACCGGCTCACGCAGCTGATCAGCAAGCTGAAGATCCCGGTGGTGGTGCTGGGCACCGGCGCGCAGGCGGGGCTGGACTACGACGCCGAGCGGATCAAGGCGATCGAGCCGAGCGTGAAGGCGTTCGTCTCGGCGGTACTGGACCGCAGCGCGTCCATCGGCGTGCGCGGCGAGTTCACCGAGCAGTACCTCAAGGACATGGGCTTCCGGGACGTCGAGGTCATCGGCTGCCCGTCGATGTTCATGTGGGGCAAGGAGCTGAACGTCGAGAAGCGCGTGCCGGCGCTGACCCGGGACTCCCGGATCTCGATCAACGGCTCGCACAGCGCGGTGCGCTCGCAGGGCCTGGGCGCGATCATCCGGCGCAATCACAAGCGCTATCCCCACCTGCGTTTCGTCGCGCAGAACCTCAGCGACGCCCTGCAGATGCACTGGCGGGACCTGTCCCACCCGAACGCCGCGGTGACGGGGATGCCCTCGCATCCCGACCACCCGATGTTCAAGGAGGACAAGGTCCGCATCTACGTCGACCCGGTCACCTGGATCGACGACCTCCGGGAGTTCGACTACTCGTTCGGCTCCCGCATCCACGGCAACATCGCCGCCCTGCTGGCGGGCACGCCGGCGACCGTGCTGACCGCGGACTCGCGGACGCTGGAGCTGTGCCGGTACTTCGAGATCCCGCACCGCCGGATCGACTCGGTCGACAAGGACCTGGACCCGGCGCGGCTCTACGAGGAGTCGGACTTCGGTCCGCTGGTGAGCGGCCACCAGGAGCGCTTCGACCGGTTCACGGCATTCCTCGAGAAGAACGGCCTGGAGAACACCTTCACGCACGGCGACGGCGGCGCCGCCTTCGAGGCGCGGCTGCGGGAGCTGGACTTCCCGGCGGGCGTTCGCCCCTGGAACGAGCCGGACATCGAGTCGGTGACCTCGCGGTTCGGTTTCCTGAACGGCCGGCTCGCCGAGCTGGACGCGGACAACGCGCGGCTGCGGCGGGAGCTGGCGAAGGCTCGCAGCGGCGCGAGGACCGCGGAGACCAAGGCGGACACGGCGAAGGCGTCCGCCGCCAAGGCGGTGGCCACGGCCGACGCGGCCAAGGCTCGGGTGTCGGCGGCGAAGCCGAAGCCGTCCGTCTACCGCCGCGCCCGCCGCGTGGTGGGCGCCCCCCTGCGCAAGGCCCTCCAGAACCGGGCCTGACGACAGAACCGGGCCCGACGACGACACCGGCCGGCGCCCGCCTCCTCGCCCCACGGCCAGGAGGCGGGCGCCGCTGCGTGTCCCTGCCGCCCGGCGACCCGGCCCCGGCCCGTCGTCTCAGGGCCTGCGGCCGGCGCTCAGCAGCCTGCGGGCCTTGCGCAGGACGCGGCGGGGCAGGGCGAGGCCGTCCCGGTAGCCGGGGTAGGCACGGGCCTGAACGGGCGGGGCCTGGTAGAGCCAGTCGGGGAGTCCCGGGTCCGGGGCGCGGAAGTGCGGGTAGGCCAGGTAGAGGCGGCGGCCCCGGGCCTCCAGGACCGGCTCCGGTTTCCGCTTGCCGCGGGTGAACTCCAGGATGTCGATCAGCAGGTCGGGGCGCTGCTCGGCCACCAGGTGGAGGCGGAGGCGTTCCTCGACGCGCAGGCGGCGGGCCACGCCCTGGTGCCAGTGCTCGTCCATCAGCGGCTTGGCCAGCTCCAGCTTGTGGCGGCGTACCTGGTCGCTGTCCTTGAGGAACTTCGGCCCGAACTGCGGGAGCAGGGTCACCGTGAACGGCCGCACCATGAGGCTGTCGCGTCGCTCCCCGGGCGGCACGAAGTCCGCGATCAGCCGCATCAGGGCGCGCGCGGAGTCGAACCGCAGGCTGTAGCCCCCGGTCTTGGTCACCTGCTTGCCGTCGCTGCGTCCCACCAGGTAGTAGCAGGTGTAGTCGGCGATCACCGTCACCCCGTCGGCCCGCAGGTATGCCTCCATCGTGAACAGCGCGTCCTCGCCGGTCCACAGCGACTCGTCGAACCGCATGGCGTGCCGCTCCAGCAGCGAGCGGCGGAACAGCTTCTGCGCGCTCAGGGTGAACTTGATGTTGGACGAGAACACGTCGGTCCGGTCCAGGTTCCGGCCCCACATCGATGTGGGAGCCGTCCTGTCGACGCCCTGCACCCGCCCCAGGACGACGTCGGTGCCGTTGCGGTCGGCCGCCGCGACCATCCGCTCCAGGGCTTCCTCCCCGAGCCGGTCGTCGGCGTCGAGGAAGAAGACGTACCGCCCCGTCGCCTTGCCCAGACCGACGTTGCGCGGGCCGCTGGGGCCGCCGGAGTTCCGCTGCCGGACGACGGTGACCGGCATGGCCGCGCGGGCGGCGAACTCCTCCAGGCACTCCCCCGTGCCGTCGGTGGAGCCGTCGTCGACCGCGATGACCTCGACGCGCTCGGGACCGATGGTCTGCGCCTCGACCGAGGCCAGGCATTCGACCAGGTACGGCATCGCCTCGTACGCCCCGATGATCACACTGACATCAGGCTGCGTCACGGAATCATTCCCCCCTAGTCAACGGGAGTTTCCCCCAGTATCCATTTTTCGCTACCTGCAAGACGGTGATCGGCAACGGCGGGTTGCCCCCACCGGCATGCGGGGTGACCGGGGTCACACCCCCCGTAACGGCGACGGCCCCGGAGGAGAACGCCGTCGTTCTCCTCCGGGGCCGGGTCCGGTGCCGCGGCGGTGCCGGGGCCGGTGCCGCGGGCCGGTCAGCCCGCCGTCACGCCCTCCTCGCCGTCGTCCGCCGGCGACGCCCCCTGACCGGGCAGCACCTGCGCCAGTTGCTCGGCGTCCTCCGGCTCGACCTCCTCCACGGGCCCCCCGATCACGGCCCGCGCCTCCTGACCCAGGTTGCGTATCTCGGCCTTGCGGGCCAGCTGGGCCACCGCGGTGTTGAACTGGTCGATCGACGCCGGCTCGTCCGGGCCGAGCAGATACCGCTTCAGCTCCCCCCGCTCGCCCGCCAGCGGGTCCGCCGCCGGGTCGCGTACGGCGTCCAGCAGCCCGCCCAGCTCGGCCGCGTCGTTGCCGAGGATCACCGCGGCGCGCACCGCGGTGTTCTGCCGCTTGAACTCCTCCGCGCCCAGCTCGGCCGAGTCCGTGACCGCGTACGGCTTGCCGCTCGCGATGAAGTCGGAGACCACGCTGGAGATGTCGGAGACCATCGCGTCGGAGACGTTGAAGCAGTCGTACAGACGCGGCTCGGCGCCCGTGATCACCCGGTGCTCCCAGCTCGGCACCGAGCGCCAGTAGGCGTCGTTCCACTCGGCGCGCAGCCGGGCGATCTCCTCGTGCCGGGCGGCGTCGACCAGCCCGTCGCGGGTCGCCTCGGCCTCGTCGCGCTTGTCGCCGCCGCGGCCGGCCAGCTCGGCGAGCCGGGCCTCGACGCGGGCCAGCTCCTGCTCGGCGCGCGCCCGGGCGGCTGCGTCGACGGTGAAGCGCGGGTCGGCGGCGCGCTCGGCGGCGGCCTGCCGCACCAGCGCGGTGATCCGCTGGTGGGCGGCCTTGGCCTGCGGGCTGCGGGTGCCGGTGAAGGGGTGCGGCTTGTACAGCACGCGCACCGGAGGCTCGGCGGCGACCAGCTTCCTCACGATGTTCTCGCCGGCCAGCAGGATCGAGGTGTTGCCGGGGTTGTCGTCCCAGCCCTCCCAGGTCGGCGCGTACAGCACGGTCGGCATGCGGTCGTCCGGCACGCCCCGCCAGGGCTGGATCGGCGCGAGCTGGGGGCGGCCGACCTCGACGATGTCGTCGTCGCGGACGCCGACGTCGGCGATGGCGTAGCGGTCGCGGCCCGCCCGGCCGGCGGTCCACACCTCGTCGTACACCTTGCTGAACGGGTTGACGCTGGCCAGCTTGTCGCTGTCGCCGTGGCCGATGAAGACGTGCTTCATGGTCGGCACGCGCAGCAGGTGGATGTTCTTGCCGACGTTCGCCGCGTACAGCGCGACCCGGACCGTGGACAGGTCCATGTTCATCAGGTGCACGCCGCCGGGGACGCAGATGACGGGGACCGTGCTGGGGGCGAGGTTCTGCAGGATGACGCGTTCGCGCAGGATGACCAGCGGGCGGCTCTCCAGCTGCTCCATGGTCTCCAGCCACATGTTGACCTGGTAGGCGGAGTCCTTGGAGCCGGAGAAGTACAGCACCGTCTCCGGCCGGTACTCGCGCAGCCAGTCGTCGACGGCGGCCAGCACCCGCTCGGCGTTCGGCGGGATGCGCCGGCCGCGCACGTACGGCACGAGCGCGACGACGTAACCGCAGCCCAGCACCAGCGTGACCACGACGCCGGCGAAGCCCGCGGCGGCCGACTCGGTGGCCGCGGCGACCAGCACGCCCACCACGGCGGCGAGGTCGAGGTGGAGCATCTTCTCCGCGGAGCGGTGCAGCAGGAAGCGCGGCGGGGCGTCCGGGATGCGGATGCGCGAGGCCAGGTCGACGTTGCGGGCGGCGACCGGCATCCGGCGGCGGTTGCGGATCAGGGTGACCAGGGCGCCGTGCGGGGCCTGCAGGCCGTAGAAGGCGATGAAGCAGGCGACCGCGCCGTAGAAGAGCAGGTCGTCCGAGAGGGAGAGCCGGGCGAGCAGCAGGATCAGGAGCAGCTGCCGGATCAGGAAGCGGATCGACAGACCGGCGCGGACCTTGCTGAGCCGGTTGATCAGATAGCTGCCCCTGCGGTGCAGATAGTGGTCCGCCAGGTACGTCACTGCGGCCGCGGCCGCGAAGGCGGGGACGCTCGGGACGAGCGCGGCCAGCATGAGGCAGGGGAAGCCCAGCATCATGAGGGCCGCCGCGGCCAGCTCGGCCGCGCTGCCCACCCGGGCGACGCGTATAGCGGTGGAAATCACGGAAGAAACCTGCTCTGGGAGAGAGTGCCGGTTTTGTTCTGGACGGATTCAGGCCCCTGTGAACGCACCGTGAACGGGCATGCACAGAGGCCTGAATTACCGAAAACTATTTGACGTCGATTATTACACGCCGTCCTGGCGGTCCAGCACGCCGGCCAGCGCCTGGTCGAACCCGGAGGCGCGGCCCGCGGAGGCGGTCGGGTCCTGCTGGCGCACGTCGATGACATGGCCGGTCAGCTCGGACAGCAGCACGTCGAGCGAGGTGCGCGCGACGGCCTCGGAGGACAGCAGCGAGCCCGCCGGCTCCTGGCCGAATGCCTTGGTGCGCATGGGCGTCGCGGTGCGCTCGGGGTTGATGCAGTTGACGCGGATGCCGTCGCCCGCCCACTCGTCGGACAGCGCCTGGGTGAGGTTGACCATGGCGGCCTTGGTGGAGGAGTACAGGCTGTACTCGGCGCGGCCGCGGGTGTAGCTGCTGGAGGTGTAGAGCAGCAGCTGGCCCTTGGTCTCGGCGAGGTACTTGTACGAGGAGCGCGCGATCTGCACCGGCGCCAGGTAGTTGACCTTCAGCGCCTCCTCGATGGTGGCGTTGTCGGTCTCGGCGAGCTTGCCGATGCGCAGCACGCCGGCGGTGTTGACGACGTAGTCGATGCGGCCGGTCTCGGCGTACGCCTTGGACAGCGCGTCGTCGACCTCCTCCGGGTTCTCCACGTGGGTGCCGGTGGTGGAGCGGCCGAGGGCGTAGACCTTGGCGCCGTAGGAGGCGGCGAGGTCGCAGATGTCCTTGCCGATGCCGTAGGAGCCGCCGAAGACGACGACGGTCCTGCCGGTCAGCAGCTCGCGGTAGGCCTCCTCGCCGTTCTGCTCGGGCGCGGCCGTGGAGGCGAGCTGGAACAGCTTGTCGGCGATGAAGACGTCGACGGGCTGGGTGACCTTCATGTTGTACTCGTCGCCCGCGACGACGTGGATCGGCACGTCGGGCAGGTACCTGAGCACGACGGAGCAGTCGTCGGTGGCCTGGAAGTTGGGGTCGCCCGCGGCGACCTCGTAGGCGCGCCGGATCGTGGACAGCTTGAACGCCTGCGGGGTCTGGCCGCGGCGCAGCCGGGAGCGGTCCGGGATCTCGGTGATGAACTCGCCGTCCTCGCCGTGCGTGCGCGTGACGATGATGGTGTCCGCGGACGGGATGGCCACGTCCACGGCCTGGTAGCGGTCGAGCGCGGCTACGCAGTCGTCGATGACCCGCTGCGAGAGCAAAGGCCGTACGGCGTCGTGGAACAGGACGTTGAGGTCCTCGCCCTCCGCCAGGCCCTCGCCGAGGGCGGAGATGGCGCGTTCGGTCGTCTCGTTCCGGGTGGCGCCGCCCTCGATGATCCGGGTGACCTTCCGGAACCCGGCCTTGGCGACGATCTTCTCGACGTCGGGCACATAGCCGGGGGCCATCAGCACCATGACCTCGTCGATCGAGTCGGCCTTCTCGAAGGTGGTCAGGGTGTGCTCGATGACTGCCTTGCCGGCGATCTTCAGCAGCTGCTTGGGGATCGACAGACCCACCCGCTGACCGGTACCCCCGGCCAGGATCACTGCGGTGGTACGGGGCTTGGCTATGTGCTGGGACACAGGTGACCTACCTTGGAGCGACTGGGAACTTGCAAATGGTCCCACTTTTGGTTACCGCAATGCAAGGTGAGCGACGGCTGACGCATATGTGCGCGCAACCTGCCATTCACCTTGCGGATGCGGTGGGCCATTGCCGCCACCGATGTACGCCGCCGCGGCCGTGTGCCGCCGCGACCGCTTCGGGCGGCGGTGCCCGAGGACTCTCGCAAGCTCCTTGGAGGACGTCTGGTGAACGGTACGCGACTTCCCGGCGTCCGAGCGCCGTACGACGCCCTTCCGCGGCGGCGGGCGGCACGCTGCACCGCGCCTGTGCGGCCGCTTCGGGGGCGATGAGGGACGCCTCACACCGGGCCGGCGCCGGTCGCCCGGGCCCGACTCCGCGCGATCTTCACGCCGTTTGCGGAATTCACGGAATTCCCCATCGAGTTTCCGCGACATTTCCGTCTCGGCGAGGACGAGGGACCTGTTCCCCTCCGGCGCCCTCCCTCCGGACGCGCGCCGGCCCGGGGAATACGCCGCCGAACCCGCCCCCGGCGACCGAGCCGCCGGCCACCGTGCCGGGAACCACGAGCCGGGAACCACGAGCCGGGAACCACGAGCCGGGGGCACGAGCGAGGGGCACGGCGAGGAACCGTCCTCACCGTGCCCCCTACGCCTCGCCCGTCCCGGCGCCGGCTGCCCCGACATCCCCTCCCGACGCACCGGGGGGCGGCAACCGGCGAACCGTCAGAACGGCTCGAAGTCGTCGAACTCCCGCTGTGCCTCGTCCAGTTCGGCCTGCCGCTCCCGACGGCGCTGCACCGCGGGCCGGGGCGCCTCGAAGCGGTGGTCCTCGCCGCGGCGGCCGAGCATCTCGGCGCCGGAGGTGAGGGACGGCTCCCAGTCGAAGACGACGGCGTTCTCCTCGGGGCCGATGGCCACGCCGTCCCCGGCCCGGGCGCCGGCCTTGACCAGCTGCTCCTCCACGCCGAGCCGGTTGAGCCGGTCGGCGAGATAGCCGACGGCCTCGTCGTTGTTGAAGTCGGTCTGCCGCACCCAGCGCTCCGGCTTCTCGCCGCGCACCCGGAACAGGCCGTCCTCCTCGCGGGTGACGGTGAAGCCCGCGTCGTCCACGGCCCTGGGCCGGATGACGATGCGGGTCGCCTCCTCCCTGGGCTTGGCCGCACGCGCCTGCGCGACCAGCTCGGCGAGGGCGTACGACAGCTCCTTCAGGCCGATGTGCGCGACGGCCGACACCTCGAAGACGCGGTAGCCGCGCGCCTCGAGATCGGGCCGGACCATCTCCGCGAGGTCCTTGCCGTCCGGCACGTCGATCTTGTTCAGCACGACCAGACGCGGCCGGTTGTCCAGGCCGCCGTACTCCCGCAGCTCCGCCTCGATGACGTCGAGGTCGGAGACGGGGTCGCGGTCGGACTCCAGGGTGGCCGTGTCCAGGACGTGCACCAGCACACTGCACCGCTCGACGTGCCGCAGGAACTCCAGGCCGAGGCCCTTGCCCTGGCTGGCGCCGGGGATGAGACCGGGGACGTCGGCGATGGTGTAGACGGTGGAGCCGGCGGTGACGACGCCCAGGTTCGGGACCAGGGTCGTGAAGGGGTAGTCGGCGATCTTCGGCTTGGCGGCGGAGAGCACCGAGATCAGCGACGACTTCCCGGCGCTCGGATATCCGACCAGCGCCACGTCCGCGACGGTCTTCAGCTCCAGCACGATGTCCTGGAGGTCGCCGGGCTCGCCGAGCAGCGCGAAGCCGGGGGCCTTGCGCCGGGCGGAGGCCAGCGCGGCGTTTCCGAGCCCGCCCCGGCCGCCCTGGGCGGCGACGTACGACGTGCCGTGCCCGACCAGGTCGGCGAGCACGTTGCCCGCCTTGTCGAGCACGACGGTGCCGTCCGGCACGGGCAGGACCAGGTCCTGGCCGTCCTTGCCGGAGCGGTTGCCGCCCTCGCCGGGCTTGCCGTTGGTGGCCTTGCGGTGCGGGGAGTGGTGGTAGTCGAGCAGCGTGGTCACGGACTGGTCGACGGTGAGGACGACGTCCCCGCCGCGCCCGCCGTTGCCGCCGTCCGGGCCGCCGAGCGGCTTGAACTTCTCACGATGGACGGAGGCACAGCCGTGGCCTCCGTTACCCGCGGCGACATGCAGCTCGACGCGGTCCACGAAGGTGGTCATGATTCAGTGCCTCCAGGAACTTAACGACAGGTGTCTCTTGCGTAACACGCGAAAGGCGGACCCGCTTCCCGCCCGGGGAAGTGAGGTCCGCCTCGCGAAGTGTCCGATCAGGCGACCGGAACGATGTTCACGACCTTGCGGCCACGGTGGGTGCCGAACTCCACCGCACCGGCCTGCAGAGCGAACAGCGTGTCGTCGCCGCCGCGGCCGACGCCCGAGCCCGGGTGGAAGTGGGTGCCGCGCTGACGGACCAGGATCTCACCCGCGTTGACGACCTGACCGCCGAAGCGCTTCACGCCGAGCCGCTGGGCGTTGGAGTCGCGACCGTTCCGGGTGGACGATGCGCCCTTCTTGTGTGCCATGTCTCCTCAGTCCCTTACTTCGCAGCCGCGGGGATCTCAGTGACCTTGATCGCCGTGTACTGCTGGCGGTGGCCCTGACGACGGCGGTAGCCGGTCTTGTTCTTGTAGCGCAGAATGTCGATCTTCTGGCCCTTGTGGTGGTCCACGACCTCGGCCTGGACCTTGATGCCGGCCAGCACCCACGGGTCGCTGGTCACAGCGTCGCCGTCGACAACGAGCAGGGTCGAGAGCTCGACCGTGTCGCCAACCTTGGCGGTGGAAATCTTGTCAACCTCAACGATGTCGCCGACAGCAACCTTGTGCTGGCGACCACCGCTGCGCACGATGGCGTACACGCGGATCTCTCTTTCGCTCGGAGAACGGCACCCCCGCAGGCCAGCCGCCCGGGCACGAACACGGACGGCCTCTCCCGACCGACCCGACGGACGGGCACCCGGGAGGAAGAGGTTTACGGGGATGTGGCGCGCCATCCATGGACACGCCGACGGTCAAGGTTACGGGGCCGCGCCCGCTGCTGCACATCCTCGGTCCCAACGCCGACGCGCGACAGGAAGAACCCGCGCAGTCCGCCCCGTCTGCGTGACCAGGCGGG
>NZ_JBEXOP010000006.1:0-83094 GCF_040611575.1 Streptomyces sp. NPDC006610
GATCGACGACGAGCTGAAGGCCGCCTTCGCCCAGGACGTCGTCTTCCTGCGGCACGCCGGCCTCAAGCCCGTCGTCGTCCACGGCGGCGGCCCGCGCCGACGGAATTCCGGCGTCCACGGCCGGCGACGGTGTGTGACCGCCCTTCACCGCCCGACCGGCCGCAAGGCACGGGCGGCGCGGCGGTTCCGGACGCCTGTCGAGGTGGCCCGGTGACGTCCCCGGCCGTGGCCGAACAACCGGTTGTTGATGATTCCACATGACTGGCCCCGTGCCGATGGGGCATTCATCCCCCTGAACGTGTTCGAGCAGGAGGGAAACCGACCATCGGCACGCGGGCGGGGGACATGAAGAGGCAGGCGTCGGGAGGCGGTTCCGCGACCATCGGGACCACTTCGGCACACAGGCAGCTCAGGCACAGACTCGGAAGGGCCGATCTGCGGGCGGTGCCGCAGGCACGCCGGGCCCTGCGCGAACTGCTGCGGGACTGGGGCGAACCCGAGTCGTCCCGCACCGCGGAACTGCTCACCAGCGAACTCGTCACCAACGCGCTCGTCCACACCGACGGCGAAGCGGTGCTGACGGTCACGGTCGAACCCCGCCGACTGCGGGTGGAAGTACGGGACTTCGTGGGCCGCCGGCCCGCCGTGCGGGTGCCGAACGCCGACGACGGCACGCACACCGGGCCCGGGACGTACAGCACGAACGGCAGGGGGCTGTTACTGGTGCAGTCCCTGGCGGACGCCTGGGGCGTGCTGCCCCACGAGGTGGGCAAATCGGTGTGGTTCGAGCTGGACGCCGCCTGACCGGTCCGGACCCGGGATCGTTCACGACCCGACCGTACGCGGCCCGACGACACGCGTCGGGGGCGCGGCCCGTACCGGCCGCGCCCCCGCACCAGGGCCGTCGTCACTCGGCGCCGCTCAGCCGAACTGCTGCTCCAGGTCCTTGAGCTTGCGCTCCAGGGAGTCCAGACGCGGCAGCGCCATCGTGTCGTCCTCGGCGGTGAGGTCCACCGTGATCGGGTCCGAGCCGCTGCTGCGCACCGGCTGCAGCGAGGGACGGGCGCGCGCCGGCAGTTCCGGCGCCGGTATGGCGGGCTCCGCGGCGACCCGCTCGGTCTCCTGCTCCACGGCCGGCAGCCCGGCCCGGCGACCGCCGCCGCGGCCGGGGAAACCGCGGCCGTGGCCGCGGCTGATCGCCTTGAGTTGGGCCCGCTCCAGGCGCTGCTGGTCGCGCCTGCGCTGCCGGGCCTCCATCTTCTGGCGCTTGTCCTCGCGGACCTCCTCGACCGCCTCGTCCAGGGTGCGCACGCCCTCCAGGAGCATGAGCGACCAGGCGCCGTAGGTCTCGCGCGGGGCCCGCAGCCAGCGGACGATGCGGATCTGCGGCAGCGGGCGCGGCACCAGGCCCTGTTCGCGCAGGGCGGCGCGACGGGTCTGCTTCAGCGCGCGGTCGAACAGCACCGCGGCGGACAGGGACATGCCCGCGAAGAAGTGCGGGGCGCCCGCGTGGCCGGCGCCGCGCGGCGCGTGCACCCAGTTGAACCAGGCCGCGGCGAACGCGAACGTCCACACCAGGATGCGGGAGCCGAGCGCGGCGTCGCCGTGGCTGGCCTCACGCACCGCCAGCACGGAGCAGAACATGGCCGCCCCGTCCAGGCCGAACGGGACCAGGTACTGCCAGCCGCCGCTCAGGCCGAGGTTCTGCTCGCCGAAGCCGACCAGGCCGTGGAAGGAGAGCGCCGCCGCGACCGCGGCACAGCAGAAGAGAAGGACGTAGGAGACGGTGCCGTAGATGGCCTCCTTGCGCCGGCGGCGCTCCTCGCTGCGCTCCCACGAGTCTTCGGCGCCCGCGTCCTTTCCCGCGGCACGCTTGCCGCGCGCGAGCACCGCCACCGCCGCCAGCATGCCCAGGAGCAGTACGGCGCCCGGGAGCAGCCAGTTCAGCGATATGTCGGTCAGTCTCATCTAGGTGGTCCCTTGCATTGGGATAGGGCGTAACGCCCGCCATGGTGGCCCAGACCCGCCGGCCCTCAGGGGGTTTCGGGGCAAGAGGCCGCCAAGGAGGTGCAAGGGGATGCCCAGGACGGCGTTCTGCTCGAACTGCCGCTTGAGGGGCGGGAGTTGAGTTCGAATAAGACTACCCGTCCCGGCGGTGCCACGGAAAGTTCCCGTGACGCGTGAGGAATTGGTGAATCACCTGTAACCGTGCGGGCGGTCTCATCGCAAGGTGATCTTACGCCAGAAGCGGGCGCGGCCCGTCAAGGGGCCGCGAGCGCGGTCGGCTTGGCGGGCGTACGGCGCGCGTCGCACAGCCGCGGACAGTTGGCGCAGATGTCCTCGGGGCGCACGGTGTAGAACATGCAGCAGCTCACCCGGTCGCGGGTGGGCTGCGCCCCGTCAGCCGCCGGACCGGCCGGCGCGCGGAAGGCGGCGGAGCCGACGTACGGCTCGGTCGCGCCCGGCAGCAGCAGCTCCAGCTCGCGGCGCGCCCGCTCCTGCTCGCCGAGGAGCAGCCCGACGTGGTCGAGGCCCTCGACGACCTCGTCGGTGGCCATGCCCCACAGCGCGCGTCCGCGCCGCCGCATCCGGGGCCCGAAGCCGGCGAGGACGGGTTCCAGGTGCTCGGCGACGGCCGCGCGCACCTCGGCGCGCAGGGCGGTCTCGTCGGCGACGACGGTGGCGCCGGGCAGGGCGGCGGCCGGGTCGCCGGGAAGGCAGGCGAAGGAGCCGGGACGCACGGCGATGCCGCCCATGGACAGGCCGGGGACCGTGCGGCTGTACGACACGTGCGTCACGGGATAGCGGGGGACGCGGCGCAGCAGGAGCCACGGCACGGTGATCAGCAGACAGGCGGGCCAGGCGTAGCGGTGCAGGCCGAAGCTGGCTATGACGTCCGGACGGGCCCGCTGTCCGTAGTCCCGGACGACCTGCTCCTCGTCCCAGGCGAGGAAGGCGTCCAGGCCGCCGCCGCCCTCCGCGAGCGCGGCGGCGGTGATCCAGCCGTCCTCCCGGGGGAGGGGGGCGGCGGGGGAGAGTTCGGTCACGGCGAGGCCGGGAAGGACCTCGGCGAGGCGGGCGTACGCCTGCGTGACGGCCGTGCGGGGCGCGGGCGCGGGCTGCATGCGGGACCACCGATTCCGGGCGTCGATTAAAGGTAAGCCTTACCTTACCCAAGTGATCGGGAGTTTGAACTGCCCGGTTCTGCCCATAAGGTGCCCCCTGAGTGGGGCGGGCGGGTGACATCCGCCCGGAAACGACCGCAAGTCCGACACGTCCGGAGGAGGACCCGTGGAACAGGGCGGGCACGGCGCGCGGGGCGCCTCCGGGGCGGGGTCCGGGCGGCCTTCGGTGGCGCGGGTGCCGGCGCAGCCGACGGCGGCGGACGTGGACCGCGGCCGGGCGCCCGGACCGGAGCGTGGTGCGCGATCGCGGCGGGACGAGGGGGCCCCGGCAGGGCGGCCTGTCGTGCAGCGGTCGTCGGTGCGCGGGCAGATCCTCGACGCCCTGCGCACCGCGCTGATGTCCGGCGAACTGCGGCCCGGAGAGGTCTACTCGGCCCCGGTGCTCGGGGAACGGTTCGGGGTGTCGGCGACGCCCGTGCGCGAGGCGATGCAGCAGCTCGCGGCGGAGGGCGCGGTCGAGGTCGTGCCCAACCGGGGCTTCCGGGTGGTCGAACGGGACCCGCGGGAGCTGGCCGAGCTGACCCAGGTGCGGGCGCTGATCGAGGCCCCGGTCATCCTGCGCCTGGCCCGCACGGTGCCGCCGGAAGGCTGGGCCCGGCTGCGTCCCCTGGCCGAGGCGACGGTCCGCGCGGCGTCCGCCGGCTGTACGGCGACGTATGCGGAGGCGGACCGTGCCTTCCACCGGGCGATCCTCGCCCTCGCCGGCAACACCCAGCTGATCCGGGTCGCCGAAGACCTGCACCGGCGCACACAATGGCCCCTCCTGGGCCCCGCCGGCCCCCAGGCCCGCACCGACCTGATCGCCGACGCCGCCCAGCACACGGCCCTGCTGGATGCCCTGATCGCCCACGACGGGGAGAGGGTCCGGCTGCTGGTGCGCGAGCACTTCGGACATGTCGGCGAGGATGACTGACCGGTCGTGGCGATCGACGGCCGTCGCGACGACCGGTGGGACAGCGGGACGGGCGGGACAGCGGGACGGCCGGAGAGGACGACCGGCCGGTCACGGCTCCTGCGACGACCCGACGACCCGACGCTAGTCGACCCGTCGACCCGTCGACCCGTCGATGCGACGCCTACGACGCCGCCGCCGGTGGCGCCAACTGCGGTGCCAGCCATGTCGGCACGCCCCCCAGGAGACGGAACAGGCGGCGGGCCTCCTCCCGCAGGCGGGACGCCTCCGGTTCGGGTTCCGTGTCGGCCAGGGAGGCCAGTGCCGGGGCCGTGCCGACGAGGAAGCCCAGCTCCTCGCGGATGCGCAGGGACTCGGCGAAACCGTGCCGTGCCTCGGCCAGGTCGCCGTCGCGCAGGGCCAGCCCGGCCAGATGACGCCAGGTGAAGGAGAGCAGCAGGGCGTCGCCGTGCGCCGTGGCCGCCGCGTGCGCCCGGCGGTAGGCGGCGCGCGCCGCCTGCGGTGAGCGGGTCAGGTTCTCGGCGAGCAGCCCGCGCCGGAAGTCCAGCAGGGCCCGCCCCGGCGTTCCCGGAGGGATCAGCGCCGCCGCCCGCCCCAGCGCGGCGCGCGCCTCGTCGGCCCGGTCGCGCACGGAGTGCAGGGTGGCGGCGTAGGCGAGCTGGCCGCGTTCGCAGGCCGCGGCCCCGCGTTCCTCGTCGGTGTGGGCCTGCGCCTCGGCCGTGCGCAGCGCGTCCTCCGCCTCCTCCCACCCCTGTTCGGTGAACAGGCACCGTTCGACCAGCAGTGCCGCCCGCTGGAGTGCCGCCGCGGCCGTGGCCGGCGGCAGCAGGGCCGCCGCGTCCACCCAGCAGGCCCGCGAGCGAAGCCGCCACACCGCTGTCTGGAGGGGATCGTCATCAGAGGTCGTTCCGGTACCGGACATGGCGGAATGCGCCACGTTGCCCTCCCCGAGCGCGCCATCGAGCTGTTGAGTGGTGGCCGCATTTCAGCACCCCTACGGCCGTCCGGCCAAGGGGGCGGGTGAAGGAATTCACAAAGTCGTGGGAACAGGCGGCCGGTTCGAGCCGCCCCCGGGCAGGCGGACGGGGCCTCAGCTCATCCGCAGCGCCAGGAAGAAGTCGAGCTTGTCCTCCAGGCGCGACAGGTCCCGGCCCGTCAACTGCTCGATGCGACCCACCCGGTAGCGCAGCGTGTTGACGTGCAGATGCAGCCGCCCGGCGCAGCGCGTCCAGGAGCCGTCCGACTCCAGGAACGCCTCCAGCGTCGGGATGAGTTCGGCGCGATGACGCCGGTCGTAGTCCCGCAGCGGGTCCAGCAGCCGCGCGGTGAAGGCCCGGCGCACGTCGTCCGGCACGAACGGCAGCAGCAGGACGTGCGAGGCCAGTTCCTGGTGCCCCGCCGCGCACACCCGGCCGGGCCGCGCCGCCGCCACCCGGCGGGCGTGCCGCGCCTCCTCCAGCGCCCCGCGCAGCCCTTCCGCCGAGTGCACCGCCGCGCTCACGCCCAGGGTGACCCGCCCGTCGCCGTCGAGACCGGCGGTCAGGGGAACGCGTACGGACTCCAGCAGCGCGTCGGCGAGGACGCCCGCCTCGGAGCCGTCGTGCTCCGCCGACACCGCGGGCAGCGCGGCGAGCGCGATCGCCTCCTCGCCGGTGTGCGCGACGGCGATGCGGTCGGACGGCTCGGACCCGCCGGCCGACGGGTCGACGAGGATCTCCTCCAGCAGCGACTGGGCCACCGGACCGGCCTCCACGCCTGCGCCGTCCCACTCCACCCGGGCCACGACCACCTGCCAGTGCGGGGCGGCCCCGAGGCCCGGCAGCAGCACCGGCGCGGCCACCCGCAGCCGTGCCGCGATCTCGGCCGGCGCGGCGCCCGTCTGGACCAGGTCCAGGACCTCCTGCGCGAGCCGGCGGCGCACCGTACGGGCCGCGTCCCGGCGGTCGCGCTCGACCGCGATCAGCTGCGTGACGCCGTACAGCAGGTCCAGCCGCTCCTCGGCCCAGTCCCCGGCGTCGGCCTCCACGGCCAGCAGCCACTCCGACAGCACCGTCTCGCGCACGTCCCGCGCGGGCCCCGGGGCGCGGCCACCGCCGCGGACCGGGAACAGGGAGTACGTCGTCGTGCCGAGCGTCACCCGGTGCGGGGCCCGGCGGCCGGCGCGGGCGGCGGCCAGGTGCTCCGCCGCGAGCCGCGCGCACACCTCGGGAGGCAGGGCCGGCCCGGAGACCTTGGGACCGGCGACGAGACGCCCGGCGGGGGAGAGGATCCAGGCCCGCAGGTCGAGGTCGGAGCGGAGCAGGTCCAGCACCACGTCGGGGCCGCCGCCCGCCGGCCCCGCGGTCATCATCCGGCGGTGCCGGTCCACCACGGCCGCCAGATCGCCGGCCCGCTCGCCGGACACCTGCCGCACGACGTGCTCGGTGATCGTCGCGAAGGCCACCGACTCGTGCACCGCGAACAGCGGCAGCCGGTGCCGGGCGCAGGCCACCACCAGGTCCTCCGGCACGTCCCCCAGCTCCGCCTCGCCCGCGGCCAGCGCCGCCACCCCGGCCTGCACCAGGATGCGCACGAAACTCTCGGAGTCCGCGGCGTCCCGCCGCCACGCGAGCCCCGTCAGCACCAGCTCGCCGCCGGACAGATAGCGGCTCGGGTCCCGCAGGTCGGTGGTCATCACGCCCCGCACCGCGCGGTCCAGCTCGTCCTCGCCGCCGAGCAGCTTCAGGCCCAGCGCGTCGGTGTCCAGCAGTGCGCGCAGCCGCATGTGTCGTCGCCGCCGTTCTCTCGTCTCGGGAGTCTCGAATGTCTCGAACTCGCGTCTGAAACTACGATGGATCTTGCAGGGCTCGGACGCGCCGCTGGAGCTGCACGTTTCCACCGGAGAACCGGGAGGTTTCCGATGTCCTCCATTCATACGAATCTACAAGATGACCCCTGTGGCCAGCCAACTCCTTCATGGTTTCGGTGACTGACCCCACCGGAGTACGGCGCTGTGTACTGACTGCGCTCCCTGTGAACAGGACAGGAAACGAGCCTCGCCCGCCGCACCGGACCGGCTCCGTCCGCAGCACTTCCGCAGCACTTCCACAGCACTTCCGAGACGCAGCAGATCGCAGCAGATCGCAGCAATCGAAGAAGATCGAAGAAGAGAGCCGGTCATGGACTTCCTTCGCCCCTCCAGCTGGGAGGAGGCGCTCGCCGCGAAGGCCGAGCACCCCGCCGCCGTGCCGATCGCGGGCGGCACCGACGTGATGGTCGAGATCAACTTCGACCACCGCAGGCCCGGCCACCTCATCGACCTCACCCGCATCGACGACCTCTACGCCTGGGAGACCGGAGAGGACACCGTGCGGCTGGGCGCCTGCGTGCCGTACAGCCGGATCATCGAGCACCTGAGCGCCGAGCTGCCGGGCCTCGCCCTGGCCTCCCACACCGTCGCCTCCCCGCAGATCCGCAACCGCGGCGGCGTCGGCGGCAACCTCGGCACCGCCTCCCCGGCAGGCGACGCCCACCCCGCGCTGCTCGCCGCCGGCGCGGAGGTCGAGGCCGTCTCGGTGCGCGGCACCCGCATGATCCCGATCGACGCGTTCTACACCGGCGTCAAGCGCAACGCCCTCGCGCCGGACGAGCTGATCCGCGCCGTGCACATCAGGAAGGCCGACGGGCCGCAGCAGTTCTCCAAGGTCGGCACCCGCAACGCCATGGTCATCGCCGTGTGCGCCTTCGGCCTGGCCCTGCACCCGTCGACCCGCACGGTCCGCACCGGCATCGGCTCCGCAGCCCCCACCCCGATCAGGGCGAAGGCGGCCGAGGAGTTCCTCACCGCGGCCCTGGAGGAGGGCGGTTTCTGGGACAACGGCAAGATCGTCACCCCGTCGGTCGCCAAGCGGTTCGCCGACCTGTGCGCCGCCGCCTGCAACCCGATCGACGACGTACGGGGCACCGCGAGCTACCGACGCCACGCGGTCGGCGTCATGGCCCGCCGCACGCTCACCTGGACCTGGGAGGCGTACCGCGGCGCCGCCACCACGGAGGGAGTCGCGTGATGCGCGTCAGTTTCACGGTCAACGGCCGCCCGCAGGAGGCCGACGACGTCTGGGAGGGCGAGTCCCTGCTGTACGTCCTGCGGGAGCGGCTCGGCCTGCCCGGCTCCAAGAACGCCTGCGAACAGGGCGAGTGCGGCTCCTGCACGGTCCGCCTGGACGGCGTGCCGGTGTGCTCCTGCCTCGTCGCCGCCGGCCAGGCGGAGGGCCGGGACGTCGTCACCGTAGAGGGCCTCGCCGAGTACGCGAGGCAGCGCTCGCGCGCAACGGCGGCGTCGGGTCCGTCGAGGGCGGCCTGCGACGCGGCGGCGCCCGCGTCCGGCACGCCCACGGACCTCCCCGGCACGGCAACGCCCGCCTCCGGCGCCTCGACGACCGCCCCCGGCACCTCACTCGACGACGCCAAGCGGTGGCGGGCCGAGGGCGGCAGCGACTCGCATACCGGCGAGGGCGCCGGACTCGCCCCCATCCAGCAGGCGTTCATCGACGCCGGCGCCGTCCAGTGCGGCTTCTGCACGCCCGGCCTGCTCGTCGCCGCCGACGAGATGCTCGAACGCAACCCCGAGCCCACCGACGCGGACATCCGCGAGGCCCTCTCGGGCAACCTGTGCCGCTGCACCGGCTACGAGAAGATCATGGACGCGGTCCGTCTGGCGGCCGCCCGGCAGCAGGAGGCGGTACGGCCATGACGTCCCCCAACGGCGCCCCCGCCAGGATCACCCAGGGCGCGCGGACCAGGGGCGGCGTCGGCGAGTCCA
The DNA here is from genome assembly GCF_040611575.1 of Streptomyces sp. NPDC006610. Lineage (NCBI taxonomy): Bacteria > Bacillati > Actinomycetota > Actinomycetes > Kitasatosporales > Streptomycetaceae > Streptomyces > Streptomyces sp. NPDC006610. Next base: position 8,900 of record NZ_JBEXOP010000006.1, read on the forward strand.
CGCTCCGCCCCGACGGCACCCTCAAGGTCACCGGCGAGTTCGCGTACTCCTCCGACATGTGGCACGAGGACATGCTCTGGGGCCAGATCCTGCGCTCACCCGTCGCCCACGCCGAGATCGTCTCCATCGACACCGGCGAGGCCCTCGCCACCCCGGGCGTGTACGCCGTCATGACCTACGACGACCTGCCGACCGACGTGCGCCACTACGGCCTGGAGATCCGGGACACGCCCGTCCTCGCCCACGGCAGGGTGCGCCACCACGGCGAACCCGTCGCCATCGTCGCCGCCGACCACCCCGAGACCGCCCGCCGCGCCGCCGCGAAGATCAAGGTGGACTACCGGGACCTGCCCGTCGTCACCGACGAGGCCTCCGCGACCGCGCCGGACGCCGTCCTCCTCCACGAGCACCGCGACGACCACCACGCCCACCACGTCCCGCACCCCAACATCGTCCACCGCCAGCCCATCGTGCGCGGCGACGTCGAGGCGGCACGCGCGCGTGCCGACGTGATCGTCGAGGGCGAGTACACCTTCGGCATGCAGGACCAGGCGTTCCTCGGCCCCGAGTCGGGGCTCGCCGTGCCCGAGGAGGACGGCGGCGTCCACCTCTACATCGCCACCCAGTGGCTCCACGCCGACCTGCGCCAGATGGCCCCCGTCCTCGGACTGCCCGAGGACAAGGTCCGGATGACGCTGTCCGGCGTCGGCGGTGCGTTCGGCGGACGCGAGGACCTGTCGATGCAGATCCACGCCTGTCTGCTCGCGCTGCGCACCGGCAAACCCGTCAAGATCGTCTACAACCGCTTCGAGTCGTTCTTCGGGCACGTCCACCGCCACCCCGCGAGGCTCCACTACGAACACGGAGCGACCAGCGACGGCAGGCTCACCCACGTCAAGTGCCGCATCGTGCTCGACGGCGGCGCCTACGCCTCCTCCTCCCCGGCCGTCGTCGGCAACGCCGCCTCCCTCGCCGTCGGCCCCTACGCCGTGGACCACGTGGACATCGAGGCCCTCGCCCTCTACACCAACAACCCGCCCTGCGGGGCCATGCGCGGCTTCGGCGCGGTCCAGGCGTGCTTCGCCTACGAGGCGCAGATGGACAGGCTCGCCGGGCGACTGGGCCTGGACCCGGTCGAGTTCCGGCAGCGCAACGCCATGGAACAGGGCACCCTCATGCCGACCGGCCAGCGCGTCGACTCCCCGGCCCCGGTCGCCGAACTCCTGCGCCGCGTCAAGGCGATGCCCATGCCGCCCGAGCGCCAGTGGGAGAGCAGCGAGGGCGCCGACGTACGGCAGCTGCCCGGCGGCCTGTCCAACACCACGCACGGCGAGGGCGTCGTCCGGGGCGTCGGCTACGCGGTCGGCATCAAGAACGTCGGCTTCTCCGAGGGGTTCGACGACTACTCGACGGCGCGGGTGCGCATGGAGGTCGTCGGCGGCGAGGCCGTCGCCACCGTGCACACCGCGATGGCCGAGGTCGGCCAGGGCGGCGTCACCGTCCACGCGCAGATCGCCCGCACCGAGCTGGGCGTCGCGCAGGTGACCATCCACCCGGCCGACACCGCGGTGGGCAGCGCCGGTTCGACCTCGGCCTCCCGGCAGACGTACGTCACCGGCGGCGCGGTGAAGCACGCCTGCGAACTCGTGCGGGAGCGGGTGCTGGAGATCGGCCGCCGCAGGTTCGGCTCCCACCACCCCGCCTGGGCCACCGCCGAACTGCTGCTGGAGGGCGGGAAGGTCGTCACCGACGGTGGCGAGGTGCTGGCCGACCTGGCCGACGTGCTGGAGGACGAGGCCGTGGAGGTCGAGCGGGAGTGGCGGCACCGGCCGACCGAACCCTTCGACCTGCGCACCGGCCAGGGCAACGGCCACGTCCAGTACTCCTTCGCCGCGCACCGGGCGGTGGTCGAGGTCGACACCGAACTGGGCCTGGTCAAGGTCGTCGAGCTGGCCTGCGCCCAGGACGTGGGCAAGGCCCTCAACCCGCTGTCCGTCGTGGGCCAGATCCAGGGCGGCACGACGCAGGGGCTGGGCATCGCCGTGATGGAGGAGATCGTGGTGGACCCGAGGACGGCGAAGGTGCGCAACCCGTCCTTCACCGACTACCTGATCCCCACGATCCTCGACACCCCGACCATCCCCGTCGACATTCTCGAACTGGCCGACGGCCACGCCCCGTACGGCCTGCGCGGCGTGGGCGAGGCCCCGACGCTGTCCTCGACCCCGGCGGTCCTGGCGGCGATCCGCGCGGCGACGGGCCTGCCCCTCGACCGGACACCGGTACGGCCGGAACACCTGACGGGGACGGCGTAGGCGTAGCAGCCGCCGGGCGGCTGTGCCCGCGGGTCGCACCGCGGGCAGTCGTACGGCAGACGGCCGTACGGCAGACGGTGGTCGTAGGGCCGGCAACCGCACGGCAGACGGTCGCACGGCCGGCAACCGCACGGCCGGCAGGCAAGGAGACCGAGACATGTTGGACATCGCCGACGAGCTGCACCGATGGGTGACACAGGGACGGGACTTCGCCGTGGCCACCGTGGTGTCCGTCGGCGGCAGTGCCCCCCGGCAGCCCGGCGCCGCCCTCGCGGTCGACGCCGACGGCACGGCCGTGGGCTCGGTCTCCGGCGGCTGCGTGGAGGGCGCGGTCTACGAACTGTGCCGGCAGGCGTTGCGGGACGGCGAACCGGTCCTGGAGCGCTTCGGCTACAGCGACGAGGACGCCTTCTCCGTGGGCCTGACCTGCGGTGGCGTCATCGACGTGCTGGTGACGCCGGTCCGCGCGGGCGACCCTGCGCGGCAGGTGACGGCAGCCGCGGTGGCCGCCGCGGCCCGGCGCGAACCGGCGTCCGTGGCGCGGATCGTCTCCGGCCCGGCGCCCCTCCTGGGCCGCGCGCTGCTGGTCCGCCCCGACGGCTCCCACGCCGGCGGCTTCGGCGCGCATCCGGATCTCGACCGCACCGTCGCGGCCGAGGCGGGCGCCTTCCTGGAGGCCGGCCGCACCGGCACGCTGGAGGTCGGAGAGCAGGGCTCACGTTGCGGAGCACCGCTCACCTTGCTGGTCGAGACCTCGGCCCCGCCGCCCCGCATGATCGTCTTCGGCGCGGTCGACTTCGCCTCCGCCCTGGTGCGGATCGGCACGTTCCTCGGCTACCGGGTGACGGTGTGCGACGCCCGCCCCGTCTTCGCGACCGCGGCCCGCTTCCCGGACGCCGACGAGGTGGTGGTCGAGTGGCCGCACCGGTACCTGGAGCGCACCGCGACCGACCGCCGCACGGTCCTGTGCGTGCTGACCCACGACGCCAAGTTCGACGTGCCGCTGCTGAAGCGCGCCCTGCGGCTGCCGGTGGCGTACGTCGGCGCGATGGGCTCCCGCCGCACCCATCTGGACCGCGAGGCCCGCCTGCGCGAGGCCGGCGTGACCGAGGCAGAACTCTCCCGCCTGCGCTCGCCCATCGGCCTCGACCTGGGCGCCCGCACCCCGGAGGAGACGGCCCTGTCCATCGCCGCGGAAATCGTCGCCGCCCGCCACGGCGGCACCGGCATCCCCTTGGCGGGCGCCCACACGCCCATCCACCACGGCGCCCCGCCCGGCGCCGCCCGGCGGCCGGTCTCCGTCGGCGGTCGTCCGCCGGGCGCGGCCTGAGCAGGCCGGGGCCGCAGTCGCCGGCGTTGGGCGCGCGGACGGCGTGCACCCGTGCCGCCGGGTCGGTGAGGCGCACGGGCCGCACGGGCCGCACCGGCCGCCCATGCCGCCGCCGTCCGACGCCGTGCCTGCACGCGCCCGGCGCGTACGGCGCGGCCGGGCCGATCTCGAGGTGCGCCCGTCAGGGAACTCCGGCTGTGCCGTCGCCCAGCAGGCGGTCCACGGCGCGGGCGAACGCGCGCCGGGCCACGCGGGCCAGCAGGCCGTCCACGGGGCGGGGGAGCGGCAGCGGCAGGCGGAGTTCCTCGTGCCAGCCGATCAGCGTCCGCCCGGCGCCGCCCGGGTCCGGGGCGACCTCGATCTCCGCCCAGCCGCGGACCAGCCGCCCGCGCTTCTCCAGCCGGCACCGGCCCCCGCCGCCCTCCCGCGGCGGCCGCCACACCGTGACCTCCATGCGGTCGTCGAACGCCAGCGGGCCGATCCCCGTGCGGGCGACCAGTTCCGTGCCGGGCCCAGCGGGCGGCGGCGTCGTCACCGTGACACGGGTCAGCGGGACCGCGTCGCCGTGCCGGGGCCAGTCCGTCAGCCGGCGCCAGGCCTCGGACGGGGCGAGGGACGTCGTACGGCGCACGCGGAAGAGGGCCACGGGGCGAGCCTAGACGGAGCCCGGCCACGTCGCCGCGTTTGAGACGGCCCCACCCTGGCACCCGCGAAGACCGAGAGCGCGCCCGGTCCGCCGCCCTGCCCCGCCAGAAAGTCGTCCCTCATGCACGATCCCGGCCCCAGCACCCCAGCGACGACGGCACCCGCCCACGCCCCCGCGTACGCCGTGGTCGTGCCCACCGTCGTACGGGACACCCTCGCCGACTGCCTCGCCGCGCTCGCCGCCGCAACCGGACCCGAGCCCCGCGAGATCGTCCTCGTGGACGACCGGCCCGCTCCCGACCCCGCCGACCTCGAACACCCGCTCGCCGTCCTCAGCCACCTGCGGGACCGCACCACCGTGCTGTACGGCCACGGCCACGGCCCCTCCGCCGCCCGCAACACCGGACTGCGCGCGGTCGCCTCGCCCTGGGTCGTCTTCCTGGACGACGACGTCCAGGTCGGGCCGCACTGGTGCGAGCAGCTCGCCGAGGACCTGCGCGCCGCCGACCCCGACACCGCCGCCGTGCAGGGCGTCATCGACGTCCCCCTGCCCGGCGCGCGCCCGCCCACCGACTGGGAGCGCGACACCGTCGCCCGCGCGCGGGCCCGCTGGAGTACCGCCGACATGGCGTACCGCACCGACGCCCTCAAGCAGGTCCACGGCTTCGACGAACGGTTCCGCCGCTCCCACCGCGACGGCACCGACCTCGCGCTGCGCCTCCTCGACGACCGTCGGCGCATACGGCAGGGGCGGCGCAGCGCCCGGCACCCCGTCCACCGCGCCGACCGCTGGGCCTCGGTGCGCGCCCAGCGCGGCCACGCCGACGACGCCCTCATGCTGCGGCTGCACGGTCCCGGCTGGTGGCACAAGGCGGTCGCCCCGCGCGGTCCGATCCGCGCCCATCTGGCCGTCACCGCGACCGGCGCCGCCGCCTGCGCCCTCGCGGTCACCCGGCACCGCGGGCCCGCTCTCGCCGCCGGGCTCGTCTGGGCCGTGGGCACCGCCGAGTACGCCCGCGCCCGCATCCTGCCCGGTCCGCGCACCCGCGACGAGGTGACGACCGTCGTCGTGACCAGCGCGCTCATCCCGCCGACGGCCACCTGGCACTGGCTCAGCGGACTCTGGCGGCACCGAAGGGCGCCCGCCTGGCAGGAAGTGGCGTGAGCGGCAAGCGGCGCAGCGACGACAGGGACCAGCCAGTGCCGGGAAGTGCCGGGACAAGAGCCCACGGCCTCGGTCCGGGTCGCCCCCCGGACCGAGGCCGTGCGCGTTTCTCCGCAATGGTCTTCGGAGCGGTCTCCGTATCTCCGTATCCCCGCGTCTCCGCAATCCGGCTGGTTCCGGCGCGTCTCCGTCCCACTCGTGTGCCCCCGAAATCCCCGGACTAACTCACGGACCGAGCCGCGGGACCGACGGGCCGCCCGACCTGCTCGGGGGCACACGAGAAGGACTGAAGGACTCAGGGACGGAGGACTCCGCAGGACAGAGGGGCCGACGGGCCGCGACGACTCAGCCGACCTCGTGCGCCTCGTGCGCGGGCGCCGGGGACGCCGACTCCAGCGCCTGCCACAGCCCCGCCGCGCTGTCCCGCACCGCTCCTTCCCGGAACTCGGCACGCAACCGGTGTGCCTCACGGCGCCCGGCCGTGAGGCACCAGTGCCACCATCGCTCCAGCCCGCCCGCGTCCAGCCCGCCGGAGCCCGGCCCGTGCCCGTTCGGCCCGCCCGCCGTGAGCGCCTCCGCCGGCACCACCGCCGGCCAGCCGCACGCCCGCGCCTGAGCCGTCACCTTCGCGCCCCCCGCCACCGGATCGACGGCCAGGGCCGGGGTGCCGGCGCGCAGGGAGAGCACCAGCCCGTGCAGCCGGTCGGTGACGACGAGGTCCAGCCGGGCCAGGACCGACGTCAGCTGGGAGGGCGTCGAGCACAGCCGCCAGTCATGCGCGTCGAGCCGGGTGTCCAGCTCCAGACGCGCGCACTGCTTGGCCGACAGCCACCGGGTCACCGCCTCGGCGACCTCCGCGTGCCGCCGCTGCCGCCCGTACTCGTGCTGCCCGTGGGTGAGGATCACCCCGACCACCGGCCTGACCGGCGTGGCGGGGGCCCGGGCCGACAGGTCCACCACCGGTTCCTCGTCCCGGGCGTCGCGGGCCAGCACCCGGTGGAACCCGGTGACGGCGGGGCTCGCCGGGTCGATCACGGACGTGCCGACCGCGATCCGGACGCAGTGCGCGAACCGCCGGTGCAGCTCCTCGATCCGCGGACCGTGCAACGGCCCGCACACGAAGATCAGATGGGAATAGTCCTCCGGCCGCACCCGCTCGAAGTGCAGGGCCCGCTCCCGGAACACCGGGCTCCATACGACGTCGTACGGCGCCCCGCGCCGCGCCAGCACGTCCTCCACCCGTTTCAGGGCCAGCACGTCCCCGGCGGTCGCCTCCCCGTCCCGGAAGCTGAACCACCCGACGACCAGGATGCGCAGTCGTGGCTCCACAGTGCGGCACGGGTGCCCCGTACGCTCCGCTCCAATCACCGCGCCGCCGGCACACCCACCCGGTCGACCCGCTCGATCACCCCGCCCCGCCCTGCCGCCCGGTCCCCTCGGGCGTGCCCGTCAGGCCCTACGGTCGTCCCATGACGAAGGCCACCCCCGCCGCACCCGTCCTCGGCCCGCGCGCCCTCAACCGCGCCACCCTCGACCGGCAGCTGCTCCTGCGCCGCTCGGCCCTGTCCGCGCCGGCCGCCGTGGAGCACCTCGTCGGCCTCCAGGCGCAGGAGGTCAAGCCGCCGTACGCCGCGCTCGCCGCCCGCCTGGACGGTTTCGCGCCGGACCGGCTGGCCGGGCCCCTGGAGCGGCGGGAGGCGGTACGGATCGTCACCCTGCGCTCGACCATCCACCTGCACACCGCCGAGGACGCCCTCGCCCTGCGCCCGCTGGTCCAGCCGGTCGTGCTCCGGGAGTTGAGGAACTTCCGGGAGGGCCTGGCCGGCGTCGACCTGGACCGCCTCGCCGCCCGCGCCCGTGAGCTGGTCGAGGAGGAGCCGCGCACCATGCGGCAGTTGAGGGACGCGCTCGGGGCCGAGTGGCCGGACGCCGACCCGGCCTCCCTCGCCGTCGCCGCCCGCTGCACGCTCCCGCTCGTCCAGGTCACCCCGCGCGGGATCTGGGGGCGCGGTGGACAGGTGGCCCTCACCACCGTCGAGCGGTGGCTCGGCCGGCCCGCCCCGCCCGCCGCGGACGTCGAGGACGTCGTCCGGCGCTATCTGGCCGCCTTCGGGCCCGCCTCCGTCAAGGACATGCAGGTCTGGTGCGGGCTGACCCGGCTGCGCGCCGCCTTCGAGGGCCTGCGGCCCCGGCTGGCGGTCTTCCGGGACGAGAACGGCGTCGAGCTGTTCGACCTGCCCGACGCGCCCCGCCCCGACCCGGACACCCCGGCACCGCCCCGCTTCCTGCCCGAGTTCGACAACCTGCTGCTCTCGCACGCCGACCGCACCCGGGTGCTGCCCGCCCGGCACAGGGGCCGCACCTGGCGGGTGAACACCTTCCACCGCCCGCTGCTCGTGGACGGTTTCGTGGCGGGCGTCTGGCGGCTGACCGAGGACGCCCTGGTCGTCGAGGAGTTCGACGCGCTGACCGGAGCGCAGCGCGCGGCCGTGGCGGGCGAGGGGGAGCGGATGCTGGAGGTCCTCGCGCCGGGGGAGTCGTACGACCTCCGGTTCGGCACGGTGACCGGCTGAACCGGATGACCGGTGACGCGCTGCCTCGGTGAACCGGCGCATGGAGAGGGGGCGTTGCGGGCCGCTCGTGGAGGCCCGCAACGCCCCCTGGTTTTTCACCTGAGTGGTACTCAGGAGCCTTGGTTCACCGGCCCGTCACGAGTTGACCTGAGTGGTCACCAGGCTGGAGAAGGTGGTGAGCCGGGTGTAGACGCCGGGGTAGCCGGCCGCCGCGCAGCCCTCGCCCCAGGAGGTGATGCCGGCCAGCACGCCCCCGATGAGGAGCGGGCCGCCGCTGTCGCCCTGGCAGGTGTCCACGCCGCCGGAGGAGTAGCCGGCGCAGACCATCTCGGCGGCGACGTAGTCGGATCCGTACGAGGTGCGGCAGCTGGTGTCCGAGACCGTGGGGACGGTGGCGGTGCGCAGCTGGTTGGAGGAGCTGCCGCCGGAACGGGTGGTGCCCCAGCCGACGATGCGGGCGGTGGTGCCGGCCGCGTACACGGACGTCTCGGTCGACGAGACGTACTTCGCCGGGGTGTACGGCATCGACGTCGACAGCGTCAGCACGGCGACGTCCTCGCCGTTGGTGGCGTCGGTGTAGTTCGGGTGGATCCAGATCCTGCTGACCCGGGCGACGGTGCCGTTGGTGCCGTTGCGGTAGGTGCGCCCGCCGACGACGCGGACGCTGCTGGTGGTCTCCCCGACCATGCAGTGCGCGGCGGTGACGACCTTCGTCGGCGAGACCAGCGTGCCGCCGCAGAACTGGTTCTGCGACGAGTCGGTGATCTGCATCATGAACGGATACGTGGTCGTGGTGGTGGTCGTCCCGCCCACGATGGGCTGCGGAGCGGCGGCGGCGGGGGAGCCGGCCAGAGCGGTCGCCGCGGCGGCGGCCGTAGCGGCGAGGGCGACGGCGGTCTTTCTCGCGGAACCGTTCCTTCTGGCGCGGATGAGCCCGAACATGAGTCTCCTCAGGGGTTGCCGGTGGGGGGTCGCGCGGGTGCGGGGGGTGGTTCACGAGGGTCTCGGGACCGACCCCCATGTGCCCGGCGAGCGGCACGTCCCCTACGCTAGGACCGGCCCTCGTACCGCCCCAATGAGGGACTCCCCTAGCGGAGTTGGGGCAGGGAAAACCCTCGGTCGCGCCCCCGGCGGCGGCTTGAGGACCGCCTTCGCCGGGCGGGCGCCCCCGCCAGTTGCCCCGGCCCGGTCCGTACGCGTGCCCCCGCCAGTTGCCCCGGCCGGTCCGTACGCGTGCCCCTACCAGCCGCCCCCGCCCGGTCCCTGCGCGTGCCGCCTACCGGGCGTGCCGCGCCGCCGCCAGCCGGACGATGTCCACCCGGGAACGGATCCCCAGCTTGCGGTAGACCCGGGTCAGCGTCGCCTCGACCGTCTTGACGCTGATGAACAGCCGCCCGGCTATCTCCCGGTTGGTCGCGCCCTCCATCACCAGCGCCGCGACCTGACGCTCCATCGACGCCAGCCCCTCCAGCGCGTCCGGCACCACCGGGGCGGGCGCGGGGACGGCCGGCTCGGCGGCGCCGGACGCGATCGCCGCGTCCACCTGACGCAGCCAGGGCAGCGCACGGCACCGCCGGAACAGCCGCGCCGCCTCGTCGTACGACGTCGGACCCGGCCGCCGGGTGCGCAGCCGGGCCAGCGCGAACGCGGTCCGCGCCTCCTCCAGGCCGCAGCCCAGCTTGGCGAGCCGGTCCTGAACCGACGTCAACTGCGCGCATGCCGCGTCGTGTTCGCCCCGCGCCGCGCGCAGCAGGGCCTCGCCCCGGTCGAGCACCGCGAGCGTGCTCTCCCGGCCCAGCCGCAGCGCCTGCTCGCGCGTCACCTCGATCAGGTCCCGCGCCTCGTCCGGTTCGCCGATCAGCACCAGCGCCTCGGCGAGGTCGCCGTGCCAGCGCCCGCGCGCCGGGTCGGTGACGCCGAGGCCGTGTTCCAGCTCCCGCACCCGGCGCAGCGAGCGCACCGTGCCCGGCGCGTCCCCGGCGACCAGCTGGACGTAGCCGAGGGCGGCCAGGGCACGGGACATGTAGATCTGGTCGCCGTCGTCCTCGGCGTGCCGCACCGCCTCCTCGGCCAGCGCGAGCCCGCGCTGCACGTCCCCGCCGGAGGCCTCCGCGAGCGAGGTGAGCACCGCGGAGGCCACCTCGCCGATCCCGGAGTCACGGGCCAGCCGCAGGCTCTCGCGGGACAGGTCCAGGGCACGCCCGCAGTGCCCCGAGCGCAGCTCCGCCTCGGCCAGCATGCGCAGGAAGTGCACCTCGCTCTCGACCATGCCGCGCCGTCGCACCTCCCGCAGCAGCGCCGTGACCGTGCTGCGCGCCTCGGACAGCTGGTCGCCCATCAGCAGCCAGCGCAGCCGGGTCGAGCCCGCGCCGTTGTGATGGCAGGCGACCTGCGGGTCCTGCGGCTCCTTCAGCGCGCGTTTGATGGTCGCCGGGGCGTCCGGGTGGCCCATCAGGGTCTCGGCCTGAGCCTGGAAAGCCAGCGCCAGCAGCTCGGTGCGCCGGTCGCCGCCGCGGGCGGCCAGCTCGGCGGCGTGCGCGGCCTCCTCCCGGCCCTCCGCGAAGTCGCCCTCCACGACCAGGGCGCGCCACGCCAGCTGGTAGTGCACCAGCGCCAGCAGCCGCGGGTCGTCGCCCGCGTCGGCCAGCACCTGCGGGAAGACGGCGTCGACCTCCCCGAGGGCCTGCCCGGCGGCCTCGATCACCACCATCCAGGCCCGCACCCGGTCCGCGGGCACCGTGGCCCGGGTCAGCACCTCGCGGGCGATGTCCCGGGCGAGGTCCACCTCCCCGGCCATGATCGCGTCCTCCGCGGCCTGCAGCCGGCGCTCGTCCGGCCCCGGAGCGCCGTTGGCCGGCGTGTGCCGGGCCGACAGCAGCATGAGCGAGGCGGCCACCGAGGGCGCCCCGCGGTCCCGGGCCAGCGCCGCGGCCCCGGCGAGCCGCGCCGCGACCCCCGGATCGGTGCCGGCCGTCGCCAGCGCCAGGTGCCGGGCCCGCTCGATCGGGTCGGACGCCGCCGTCGACAGGGCGGCGTGCGCGGCCCGCCGCTCGTGCGCGGGCGCCTCCGCGTACAGCGCGGCCGAGATCAGCGGGTGGGCGAACCGTACGGCCGGCCCCTCCGGCTCCGTCGCTAGCAGCCCCAGCTCCGCCGCCCGCGCGGTCTCCGCCTCGGCGTTCTCCCGGCCGGCCGCGCGCAGCAGGGCCAGCGTGGGGCGGGCGCCGGCGCTGGCCACCAGCAGGGTGTGCCGGGCCTCGGCCGACAGCATCTCCAGCCGGCTCAGCACCAGGGCGCGCAGCGACGTCGGCACCGGCAGCGGTTCGCCGGGGCGCGGCGGCGTCGGATTCTCGGCCAGCGCACGGCCCAGCTCCAGCGCGAACAGCGGGTTGCCGCCGCTGGTGCGGTGGATGTCCCGCACGGTCGAGCGGGGCAGGCCGGTGTAGCCGCGGTTCTCGAGCAGCGCGGACACCTGGGCGCGGGAGAGGGCGCCGAGGCGGACCGCCAGGGTGTCCGGCGGGGCGGCGCGCAGATGACGGTCGTACTCCTGCCCGTCGGTGCGCACCGCGGCCAGCAGCTGGACCGGGGTGTCGCCCAGGCGGCGGGCGGCGAACCCGAGCAGTTCGGCACTGGCCGAATCCAGCCACTGCACATCGTCGGCGACGACCAGCACCGGCCCGTCGACGGCCAGCGCGCGCAGCGCCGACAGCACCGCCAGGCGCAGCGCGAGACCGTCGCGCTGGAGGGTGGACTCGCCGCGGCCGGTGAGCGCCGACTCCAGGGCCGTGCTCTGCGCGGCGGGCAGCTTGTCGGAGACCCTGTGCAGGACCTGGCCGAGGAGGTCGGCGAGGGCGAGGAAGGGCAGATGCGATTCGGACTCGGTGGCGGAGCAGCGCAACACGGTGCGCGCCGCGCGGGCGTAATCCGCGGTCAACGACCGCAGGACGGTCGATTTCCCTATTCCGGCGGGCCCGTGGAGCAGCACACTGCCGCCCCGGCCGAGCTGGTCACGCGCGGCCGTGAACAGCTCGTCCCGGCCGATGACCAGGTCGGGGCGGCATCTGGCAGGCTCCTGGAAGTCCCGTCGCACGGTCACCGCTCCCTCCGAGTGTCGTGTTCGGGCCAAATTCTAGGCAACGTGTCGTTGAAATTCGGAGGGGCGATGTGGTGAGGGAAATAACAGATTCGGTGCGGAAGCAAATTCTGCGGTCGATCCGTCGCCGGTTCACTGCCGGTCCGCCGCCGGTTCGCCGCCCATCCGTGCTCGATCCGCGACCGATCGGCGACCGGTCCGCCCCGCTCCGTTGTCGGTCCGTCGCCGATTCGCCGCCTATTCGCCGCTGAACCGTTGTCGATCCGCCGCCCTTCCGATGCCGTCCGCCGCGGCCCTGCGCCAACACCGGCGCCGTGCCGCCACCGGCCCTGCGCCGCCCCGGTGCCCGGGGCCCGTCCCTCCCTCCCATGCCGTCCAGCCGCGCTCCGCCCCCGCTCCGGCCCCCCGCCCGGGGGCGGGTTCTCCCGTCTACGGCAACAGCCCCGCCCGGCGCGCCGCCGCCACCGCCTCCCCCCGGGTCCGGGCGCCCAGCTTGCGCATGGCCGACCGCAGATAGCCCTTGACGGTTTCCGGCCGCAGTCCCAGCCGCCCCGCGGCCACCGCGTTGGTCGCCCCGGCCGCCACGCACGCCAGCACGTCCACCTCCCGAGGCGCCAGGCCGACCCCCTCCGGGCCGCCGCCCTCCGCCACCAGCAGTCCGCACGCCTCCAGCAGCTCGGCCCGCAGCGCCGCGTCCGCGATCCGCGGAGCCAGCGCCCGCAGCGCCGCGTGCGCCTCCCGCACCCGCTCCCGCTCCCGCGCGGCGCCCGGGTCCCGGTCCGGCCCCGGCAACGCCGCGGCCAGCAGGTCCCGCGCCTCCTCCCGCACCACCAGCGCCTGCTCCACGTCCCGCGCCGCCTCCACCGCCGCGCTCAGCGTGCGGTCGCCCAGCGGCTGGGCCGCGCGCAGGGCGCCGTACAGCACGCCCCGCACCCGGCGCCGTACGACCACCGGCACCGCCAGCACCGACCGCAGCCCCTCGGCGGCGACCGGTGCGTCGTACTCGTGGCTGATCCGCCGCGACGACGGATAGTCCGGCACCGCGCACGGCCGGCCCAGTGCCACCGCTCGCCCGCCGAGACCGCTGCCCGTGCTCACCGCGAGGGAGCTGAGCGCGAGCGTCCGCGTGCCGCTCAGCTCGCTGATCCGCAGCCGCGGCCGGCCGGGCTCCACCAGTCCGCCGAAGGCCACCGGCAGCCCGGTCGACCGTCGCAGCCGCACCAGCGCGCCCCGCATCTCGTCCGCACCGGCCGCTTCCGTCACCACGCGTTCGCTCCTTCACCGCAGCGCACTCCCCCCGTTCGGGGGTAGTGAGACCTGCATCACGGATTACACGATGACAGCGAGCCGCCCGGCAATGGTCCGGCACGAAGGAGGACGAATGACGGCGACGGAGCGCTTCCGCGAGGCACGGGACTTCCTGCTGCGGCACCGAGAGGACTACGCCACCGCCCACCGGGACTTCGCATGGCCCCGCCCCGACCGCTTCAACTGGGCGCTCGACTGGTTCGACGTCATCGCCGACGGCAACGACCGCACCGCCCTGCACATCGTCGAGGAGGACGGCGCCGAGATGCGCCTCACCTTCGCCGAGCTGTCCGAACGCTCCGACCGGGCGGCCAACTGGCTGCGCGCACGCGGGGTGCGCGCCGGCGACCGCGTCCTCGTCATGCTCGGCAACCAGGCCGAGCTGTGGGAGACCGCGCTGGCCGCGATGAAGCTGCGCGCCGTCGTCATCCCGGCCACCCCGCTGCTCGGACCCGCAGACCTGCGCGACCGCGTCGACCGCGGCCGGGTCCGGCACGTACTGGTCCGGGCCGACGACACCGGCAAGTTCGACGACGTCCCCGGCGACTACACGCGCATCGCGGCAGGCGGCGCACCGGACGGCTGGCAGCGGTACGAGGAGGCGTACGACGCCCCGGCCGGCTTCACGCCCGACGGCCCCACCCACGCGGACGACCCGCTGATGCTCTACTTCACCTCGGGGACCACCGCCCGCCCCAAGCTGGTCGAGCACACCCACGTCTCGTACCCGATCGGGCATCTGGCCACCATGTACTGGATCGGCCTGAAGCCGGGCGACGTCCACCTCAACATCTCCTCGCCCGGCTGGGCCAAGCACGCCTGGTCCAACCTCTTCGCCCCCTGGAACGCCGAGGCGACCGTCTTCCTCCACAACTACACCCGCTTCGACCCGGCCCGCCTGATGGCCGAGATGGACCGGGCCGGAGTGACCTCCTTCTGCGCCCCGCCCACGGTGTGGCGGATGCTCATCCAGGCCGACCTCACCCACCTGCGCACCCCGCCCCGCGAGGCCGTGGCCGCCGGGGAGCCGCTCAACCCGGAGGTCATCGAGCAGGTCCGGCGGGCGTGGGGCGTGACGATCCGGGACGGCTTCGGGCAGACCGAGACGGCGGTGCAGATCGCCAACACCCCCGGCCAGCCGCTGAAGACCGGTTCCATGGGCCGCCCCAGCCCCGGCTACCGCGTCGAACTCCTCGACCCGGTCACGGGCGAACCCGGCGCGTCCGAGGGCGAGATCGCGCTCGATCTGTCCACCCGCCCGGTCGGCCTGATGACCGGCTACCACGGCGACCCGGATCGCACGGCGGAGGCGATGGCCGGCGGCTACTACCGCACCGGTGACATCGGAACACGGGACGAAAACGGATATATTACGTTTGTCGGTCGTCGGGACGACGTGTTCAAAGCCTCCGACTACAAGATCTCCCCGTTCGAGCTGGAGAGCGCGCTGCTGGAGCACGAGGCGGTCGCCGAGGCGGCGGTCGTGCCCGCCCCGGACGAACTGCGGCTCGCCGTGCCGAAGGCGTACGTCGTCCTCGCCGACGGCTGGGAGCCCGGCCCGGACACCGCGAAGGTGCTGTTCGAGCACTCCCGCGAGGTGCTCGCGCCCTACAAGCGCATCCGCCGCCTGGAGTTCGGCGACCTGCCGAAGACCGTGTCGGGCAAGATCCGCCGCATCGAACTGCGCGAGGCGACGGCCGCGGGCGCCGGCTCCGCCGACGAGTACCGCGAGGAGGACTTCCGGTGACGACGGCCTCCTACAGCCACGGCACGAGCCGGACGCCGCTCCTCGGCGACACCATCGGCGCGAGCCTCGACCGGGCCGTCGCCGCCCACCCGGACCGCGAGGCGCTGGTCGACGTGGTGTCCGGACGCCGCTGGACCTACGCCGAGTTCGGCGCGGCCGTCGACGAGGTGGCACGCGGGCTGCTCGCCAAGGGACTGCGCAAGGGCGACCGGGTCGGCATCTGGGCGGTCAACTGCCCCGAGTGGGTGCTGATCCAGTACGCCACCGCCCGCATCGGCGTCATCCTGGTCAACATCAATCCGGCGTACCGGGCGCACGAGCTGGAGTACGTCCTGGGCCAGGCGGGAGTGACCCTGCTCGTCGCCTCCCTCGCGCACAAGGGCAGCGACTACCGGGCGCTGGTGGAGCAAGTGCGGGGCCGGTGCCCGCAGTTGCGGGAGACGGTGTACATCGGCGACAGGAGCTGGGACGCCTTGACGGAGGCGGCGCGATCCGTCCCCGCCGAGCAACTCGCCTCGCAGGAGGCCGCATTGACATGCGACGACCCGATCAACATCCAGTACACCTCGGGCACCACCGGTTTCCCGAAGGGCGCCACCCTCTCCCACCACAACATCCTCAACAACGGCTACTGGGTGGGCCGTACCATCGGATACACCGAGCAGGACCGGGTCTGCCTGCCCGTGCCCTTCTACCACTGCTTCGGCATGGTCATGGGCAACCTG
This sequence comes from Streptomyces sp. NPDC006610, assembly GCF_040611575.1. Taxonomy (NCBI): domain Bacteria; kingdom Bacillati; phylum Actinomycetota; class Actinomycetes; order Kitasatosporales; family Streptomycetaceae; genus Streptomyces; species Streptomyces sp. NPDC006610. The sequence continues at coordinate 24,798 of NZ_JBEXOP010000006.1, forward strand.
GGCGCGACCTCCCACGGCGCCTGCATCGTCATCCCGGCCCCGTCCTTCGACCCGAGGGCGACCCTGGAGGCGGTACAGCGCGAGCGGTGCACCTCCCTCTACGGCGTCCCGACCATGTTCATCGCCGAGCTGAACCTCCCCGACTTCGCCTCCTACGACCTCACCTCCCTGCGCACCGGCATCATGGCGGGCTCGCCCTGCCCGGTGGAGGTGATGAAACGGGTCGTCGCCGAGATGCACATGCGCGAGGTCTCCATCTGCTACGGCATGACCGAGACCTCCCCGGTGTCCCTCCAGACCCGCGCGGACGACGACCTGGAACACCGCACGGCCACCGTCGGCCGCGTCCTGCCCCACATCGAGGTGAAGATCGTGGACCCCGCCACCGGAGTGACCCAACCCCGCGGCGCGGCCGGGGAGTTGTGCACCCGCGGCTACAGCGTGATGCTCGGCTACTGGAACGAGCCCGACAAGACCGCCGAGGCCGTCGACCCCGCACGCTGGATGCACACGGGTGACCTCGCGGTGATGCGCCCCGACGGTTACGTCGAGATCGTCGGCCGCATCAAGGACATGATCATCCGGGGCGGCGAGAACATCTACCCGCGCGAGATCGAGGAGTTCCTTTACGGCCATCCGAAGATCGCCGACGTCCAGGTCGTCGGCGTGCCCCACCCGCACTACGGCGAGGAAGTGCTGGCCTGCGTCATCCCCCGCGACCCCGCCGATCCCCCCGCCCTGGACGACATCCGCGCCTTCTGCCAGGGACGGCTCGCCCACTACAAGATCCCGAGCCGGCTCCAGGTGCTGGACTCCTTCCCGATGACGGTGTCCGGAAAGGTACGCAAGATCGAACTCAGGGAGCGATTCACCGCCTGACCCGCCGCCCGGCCGTTCGGCAGCACGGGGCTCGCCCCGTAAGATCGGGGGGCCTTGGGGGTGGGGTTTATGGTCAAGCGCAGTAACGGCACGCCGACACTGGAGGAAGTCGCCGCCCTCGCCGGAGTGGGGCGGGGCACGGTCTCCCGGGTCATCAACAACGCGGCGGGCGTCAAGGAGTCCACGCGCCGCGCCGTCCAGCGCGCCATCGCCGAGCTGGGCTACGTGCCCAATCTGGCGGCGCGTTCACTCGCGGGGCGGCGCGCCGACGCCGTGGCGCTCGTGATGACGAAGACGGACTGGCGGCTGTTCGGAGAGCCGTTCTTCTCGGAAGTCGTCCGCGCGGTCGGCGACGCCCTCTCCGACACGGCGGTCCAACTGCTGCTCACCCTGGTGCGCACCGACGCCGAGCGGCAGCGCTTCGTGGAGTACGCCCGCGGCGGCCGGGTCGACGGCGTCCTGCTGATGTCCGTGCGCGCCGAGGACCGGCTGCCCGACATGCTCGCCGACGCCGGCCTGCCCACGGTGCTGCTGGGCCGCCGCTCGGTCGACGAACGCGTCACCTACGTCGACGCGGACAACGTTGGCGGCGCCCGAGCCGCCGTCAACCACCTGGTGAACGGCGGCCGCAGGGCGATCGCCGCCATCACCGGCCCGCCCGAGATGTACGTCGCCCAGTGCAGGCTGCGCGGCTACCACGAGGCCCTGTCCCAGGCCGGGCTGGACAACGGCCCCTCCCTGGTGGTCGAGGGCGACTTCACGGAGGCCAGCGGCAAACGGGCGATGGCCACGCTCCTGGAACGGCACCCCGAGGTCGACGCCGTCTTCGTCGCCTCCGACTCCATGGCCGCCGGCGCCCTGGCCACCCTGCACGCGGCCGGACGCCGGGTTCCGGACGACGTCGCCCTGATCGGCTTCGACGACTTCGAACTGGCCGAACAGACCGACCCACCCCTGACCACCGTCCGCCAGCCCCTGGACGAGATCGGCCGCACGATGGTGCGCCTCCTGCTGGAGGAGATGGACCAGCCGGAGGTCGCCTGGCAGCACGTGATCCTGCGGACGCAGCTGGTGGTGCGGGAGTCGGCGTAGGGGGTGCCGGCCCGCGAGGGCGGCCCGGAAATGGCCGTATCCCCGGCCTGCGCAGGCCGGGGATACGCGGTGACGGGCCGAACCACGAGCCGACCCCGTAACCCGTCCGGGGCGCGGTGGCCGCCCCCGGACGGGCTGCGGCGGGCGGTCAGCCGATCGGCGTGGGGTTGTTGAGCTCGTCGCCGGTGGGCTTGTAGGGGCCGCCGTTGACCGTGGTGTCGGTGAGGGGGAGGGCGTGGGTCTGGTGGTGGCCGGCGGTCGTGGCGTCGTCAACGGTCTGTACGCAGCCTCCACTGACGCAGAGGGTCGTGTCGGGCACGGCAGTGACGCAGCCTCCACTGACGCAGAGGGCCGTGTCCTGCCTCGCAGCCGGCATGGCGGTGACCGCCACGGGAGCGAGCCGACTGTCGCTGCTGTCGGCACTGGCAACGCCCGCGCCGATCCCCAGAGTCGACACGGCCGCGGCCGCGATGAAGACACCGGTGAAGAAGTGCTGCCGAGTACGCATGTGATCCTCCAGGATCATCCGTTCATGCCTGCGACGAATGTTCCGCAGCAGGGAGTAGCAGAATTGGTCACCGTCCACGCGGGCGATGCCGTGTTGCGCGCCCTGATGATCCCTCATGCACGCCGGTGACAGAAGCTTTTCGATCCTGCTCGAAAGGTGTTCACCGGGGGTGCTTGTGCTTGTGCTTGGGCCGTGCCGTGGCGCGACTCCCAGCCGTGCCCGGCCGCTTGGCCAACAAGGCACCATCTGGGTTGGACGTCCCCGCGGGCGGCGACGTCCGGTCCTGCTCGCCGTACACGGCCTCCGTGGCCCGGACCTCCCCGCACGGCGCTCAGCCCCGGCGTCGCGCGGCTCAGCTCGTCAGCACCACCAGCCGCTGCGTAGCCCGCGTCATCGCCACATACCGGTCCACGGTGCCCTCGACACCCGTGCCGAACGCCTGCGGATCCACCAGCACCACCAGGTCGAACTCCAGCCCCTTCGCCAGTTCCGGCGTCAGGGAGCGGACCCGCGAGGCGCCCCGGTAGGACGGGGCGCCGATGACGCAGGCGGTGCCCTCGGTGTGCTCGGTGAGCCAGGTGGTGAGGACCTGCTCCAGTTCCGTGACCGTGCCGTGGGTCACCGGGATGCCGCTGCTGCGGACGGACGTCGGCACGTTGGCGTCGGGGAGGACGGAGCGGATGACCGGCTCGGCCTCCGTCATGACCTCCTCGGGCGTGCGGTAGTTGATGCTCAGGGACGCCACCTCGATCCGGTCGAGGCCGATTCGGGCGAGCCGTTCCTGCCACGACTCGGTGAAGCCGTGCCTGGCCTGCGCGCGGTCGCCGACGATCGTGAAGCTCCGCGACGGGCAGCGCAGCAGCAGCATCTGCCACTCCGCGTCGGTCAGTTCCTGCGCCTCGTCCACGACGACGTGCGCGAACGGGCCGGACAGCGGCTCCGGGTCGGTGGCCAGCAGCGCGGCCTCGTCCACCAGGCTGTCCCGCAGGTCCTGCCCGTGCAGCATGGTCACCGCGCCCTCGCCGTCGTCGTCGGACGCGATCACGTTGTCGATGACGCCGGCCATGCGTTCTCGCTCGGCCTCGACCGCGGCCTCGCGCCGGCGTCTGCGCAGCGCCGCCTTCGGGTCGCCGAGCCGCTGCCGCGCCGCGTCCAGGAGCGGCAGGTCCGACACCGTCCAGGCCCGGGCGTCCGCGCGCTGGAGCCGGCGTACCTCGTCCCGGCTCAGCCATGGCGCGCACATCCGCAGATACGCGGGCACCGACCACAGGTCACCGACCAGGTCGAGCGGGTCGATCAGCGGCCAGGCGTTGTTCAGCGCGCCGGTCAGCTCCGCGTCGCGGGCCAGGAACTTCCGGAACTGGTCCGGCGGCACCTCCTCGCCCAGCTTGTCCAGCAGGATCGTGACCAGCTCCTGCCGGATCAGCTCCCGTGCCTCGTTGTGCGCAGCACCCGACTCCGCCGCCTCGAAGGCCTCGGCCCAGTCGTCGGCGGTCAGCACTGCCTCGCCCCAGGGAGTCGTGACCGTCAGGGTGTCGGTGGGCGGGGTCTCGTAGAACCGGACGGCCTTCTCGATCGCCTTCACCATGCCGGCGGACGACTTCAGCCGGGCCACCTCGGGGTCCTTCTCGGGCGCCGCCGCCGCGCCCTCGGGGACCAGGTCCCGCAGCGTGCACGTCCGTACGCCCTCCTCGCCGAGGCTGGGCAGCACATCGGCGACGTAGGCCAGATAGGGGCCGCTCGGGCCGACGAACAGCACGCCGCCCCTGCGGTGCCCGAAGCGCGGGTCGGAGTAGAGCAGATACGCCGAGCGGTGCAGCGCGACCACCGTCTTGCCCGTGCCCGGACCGCCGTCCACGACCAGCGCGCCGCGCGAACCGGCCCGGATGATCGCGTCCTGGTCGGCCTGGATCGTGGCGAGCACGTCCCGCATCCGCGACGACCGGTTGTCGCCCAGACTCGCGATGAACGCCGACTGGTCGTCCAGCGCCGCCCGCCGCTCCAGTCCTTCCGCGGTGAACACCTCGTCCCAGTAGTCGCTGATCCGGCCCCGGGTCCAGCGGTATCTGCGGCGGCTCGCCAGCCCCATGGGGTTGGCGTGGGTCGCCGCGAAGAACGGCTCGGCCGCGGGGGAGCGCCAGTCGATCAGCAGCCGGCGGCCCGTGCTGTCGGTGAGGCCGAGGCGGCCGACGTAGACGGGCTCGGGGTCGTCCGCGAAGACCATGTGGCCCAGGCACAGGTCGAGGCCGAAGCGCCGCAGTGCCCGCAGGCGGGCCGTCAACCGGTGGATCTCCGCGTCCCGGTCCATCGCCGCCCGGCCCACGCCGCCGGGGGCCCGGCGTTCGGCGGCGAGCTGCTCGTCGAGTTCGGAGATCGTTCGCTCCAGGCTCTCCGCGATGGCCGCGAAGTGCCGCTCGTCACCGGCGATCAGCTCCGGGGCGGCCTTGGCCGAGAGGCGCTCGGGCAGGTCGAAGGCACTGGTGGTCAGGGGGGTCATGGCATCAGCTCCGATCAGCGGCCGCGCGCGCGAAGTCCGGCGGCACGCGGCCTGGGCCTGCGATTCTGCGGCAGAACGGGGGCCTTGCCGCAAGCCCCCCAGTGCGCTATACGTTGAGAGTGGCGAGGAGTGGGTCCACCCACCCCGGGTCATGTCACTCCGGACTCATCATTCCGGACTCCAGTGCCGGCCGTTCGCCTGCGATCTTCGTTCGCCTCCAGCACGCGCCATCACCTTCTCAGTGCGCGTCGTGCGCGTCTCGTTCTCAGGGCGCGCCTTTCGCCTTCTCGGCCAGTGGGCTTCTCCCCATCATCGCCGGTCCGCGTCGTCGTTCCCTCCCACCGCCGTCGTCGCTTCAGTGATGCGTCGGCGGCCGGTTTGCGTGTGCTCGCCGCCGGGCGAGGGGTCGTTGTCGCCGCGCCGGCAGTCGTCACTGCTCCCCGGACCCTCCCGGCAGTCCTCCCCGGCCGTCGACGGGTCGACGGCCGGGGAGCGATGACACGGCCGGGAGTCATGACACCGCCGGGGAGTCATGGCTTCGCCCGCACCACCTCCCGCCCACCGCTCCGCCCACCCTCCACCGAAAGTCGTGATCCAGACTTTCCCATCCCTTGACAGCCCGCTACGGGGCTGGCTTCATGCAAGTGGGAGCGCTCCCACGGGCTCCCGCACGCGTATGCCCAGCGCAAGGTCGGCCATGCTCCAGCCACCGGCCGGCCGGACCCGCGCCGGGCCTTCGCTCCCCAGCACGGCACGACCCGATCCCTCCTCCGCACGGCCGTACGGAAAGGACGATCCGTTGCGCCCCCACCTGCTCGGACTGCTGAAACCCCTCACAAGACGGCAGCAGCCCCGCACCCCCGCGCCCACCCCCACCTCCCCCCGTCGCCGCCCCCGCCCCGGCCCCGTCGCCGCCCTCGCGGCCGTCGTCACCGCCGGGCTGCTGCTTCCGCTCGCCGCAGCCTCCCCGTCGGCCGCCGCGCCGGCGTTCAACTACGGCGAGGCCCTGCAGAAGTCGCTCCTCTTCTACGAGGCCCAGCAGTCCGGCGAACTCCCGGACACCAACCGCGTCTCCTGGCGCGGCGACTCCGCGCTGAACGACGGCAAGGACGTCGGCCTGGATCTGACCGGTGGCTGGTTCGACGCCGGGGACCACGTCAAGTTCGGCCTTCCGATGGCCTATTCGGCGACCGTGCTGGCCTGGGGAGGTCTGGAGGAGCGGGCCGCCTACACCTCCGCGGGGCAGTGGACGTATCTCAAGAACAACCTGCGGTTCGTCAACGACTACTTCATCAAGGCCCACCCCTCGCCCAACGTCCTTTACGGGCAGGTCGGTCACGGCGGCCGGGACCACGCCTGGTGGGGGCCGGCCGAGGTGATGCCGATGGACCGGCCCGCCTACAAGATCGACGCCTCCTGCCCCGGCACCGACCTCGCCGGGCAGACCGCGGCGGCGATGGCGGCCTCCTCCATGGTGTTCGCCGACAGTGACGCGGCCTACGCGGACAAGCTGCTGACGCACGCCAAGCAGCTGTACACCTTCGCCGACACCTACCGCGGCGAGTACAGCGACTGCATCACCGACGCGCAGAGCTACTACAACTCCTGGAGCGGCTACCGGGACGAACTCGTGTGGGGCGCGATCTGGCTCCACAAGGCGACCGGTGACCCGGCCTATCTCGCCAAGGCCGAGAAGTACTACGACGATCTGTCCACCGAGCCGCAGACGTCCACCCGTTCCTACCGGTGGACCCTGTCCTGGGACGACAGTTCCTACGGCGCCTACGTCCTGCTCGCCCAGCTCACGGGCAAGCAGCGCTACATCGACGACGCCAACCGGTGGCTGGACTGGTGGACCACCGGGGTGAACGGCAACCGGGTGCGCTACTCGCCGGGCGGCCAGGCCGTGCTCGACAGCTGGGGCTCCCTGCGGTACGCCGCCAACACCGCCTTCGCCGCACTGGTCTACTCCGACTGGCTCACCGGCGACCCCGAACGCAAGACCCGCTACCACGACTTCGCCGTACGGCAGATCAACTACGCGCTCGGCGACAATCCGCGCAAGTCCAGCTACGTCGTCGGCTTCGGCGCCAACCCGCCGACCAAGCCGCACCACCGCACCGCCCACGGCTCGTGGACCGACCAGATCACCAGCCCCGCCGAAAGCCGGCACACCCTCTACGGCGCCCTCGTCGGCGGACCGAGCGCCCCGGACGACGCCTACACCGACGACCGGCAGAACTACGTCAACAACGAGGTCGCCACCGACTACAACGCCGCCTTCACCGGGGCGCTCGCCCGCCTCTACGCCGAGTACGGCGGCACGCCGCTGGCGGACTTCCCCAAGCCCGAGCGGCCCGACGGCCCGGAGATGTCCGTGCAGGCGTCCGTGAACGCCGTCGGGAACGGCTTCACGGAGATCAAGGCGTATCTGGTCAACAAGTCGGCCTGGCCGGCGCGTGCGCTGAACGACGCCTCGCTGCGCTACTACTTCACCCTGGAACCGGGCGTGAGCCCGGGCCAGATCAGCGTCACGACCAACTACAACCAGTGCGGGCCCGCCTCCGGACCGACCCAGTACCGGGGCAGCGTGTACTACGTCACCGTGGACTGCTCGCAGACGGTGATCGCGCCCGCGGGGCAGTCGGCGTACCGCAAGGAGGTGCAGTTCCGGATCAGTTCGACGGGGGCCTGGGATCCGTCCAACGACTGGTCCTACCGGGGCGTTCCGACCACGCCGGGCACCACGCCGGCGGACGCGCCGAACATCGTCCTGCTGGAGGGTTCCGAGCGGCAGTGGGGCAGCCTCCCCGACGGCAGCACCCCGGACCCGACGCCCACCCCGACCCCGGACCCGACTCCGACGCCCACCCCGGATCCGACGCCCACGCCGAGCCCGGCGGGGTCGTGCGAGGTGGCGTACACCGTCGGGTCGTCGTGGAACGGAGGTTTCACGGCCGAGGTGCGGGTACGCAACACCGGGTCGACGGCGATCCAGGGGTGGAAGCTCGGCTTCACCTTCAAGGGCGGCGAGCGGATCACCAACGCGTGGAACGCCACCGTCACCCAGTCCGGGACGGAGGTGACCGCCTCCAACGCCGGGCACAACGCGACGCTTTCGGCGGGCGGTTCGACAACGTTCGGCTTCCAGGCGAGCGGAAGCTCCGCCGGCGCGCCCTCGAACGTCACGCTCAACGGCCGTCATTGCACCTGACGAAACTTTCGGGAGCGCTCCCAACTCCTTGGCATATGCCAGGAGTTCAGGATCTTGAAGCCCTTACCCCCCTTGACCAGCCGCTTCGAAATCAGTTCGACACATTCGGTTCCGATGGGTTGTCAGGGGGCTGAGGACGCTCCTACAGTCCTCTCCGAACCAGTGGGTGGGAGCGCTCCCATCAGTGGGGAGTTGGGAGCGCTCCCGATTTTTCTGTCACCCGTTCCGGTTGTCCCTCTTGAGAGGCCCCCCGCATGCGACCGACACCGCACCTCCCCCGCACGGCACGCGCCCTGCTCGGCGCGCTCCTCACCGCTCTCGCCACCGTCGCGGCCCTCATGACCGCCGCGCCGGCGGCCCAGGCCGACACCCTGATCTGCGACCAGTTCGGGTCGACCACGATCCAGGGCCGTTACGTCGTCCAGAACAACCGCTGGGGCACCACCGCCACCCAGTGCGTCACCGCCACCGACACGGGCTTCCGGCTCACCACGGCCGACGGCTCCGTGCCCACCAACGGCGCCCCGAAGTCGTACCCCTCCATCTTCAACGGCTGCCACTACACCAACTGTTCGCCGGGCACCAACCTGCCGGCGCAGGTCAGCAACATCGCCAGCGCGCCCAGCAGCATCTCGTACGGCTACGTCAGCAACGCCGTCTACAACGCCTCGTACGACATCTGGCTCGACCCGACCCCCAAGAAGGACGGGGTGAACCGGACCGAGATCATGATCTGGTTCAACAAGGTCGGTTCGATCCAGCCGATCGGCTCCCAGGTGGGCACCGCCACCGTCGGCGGGCGCACCTGGCAGGTGTGGACCGGCAGCAACGGCTCCAACGACGTCATCTCCTTCGTCGCCCCCTCGGCGATCGCCAGCTGGAGCTTCGACGTCATGGACTTCGTGGACGAGACCGTCCGCCGCGGAATGGCCCAGAACAACTGGTACCTGACGAGCGTCCAGGCCGGCTTCGAGCCGTGGCAGAACGGCGCCGGGCTCGCGGTGAACTCCTTCTCGTCGTCCGTGAACCTCGGCGACCCCGGCGGCCCCGGTGAGGAGCCGAACCCGACGACGGCCTGCAAGGTGACCTACGGCACCAGCGTCTGGTCGGGCGGCTTCACCGCCAACGTCACCGTCGCCAACACCGGTACGACCGCCGTCGACAACTGGAAGCTCACCTTCACCCTGCCCTCCGGACAGCGGATCACCAGCGCCTGGAACGCGACCGTCTCGCCGTCCTCCGGCGCGGTGACGGCGACCCCGGTCGCCCACAACGCCCGGATCGCGGCCGGCGCCAGCCAGTCGTTCGGCTTCCAGGGCACCTACAGCGGTTCGTTCGCCCAGCCGAGCGGGTTCAGCCTCAACGGCACCCCCTGCTCGTGATCTGACCGGCACCACCGCACCCGCACGTTCCGGGACCCGCCCCCTCTTCTCCCTGCGCCGACAGGGGGGCGGGCCCCGGAACACCTCCCCCGCGCTCCCCAGCACCTCCGGCCGCACCCGGAAAGGCCCCGCTCATGAGCCCGAGCACCGCCCCACCCCGCCGCCGCGCGGTCGTCGCCGCGCTGTGCGCCGCCGTCCTCGGCGTCACCGGCCTGACCGCCGCCGCGCCGCCCGCCGAACAGCGGGCGTCCGCCGCCGCGCTGCCGTACCAGGACCCGTCGCTGCCCGTCGCGGACCGCGTCGCCGACCTGATGTCGCGCATGTCCCTCGACGACAAGCTCGGGCAGATGACCCAGGTCGAGAAGGACGCCCTGGTCCCGCAGTCGGACCTCGCGACCTACCGCATCGGCTCGGTGCTCTCCGGCGGCGACTCCACGGTCAGCCCCAACAACGCGCAGACCTGGGCCGACACCTACGACTCCCTGCAGCGCACCGCCCTCGGCACGCCGCTCGGCATCCCGATGATCTACGGCATCGACGCGGTGCACGGACACAACGCGGTGCGCGGCGCCACGATCTTCCCGCACAACATCGGACTCGGCGCCACCCGCGACCCGGAGCTGGTGCAGCGCATCGGCCGCGCGGTCGCCCTGGAGATGGCCGGCACCGGCATGGACTGGGACTTCGCGCCCTGCCTGTGCGTGGCCCGCGACGACCGCTGGGGCCGCACCTACGAGTCCTTCGGCGAGAAGCCCGAACTGCCCACCTCCATGGCCACGTTCGTCACCGGCCTGCAGGGGAGCACCCTCGGCGCCGACCCGGCCTCGGTGCTCGCCACCGCCAAGCACTACATCGGCGACGGCGGCACCACCGGCGGCGTCGACCAGGGCAACACCCAGCTCACCGAGGCCGAGCTGCGCGCCATCCACCTGCCCCCCTTCCGGGAGGCGGTGCGCCGCGGCGTGGGGTCCGTGATGCTGTCGTACAGCAGCTGGAACGGCGTCCGGTCGCACGCCCACAAGTACCTGGTCACGGACGTGCTCAAGGGCGAACTGGGCTTCACCGGGTTCGTCGTGTCCGACTGGGCCGCGGTCGACCAGCTCGACGGGCAGACCGGCTTCACGGGCGCCGAGATCACCACGGCCGTCAACGCGGGCGTCGACATGGTGATGATCCCGCACGACTACAAGAAGTTCCTCACCCTGCTGCGCGGCGAGGTGAACGCCGGGCGGATCACCCAGGCCCGCGTCGACGACGCCAACCGGCGCATCCTCACCAAGAAGTTCCAGCTCGGCCTGTTCGAACGGCCGTTGACGGACCGCTCCTACACCTCCACCGTCGGCTCCGCCGCGCACCGGTCGCTCGCCCGGGAGGCCGTGCGCGAGTCGCAGGTGCTGCTGAAGAACGACGGCGGCGTCCTGCCGCTGGCAAAGAACGCCAAGCTGTTCGTCGCCGGCAAGTCCGCCGACGACATCGGCAACCAGAGCGGCGGCTGGACCGTGGGCTGGCAGGGCCGCAGCGGCCCCGTCACCGACGGCACCACCATCCTCCAGGGCATCCGCGCCGCGGCCACCGACCCCTCGCGGATCACCTACGACCGGTACGGCAACGGCATCGACGGCAGCTACACCGCCGCCGTCGCGGTGATCGGGGAGACGCCGTACGCCGAGATGCGCGGCGACCGGCCGAACGGCATGGGCCTGGACCAGGAGGACCTGAGCACCCTGGCCCGGCTCAAGGCTAGCGGCGTGCCCGTGGTCGTGGTCCTGGTCTCCGGCCGGCCGCTGGACATCGCCGCCCAACTGCCCGACTGGAAGGCCCTGCTGGCGGCCTGGCTGCCCGGCACCGAGGGCAACGGCGTCTCCGACGTGCTCTTCGGCGACCACGCCCCGACCGGCAAGCTGCCCATGACGTGGATGCGCAGCGCCTCCCAGCAGCCGATCAACGACGGCGACGGCAAGACCCCGCTGTTCCCCTTCGGACACGGACTGACCTACGGCGCCAACCCCGACCCGGACCCCGAGCCCGACCCGGACCCGGAGCCCGCGCCCAAGGCGTGCACCGCGCAGTTCAAGGTCGCCTCCGCCTGGAACGGCGGCTACCAGGCCGAGGTCACCGTCAAGAACACCGGCACCGGCCCGCTCACCGGCTGGAGCGTCGCCTGGGACCTGGGCGGTTCCACCATCAACAACCTCTGGAACGGCACGCTGACCGTCGCCTCCGGGCGCGCCACCGTCCGCAACGCCGCCCACAACGGCGCCCTGTCACCCGGCGCCTCCACCACGTTCGGCTTCACCGCGAACGGCTCGGCGGGCACGCCGGCCCCGCAGTGCACCGGCACCTGACGTACGACGGCGCCGGCCGGCGCACGAGCGCGGCTCACACCCGCACGACCGCGCCGGCCGATGCACGCGCACTCACAGACGTACGACCGCACCTCCTGACGTACGACCGCACCACCCGCACCCGTACAACCGAGGAGAGCACGATGACCGACCCGACCAGATCCGCCTCCGCGCGCCCGCGCCTGTCGCGTCGACGACGCCCGGCGGTCCTGGCCACCGCGCTGGCGACCCTGCTCCTGGGGGTCGCCGGACAGGTCGCGGGGCAGCCCGCGGCAGCGGCGGAGGCACACGTCGACAACCCGTTCGCCGGGGCCACGTTCTACGTGAACCCCGACTACGCGACCCGGGTGAACACCTCCATCGCGCAGACCACCGACGCCACCCTCAAAGCGAAGATGGAGACGGTCAAGAACTACCCCACGGCCGTCTGGCTGGACCGGATCGCCGCCATCCACGGCGGCGCCAACAACGACAACCGCAAGAGCCTGGCCGACCACCTCGACCTGGCCCTCGCGCAGAAGAAGCCCGGGCAGCCGATCACCGCCACCATCGTGGTCTACGACCTGCCCGGCCGCGACTGCGCGGCCCTGGCGTCCAACGGTGAACTGCCCCTCACCCAGGCCGGTCTCGACCGCTACAAGACCGAGTACATCGACGTCATCGCGAACGTCTTCAAGAACCCCAAGTACCAGGACATCCGCATCACCACGGTGATCGAGCCGGACGGCCTGCCCAACCTGGTCACCAACCTCTCCGACCCGGAGTGCGCCCAGGCCAAGAGCAGCGGCCTGTACGTCAAGGCCGTCCAGTACGCCCTGGACAAGCTGCACGCGATCCCGAACGTCTACACGTACCTGGACTTCGCCCACTCCGGCTGGCTCGGCTGGGAGAACAACCTCACCCAGACCGTGCAGCTGTACACGGACGTCGCCAAGGGCACCATCGCCGGCACCAACAGCGTCGACGGCCTGATCACCAACGTCTCCAACTACACGCCGCTCGACGAGCCCTTCCTGACCAACCCCGACAAGACGGTCGGCGGCACCATGGTCAAGGGCGGCAAGTACTACGAGTGGAACCCCAACTTCGACGAGGCCGACTTCACCAGGAACGTGCACCGCGCGCTGGTCGCGCAGGGCTGGTCCGCCAACACCGGCATGGTGATCGACACCTCCCGCAACGGATGGGGCGGCGCCGGCCGGCCCACCGCCGAGTCGACCAGCACCAACGTCGACACCTACGTCGCCGAGTCCAAGGTCGACCGGCGTGCGCACCGGGGTCTGTGGTGCAACGTGAACGGCGCCGGCATCGGCCAGCCCCCGCAGGCCGCCCCGGCCGGCTACACGCACCTCGACGCCTTCCTGTGGGTCAAGCCGCCGGGGGAGTCCGACGGTGCGAGCGAGGACATCCCGAACAACGAGGGCAAGCGCCAGGACCCGATGTGCGACCCGGACTACACCGCGCCCAGCGCCGGTAACAGCAAGACGGGCGCCATGCCCGACGCGCCGCTGGCCGGGCACTGGTTCCACAACCAGTTCTCGATGCTGGTCCGCAACGCCAACCCGGCCGTGCCCACCGACGGCGGCGGCGGCCCCGGCGACGACACCACCGCCCCGACCGCGCCGACCGGCCTGACCGCCACCGCGAAGACGGCGACCAGCGTCTCGCTCTCCTGGACCGCCTCCACCGACGACCGCGGCGTGAGCGGCTACGACGTCTACCGCAACGGCACCAAGGTCAACACGACGCCGGTCAGCGGCACCACGTACACGGACACCGGCCTGACCGCCTCCACCGCCTACAGCTACACCGTCCGCGCCCGGGACGCCGCGGGCAACGTCTCCGCGGCCTCCGCCGCGCTGAGCGTCACCACCGAGGCGGGCGGCGGCGGTCCCGACCCGACGGGCGGCGTCGCGGTCCGCTACAAGAACAACGACGCCTCCGCCACCGACAACGCGATCCGTCCCGGCCTGCGCATCGCCAACACCGGCACCGCCGCGCTGGACCTGACCAAGGTGACGGCCCGCTACTACTTCACCCGTGACGGCGGTTCGACCGACGTCCGCGCCTTCTGCGACTACGCGGCCGTCGGGTGCGCCAACGTCAAGCTCCGGGTCGTCCCGCTGAGCACGCCGGTGGCCGGCGCGGACGCCTACCTCGAGGTCGGGTTCTCCGCCGGCTCGCTCGCCGCCGGGCGGGACAGCGGCGACATCCAGCTGCGCATGGCCAAGTCCGACTGGTCGGCCTTCAACGAGGCCAACGACTACAGCCGTACGACCGCCACGGCCTACGCCGACGCCCCGGCGATCCCCGCCTACCTGGGCACCACGCTCGCCTGGGGCGCTCCGCCCGCCTGATCCGCACCCGCCCTCCCCAGATCCCCCCGCCCGTCCGGAGGAGTCCTCCCCGGACGGGCGGGGGCTCCAACAACCGACGGACACGACCGACTGTGAGCCGCAAGGAGACAGGTAACACCCGGCAGGAAAGCCCAAAGCCCCACACAGCACAGGAGACACCACAATGGCTCGACCCAAGAAGAGACTGATATCGCTGGCGGCGGTCTTCGCGACGCTGCTCGGCGGCATCGGTCTGGCCCTGCTGGGCCAGGGCAACGCGCAGGCGCACGGCGTGACGATGATGCCCGGCTCGCGGACCTACCTCTGCTACCTGGACGCCAAGACCACCACCGGGTCCATGGACCCGACCAACCCGGCGTGCAAGGCCGCCCTCGCCGAGAGCGGCGCGACCTCGCTGTACAACTGGTTCGCGGTGCTCGACTCCAACGCGGGCGGGCGCGGCCCGGGTTACGTGCCGGACGGCAAGCTGTGCAGCGCCGGCGACCGGTCGCCGTACAACTTCACCGGGTACAACGCCGCTCGCGCGGACTGGCCGAAGACGCACCTGACCGCCGGCAAGACGATCCGGATCCGGCACAGCAACTGGGCCGCGCACCCGGGCTCGTTCAAGGTGTACATCTCCAAGCCCGGTTACTCGCCGACCTCCCCGCTGGGCTGGGGTGACCTGGAGCTGATCCAGACCGTCACCAACCCGCCCCAGTCCGGCTCGGTCGGCTCGGACGGCGGCCACTACTACTGGGACCTGACGCTGCCCTCGGGTCGCTCGGGCAACGCCATGATGTTCATCCAGTGGGTGCGGTCGGACAGCCAGGAGAACTTCTTCTCCTGCTCCGACATCGTCTTCGACGGCGGCAACGGCGAGGTCACCGGCATCCGCGGCTCGGGCAGCACTCCGACCCCGACCCCGGACCCGACCACTCCCACCCCGGACCCCACCCCGGACCCGACGCCGGACCCGCACACCGGGTGCATGGCCGTCTACAACGTGACCAACTCCTGGAACGGCGGTTTCCAGGGCTCCGTCCAGGTCATGAACCACAGCACGACGGCACGCAACGGCTGGGCCGTGGCGTGGAAGCCGGGCACGGGCACAAAGATCAGCAGTGTCTGGAACGGCTCGCTGAGCACCGCCTCGGACGGAACGGTCACGGTCAAGAACGTCGACCACAACCGGACCATCGCACCGGAAGGCAGCACCACCTTCGGCTTCACGGCCACGTCGACCGGTAACAACTTCCCGGCCGGCACGATCGACTGCGTCAACCCGTAGTCGAACGCGTCAACTCGTGGTCGCACTGCGGCAATCCGTAGTCGTACCGGGCAGCGCCGGCTTCCGCACCTCGGGAAGCCGGCGCTGTCGTGCGTCCGGGTGGTCAGGCGCCGTCGGCGGGCGGCCGCTCGGCGAGGCCGTTCACCGGCAGGGCGGCGCCCGTGGGGCCGAGGACGAACAGCGGGACGCCCGGGGCGTCGGCGCGGACGCGGGCAGCGTCGGTATGGCCGGCGACCGAGAAACACACGCAGGCCTCCGCCCGCGCCGTCGCCGCCGGCCACAGGCACTCCACGTCCCGCTCCGTCACCGGCTCGGCCGGCGGCTCCACCCCGGCCGGCAGACCCGGCGCGGTGAGCCCGGCGTCGGCGGGCCGGTGCCCCTCGGCGCGGCGGATGTCCCGGTGGCCGGGCCGGTGCAGATGCGCCGCGGCGGCGATGACCGCGTCGAGCGCGGTGAGCACGCGGGCGGCGCTTCCCTCGGGACCGGACGCCGTCCCCCGCCGCGCGACCGCGATGCTCAGCACCGTGCCGCAGGGCGTGCCGGCGTCATGGAGCGGCCGTCGGTCGCCGTGGGCGGCGGGCGCCGTCAGTCGCCGGCGTCCCCGCCCCCGGAGTACGGGTTGCGGCCCGTGTGCCTGAGCAGCCCTCGGTCGGCGCCCTCCACCCGGCGGATGAGCCCGGCGCGCAGCGCGAAGCGCGGGACGACCGCACGCAGTCCGGCCTCGCCGTGCAAGGCCACGGCGAGCAGTTTGGCATGATCGGTCAGCCCTCGCCCGCTCCGCGGCACGGGCAGCCCCCGCCGCAGGTCGCGCAGCCGGAGGCGGGCGGTGCGGGTGGGGCCGAGGAACGGGTAGCGCAGCAGCCCGGCCTCCGCGAGCGGGACGCGCATCAGGGCGACGGCCAGGCGGACGTCCGGGCGCTTCGCCAACTCGCGCAAGGTACAGGGCTGTTGTTCGAGCGAGGCATGGACCGCGGCTTCCAGCGGCGGGAGCTCCACGGCGTCCGAGACGGGCGGGTGGAGGAAGCCCGCCGGGCCGGCCACCATCATGCCCTTCAGGTGCAGGGCCACCACGGCGACGGTGACGGCGGCGCGCGGCCCGCCCCGCAGCAGTGCGATCTCGTGCGGCCGCAGCCGGATCGCCGGCCCGTCGTCCATGGCGTCACCCCCGTGCGCGGGGCCCGCCGCCCCCGTGCCGGCGGGCCCCGCATGACCAGGATGTGCCCGCTCGGGGGGCTGCCTGAAGCCTCACGACACCGGTTCAGAGGTTCATTTGAGGGTGCCGTACGCCGGCTACGACCGCTGGTGTAGCCGGGGAGGACCCGCCAGGGGTCGTGCGCGTCCGGAACCGGGCGTTAGGTTGAGCGGGTGCGACTCAGAGTGGAATTCACGACCGAGCCCTTCGATCTCGACGAGGCGCCCCCGCACGCCCTGGTCGCCCGTGAGGTCATCGGCGCGGCCGAGCTGGACGCGGTGGACGTCGGGCCGTTCGGGAACACCGTCGAAGGAGGCGCCGACGCGGTGCTCGGCGCCGTGGACGCCCTGTTGCGCAGGACCCTCGAAGCCGGGGCGACGCGGATCTCGTTCCAGGTCAACGTGGTCGGAGAGGCCGAGTGACCGGCGCCGGCGACGAGCCGTTCGTCGCGGCGGTGAAACCCCTGGTCGACGCCATGGGCGGGGAGATGCTCCCACCCGACGAAGCCGGGCCCGACGACGTCGTGCTCGCCTGGGAGGGCGTCGACGTCGTCGCCGTACGGCTGCCGCAGCTGGCCGACTCCCTCGATCACATCCTCGCCGCCATGGAGCGCAAGCGCGGCAAACCGCTGGCCGAGCTGGACCGCAAGGCCAAGCAGGAGGTCGTACGGGTGCTGGAGGCGCGCGGCGCCTTCTCGGTGCGGCACGGTGTGGAGACCGTGGCGAGCGCGCTCGGGGTCAGCCGCTTCACGGTCTACAACTACCTCAACCGGGAGAAGGGCGCCTGAGCCCCGGGCGTCGGCCGTCACCCGTCCGGCCGGCGTAACGCCGAATTTTCAACAAACTGTTGACCTCCTCTGTGCGGAGGGCGTTAGCTGTCGGCACGCCCGTTCAGCACGACGGCCGTTCGCGGCCACGGAGGCTTCCGTGACGTCCACCCCCATGCCGCCGGGCCTGGCCCGGCTCAACGACCTGGAGGAGCGCGCGGCCCTCGCCGCGCTCCACGAGGTCTGCGCCGCCGCTGCCTGGGCGCGGCGGCTGCTGGCCGCCCGCCCCTACGCCACACCCCAGGACCTCTACGCCGCCGGCGACGCCGCCACGGCCGCGCTGACCGACGGGGACCTCGCGGAGGCGATGGCCGGGCACCCGCCGATCGGCCGCCCCACGCCCGGCGACCCGGCCTCGGCCCGCGAACAGCGCGGCATGGCCGGCGCCTCCGCGGAGCTGAGGGAGCAGATGCTGGAACTGAACCTGGCCTACCAGGAGAAGTTCGGCCATGTCTTCCTGATCTGCGCCACCGGCCGCACCGCCGAGGAGATGCGGGACGCGGCCAGGGAACGGCTCGGCAACACGCCGGAGCGGGAACGCGAGATCGTCCGCACCGAACTGGGCAGGATCAACCGCATCCGCCTGGCCCGACTCGTCGAGGACGCCCGACCATGAACACCAGCAACTTGGCCACCCCCGCCTCCGTGTCCACGCACATCCTGGACACCAGCGCCGGCCGCCCCGCCGAGGGCGTCGCCGTCCACCTCGCCGCCCGCCCGGGGCGGGACGCGGACTGGACGGCGCTCGGCGGATCCACCACCGACGCGGACGGACGGTGCACGGACCTGCCGGCCCTGCCGGAGGGAACCACCCAGGTGCGGCTCGACTTCGCGGTCGAGCCCTACTTCGAGAAGAAACGAGCCGGGGCGCGGCACGACGCCCCCGCGAACCGGGACGGCGGCCGTGCCGTGTTCTTCCCCGAGGTGGCGATCACGTTCGCCGTCCAGCCGGGCGAGCACTATCACGTGCCGCTGCTGCTCAACCCGTTCGGCTACTCCGTATACCGAGGGAGCTAGCTAGAGAATGCCCACGATCCTGGCCCAGAACCAGTACGGCAAGGCCGAGAACCGAGTCGTCAAGATCACGCGGGACGGCGCCGTCCACCACATCAAGGACCTGAACGTCTCCGTGTCGCTCAGCGGCGACATGGACGAGGTCCACTACACCGGCTCCAACGCCAACGTCCTGCCGACCGACACCATGAAGAACACGGTGTACGCGTTCGCCAAGGAGCACGGCATCGAGTCCGCCGAGCAGTTCGGCATCCACCTCGCCCGCCACTTCGTCACCTCCCAGGAGCCTATCCACCGCGCCCGGATCCGCATCGAGGAGTACGCCTGGGAGCGGATCGAGACCCCCGCCACCGGCGGGAAGAAGCACTCGTTCGTCCGCGGCGGCAAGGAGACCCGCCTGACCCGGATCACCTTCGACGGCTCGTCGTGGGAGGTGATCTCCGGACTGAAGGACCTGGTCGTGATGAACTCGACCGACTCCGAGTTCCGGGGCTACGCCAAGGACGAGTACACGACCCTCCCGGAGGCCCACGACCGCATCCTGGCCACCCAGGTCACCGGCCGCTGGCGGTTCAACTGGACCGACGACGCCCAACAGGCGCCCGACTGGGACGAGTCGTACGCGCGGACCAGGCGGCACCTGTTGGAGGCCTTCGCCGAGACGTACTCGCTCTCGCTCCAGCAGACGCTGTACCGGATGGGCGCGCGGATCATCGACAACCGGGACGAGATCGACGAGGTCCGCTTCTCCCTGCCGAACAAGCACCACTTCCTGGTGGACCTGGAGCCGTTCGGGCTGACGAACGACAACGAGGTGTACTTCGCCGCCGACCGCCCCTACGGGCTGATCGAGGCGACCGTCCTGCGCGACGGCTGCCAGGCGCGGATTCCGGTGGACCTCACCCATCTCTGAGACGTTCCTCCCCACGTCCCGAGGGATCCGCCGAAGCCCCAGAGCGAAAAGGACGACCATGGCAGCACCCTCCGCCTCCGCGCCACCGCAGCGCACTGTCATCGAGAACTGCGCGATCGCCACCGTCGACGCCCACGACACCGAGCACGCCCGCGGCCATCTGGTCCTCGCCGGCGACCGCGTCGAGACGCTCGGCCCCGGCCCGGCCCCCCGCGACCTGCGGAACGTGACGCGGCGCATCGACGCCTCGGGCCACCTCGCCACCCCCGGCCTGGTCAACACCCACCACCACTTCTACCAGTGGATCACCCGCGGCCTGGCCACCGACCACAACCTCTTCGACTGGCTCGTCGCCCTCTACCCGACCTGGGCGCGCATCGACGAGCCGATGGTGTACGCGGCGGCCCAGGGCTCGCTCGCGATGATGGCCCGCGGCGGCGTCACCACCGCCATGGACCACCACTACGTCTTCCCGCGCGGCACCGGCGACCTGTCCGGCGCGATCATCCGCGCCGCCCGCGAGACGGGAGTCCGCCTCACCTTCGCCCGCGGCTCCATGGACCGCGGCGAGAAGGACGGCGGCCTGCCCCCGGACTTCGCCGTCGAGACCCTGGAGGGCGCGCTGGCCGCCACCGAGGAGACGGTAGGCGCCCACCACGACGCCTCCTTCGGGGCCATGACCCAGGTCGCCGTGGCCCCCTGCTCGCCCTTCTCCGTCTCCACCGCACTGCTGCGCGAGGGCGCGGAGCTGGCCCGCCGGCTCGGCGTGCGGCTGCACACCCACGGCTCGGAGACGGTGGAGGAGGAGAAGTTCTGCCACGAGCTGTTCGGGATGGGCCCGACCGACTACTTCGAGTCCACCGGCTGGCTCGGCGAGGACGTGTGGATGGCCCACTGCGTCCACATGAACGACTCCGACATCGCCGCGTTCGCCCGGACGCGGACCGGCGTCGCCCACTGCCCCTCCTCCAACGCCCGCCTCGCCGCCGGCATCGCCCGCGTCCCCGACATGCTGCGCGCCGGCGTCCCCGTCGGCCTCGGCGTCGACGGCACCGCCTCCAACGAGTCCGGCGAACTCCACACCGAACTGCGCAACGCCCTGCTCGTCAACCGCCTCGGCCCGCACCGCGAGGCGGCCCTGACCGCCCGGCAGGCACTGCGGCTCGGCACCCACGGCGGCGCCCAGGTCCTCGGCCGGGCCCACGAGATCGGCTCGCTGGAGCCCGGCAAGCTGGCCGACCTGGTGCTGTGGCGGATGGACACCCTCGCCCACGCCTCCATCGCCGACCCGGTGACCGCGCTGGTCCTCGGCGCGGCGGCCCCGGTCACCGCATCGTTCGTGGGCGGGCGCCAGATCGTCGCCGACGGCCGGCTGTTGACGGTCGACGAGGAGGCGATCGCCCGCTCGACCCGCGCCGAGGCACGGCGGCTGGCGGGGATCGCCGGGCACTGAGCGGGTTTCCGCCGGGTGCGGGTACCCCGTGTCCGGGTACGCCGCGTGCGGATACGGCGTACTCGGGTCCGGCGGGCGCGCGGGTACGTCGTGTGCGGTACGCCGCGTCCGCCCACGCCGTGTCCGCGGCCCGGTCCGATCCCCGGCAGCCGTCAGAGACCGAACAGCTCCGGCTTCGTCGCCAGCTTCCTGAAGCGCTCCCGCGGGTCCGCCACCAGGCGGCGCTCCGCGAGGTCGAGCAGGCCGCCGACCGCGCTCACCTCGGCGGCGACCGTGCCGTCCGTCCTGCGGATGGTCTGCTCGATGCGGAACGTCTTGCCGTCGCCCCACTCGAAGGCGCACGTCACGTCGACCTCGTCGCCGGCGAGGAGTTCGCGCCGGTAGCGGATCGTCGTCTCCAGAGCGACCGGGCCGATGCCCGTGCCGGTCAGGCCCGCCTGGGTGATGCCGGCGGCCTGGAGCAGCGACCAGCGGGCGTGCTCGGCGTAGTTGAGGTACACGGCCTGGTTCAGATGGCCCTGTACGTCGGTCTCGTAACCCCGCACGGTGACCCGGACGGAAAACGGCTCGCTCACGGCTTCCCCTGTTTCTCGGCGAGAATCGGTGTCCTGTGCACTGATCCTGGCACGCCGCTCACACCCGGCGCGGGGAAGCCAGCAGATAGCGCGTCCTGCTGCGGGGATCGGTGTGCTCGCCGACCTGCCAGCCGGCCTCCTCCAGGGTCGCGGCACAGGCTCGCAGCGATCCGTCGTCCGGTCCGTGCACCGCGACGGCGTCCGGCTGCGGGGTGGCGCGGACGCGGTAGCCGTCGGCGCCGGGACCGGCGGGAGGGTGCCCGGCCGCCTCCAGGGCGAGCGCGGCGGCCCGCACCAGATGCGTGCGCTCCCAGCCGCACGGCCGGTCGACGGCCCCGTCGGGGTTGGTCATGCGGCGCAGCTCCAGCAGGCCCTGCCAGGCGCTGTTCACCTCGCGGGTACGGGCCGGGCCCGACGGCGGGGGGTCGTCCTCGCCGCCGACGCGGGCGGCGAACACGCCGCCGGAGGATTGGGGCGGGGGCGGCGCGGCGGG
Source organism: Streptomyces sp. NPDC006610 (assembly GCF_040611575.1). NCBI lineage: Bacteria > Bacillati > Actinomycetota > Actinomycetes > Kitasatosporales > Streptomycetaceae > Streptomyces > Streptomyces sp. NPDC006610. Next base: position 46,808 of record NZ_JBEXOP010000006.1, read on the forward strand.
CGGGGGCGCCTGCGGCGGGGTCTCGCGCAGGCGGTGCCCCGCCGGCGTGAGGAAGTGGTCGTGCGGCGGTCTGGGGTGACGGAAGGCCAGCCCGCGCCGCACCAGCGCCGCGAGCTGTGCCTGAGTGCCCTTCAGCCGCCCGGTGACGGGATCGGCGGCGTCGATGACACGCCGCTGCGCGGCGGTCGGCGGTCGGGTCACGGCGTGCTCCTTCCCGGTGCGGACGGCCCTGGCGGGACCGTCTGCCGGAAGGCTACGACGTGGGTCTGACATTCCACGCCGCGACGACCGGCCGGGCGTGCTCGGCGCCCAGCCGGCTCACCGTGCCCGTCGCCAGCTGGAACAGCGCCCCGGACGACGGCGGCAGCCCGAGCCACCGGGCGGTCAGCACGCGCAGGAAGTGCCCGTGGGCCACCAGGACCACGCACCCCTCGGTGTTGGCGAGCGCGGCGTGCGCCTTGGCCAGCATCCGGTCGGCCCGCTCCCCGACCTGCTCGGGGGACTCGCCCGGACGCTCCGGCGGCCCGGCCTCGACCCCGTCCGTGAACAGGAACCAGTCCGGCCGGGTGCGGTGGATCTCGACGGTCGTGACGCCCTCGTAGGCGCCGTAGTCCCACTCGTGCAGATCCGCGTCGATCTGCACGTCCTCGGTCAGACCGATCAGCTCGGCGGTCTCCCGCGCCCGCTGCGACGGGCTGACGAACGCGGCCCCGATCCGGTGCGAGCGGATCAGCGGCGCCAGCCGGCGCGCCTCCTGACGGCCGCGCTCGGTGAGCGGGACGTCGGTCAGACCGGTGTGCCGACCGGAGCGGGACCACTCGGTCTCGCCGTGCCGGACCAGAAAGAGATCACCCATGCGGCACAGGCTATGCGCACGGCGGGGGCTACTGGCGGTAGCCGCCCAGGAAGCGCGCGATCCGTCCGATGGCCGTCTCCAGGGTGTCCGCGTGCGGCAGTGTGAGGATGCGGAAGTGGTCGGGCGTCGGCCAGTTGAAGCCGGTGCCCTGGACGACCTGGATCTTCTCCCGCAGCAGCAGGTCGAGGACGAACTTCTCGTCGTCGTGGATGCGGTGCACCTTGGGGTCCAGGCGCGGGAAGGCGTACAGCGCGCCCTTGGGTTTCACGCACGACACGCCGGGGATCTCGTTCAGCTTCTCCCACGCCACGTCGCGCTGCTCGTGCAGCCGGCCGCCGGGCGCGGTCAGCTCCCGGATGGACTGCCGGCCGCCCAGCGCCGCCTGGATGGCGTACTGCGCGGGGGCGTTGGCGCACAGCCGCATGGAGGCCAGCATCGTCAGGCCCTCCAGGTAGTTCTTCGCGTGCTGCCTGGGACCGGTGACCACCAGCCAGCCGGAGCGGAAGCCGGCCACGCGGTACGTCTTGGACAGTCCGCAGAAGGTGAGGACCACCAGATCGGGGGCGAGCGCCGCGGCCGAGTGGTGCACGGCGTCGTCGTACAGGATCTGGTCGTAGATCTCGTCGGCGAAGACCATCAGTCCGTGCCGCCGGGCCAGGTCGAGGATGCCCTCGACGACCTCCTTCGGATAGACCGCGCCCGTCGGGTTGTTGGGGTTGATGAGGACGACGGCCCGGGTGCGGTCGGTGATCTTCGACGCCATGTCGTCCAGGTCCGGGTACCAGTCGGCCCGCTCGTCGCACAGGTAGTGCACGGCCTTGCCGCCGGCGAGGGTCGTCACCGCCGTCCACAGGGGGAAGTCCGGGGCGGGGATCAGCACTTCGTCGCCGTCCTCCAGCAGCGCCTGCACGGCCATGGAGACCAGCTCGGAGACGCCGTTGCCGAGGAACACGTCGTCGACGTCGACCTCCAGGCCCAGGGTCTGGTAGCGCTGGGCGACCGCGCGGCGGGCGGAGAGCACCCCGCGCGAGTCGGTGTAGCCGTGCGCCCGCGGCAGCATCCGGATCATGTCCTGGACGATCTCCTCCGGCGCCTCGAAGCCGAAGAGGGCCGGGTTGCCGGTGTTCAGGCGCAGCACGCTGTGCCCCGCCTCCTCCAGGGCGTTGGCGTGCTCGATCACCGGGCCGCGGATCTCGTAACAGACCTCGCTGAGCTTGCTCGACTGCCGGAACTCCATGCGCCCCTCCGGTATCTGGTGTTGCTTGGTTTTACCAAGTACCTGCTTGGAAAGTCCAACGACATGTCTAGACTGCGTCGCATGCCACCTCGCCGAAGCTACGACCAGTACTGCTCCGCGGCCCGCGCCCTCGACGCGGTCGGCGACCGCTGGACGCTGCTGATCGTCCGCGAACTCCTCGCCGGCCCCCGCCGCTACACCGACCTGCACGCGGACCTGCCCGGCGTCAGCACGGACGTCCTCGCCTCCCGGCTGAAGGACATGGAACGCGACGGCCTGTCCACCCGCCGCCGGCTTCCGCCGCCCGGGGCGGCCTACGTCTACGAACTCACCTCACGCGGGCGCGAGTTGCTGCCCGTGCTGCAGGCGCTGGGGGAGTGGGGGCGCTCCGAGCTGGGCGAGCGGCGGCCCACCGACGCGCTGCGCGCCCACTGGTTCGCGCTGCCGCTGCTGCGCCTGCTGGAAGGCGAGGGGCTGGTCGAAGTGCGCCTGGACGAGGGGGACTTCCATCTGTACGTCGGCGCGCAGGACGGTCCCGTGTACGGCGCAGGCCCCGCCCCGGCCGAGCCCGACGCCCGGCTCGTGCTGGACACCGGCGCCGTCACGGCCGTCGCGAGCGGGGAGTTGAGCCTGGCCGAGGCGGTGCGCGCGGGGCGGGTCACGGTGACCGGCGACGGGACGGTGGCCAAGGCGCTGCGGGAGGCATGAGGAGGGCCCGGCGCGAACCCACGCCGGGCCCTGCCTCCCACCGGCGGCTCAGGCGGCCGGCGGGACCCTCGGCGGGCGTCCCGAGCCGCGGGTCAGCGCGTAACCGCCGACGCCCGCGAGCGCGGCCAGCACGCCCCCGGCCGCCGTCCACACCCAGCGGTCGGACCACCAGCCCGACGTCCAGCCGTCCTCCGGCTCGATGCCGGAGAGCACGGCCTCCTCGGACGCGTCACCGGACTCGTCCTCCTGCGCCGTGACGGCGATCCCCGGCACCAGCGGCTCGGCGAGCGAGCCGTCGACCGCCGCCCGGCCGCCGATGTCCTCGGCCTCCACCCGCACCTCGGCGCCCACCGGAAGGCCCCGGTCGGCCGTGGCCAGCTCCACCACCGTCAGCCGGACGTAGTACGTGCCCGGCAGCGGGTCGTTCGCCCACGGCTCGGACCAGGCCCGCACCGTGCGCAGGACGCAGGCCAGTTCGACCGAGGACGCGTCCGGGGCGGCGGTGCGGGTCTGGGCGCCGTACCGGCAGGCCTGGCGGCGGCGCAGGCCGTCGTACACGTCGACCTGCCAGGTCTGCGCCGCGTGCGCCTGCGGCAGCTTCACCGTCGCCCGGACGGTGGGACGCCGGCCGGCGTCGGCCGCGAACGACCAGTACAGGTAGTCGCCGGCGGAGGCGTCCGCGGTGGCCGTCCGCCCCTCCTCGACCTCGGCCGCCGTACGGAACGACGTGCCCGCCTCCGTCGGCCCCGCGCCGTCCGCGGAGGCGCCCGGGGACGGGCTGGAGTCGGCGGCGGCCGGGGACGCCGGGGACGCCGACAGGCCCAGCGCCAGCAGCGCGGCCGCGCCCCATGCTCGTACGGTCCTCATCAGCCTGCCCTCCACACCGCGACGCGCCAGCGGGACAGCCAGCCCCACAGCAGACCGGCGAGGAAGCCGGTCAGGACCAGTACGCCGAGCAGCCACCAGCCGCGGCCCAGGCCGAACGAGGCCACGTCCCCCGCGTCCGACGGTCCGTCGACCACGTCGACGGTCAGCTCCAGCGGCAGACCCGGGGTCGTCCTGACGCCCGGGGCGGCGGAGAACGAGCCGGTCACCTGGAGACAGACGGTCTCGGCGGCCGGCTTGTCGCTGTCGTCGTCGTCCCGCTCGGGCTTCGGGTAGCGCAGCCCGGTGGAGAGCACGTCCGTGCGGCCGTGGCCGGCGGCCTCGCCGCGCACGATCTCCCGGCCGCGCACGGTGACCGCGCGCAGCAGCACGCCGTAGTCGGGGTTCACCGCCCGGTCCGCCGCCAGGCTCACCGAGGCGCGCAGCTCCTGGCCGGCCAGGACGTCCACCCGGTACCAGCGCTGCTGCCCGAACTCCGCGCGGTCGGTGTACAGGCCCGACTTCAGCGCCGGCGCCTCGGGGCAGGAGTCCGCGCCCTCGACGGCGACCGGGGTGACCACCGGATCGGCCGCGCGGTCCACCAACTGGTTGACGCGGTCGGTGAGTTCGTCGGTGTGCTCGACGGAGGTGTACGTGCCGCCGGTGGCCTCCGCGATGCAGCTGAGCTGCTGTCGCATCCTCGTGCTGGGCACCAGGCCGAGGGTGTCGATGGTCAGTCCGACGCCCTTGGCGGCGATCTCGCGGGCGACCTCGCACGGGTCGAGCGGGGCGCAGGTGTCCTCGCCGTCGCTGATCAGCACGATGCGCTTGGAGCCGGTGCCGCCGTCGAGGTCGTCGGCCGCCTCCAGCAGCGCCGGGCCGATCGGGGTCCAGCCGGTCGGCGCCAGGGTGGCCACCGCCGCCTTCGCCTCGGTGCGGTCCAGCGGGCCCACCGGGTAGAGCTGCGCGGTGTCCTCGCAGCCCTTCTTGCGGTCGTCGCCGGGGTAGTCGGCGCCCAGCGTGCGGATGCCGAGCTGCACGTCCTCGGGGGTGGCGTCCAGAACCTCGTTGAACGCCTGCTTCGCCGCCGCCATCCGCGACTGCCCGTCGATGTCCCGCGCCCGCATCGAACCGCTGACGTCCAGGACCAGGTTCACCTTCGGCGCGGTGGCCGTGGTCTCGTCGGCGAGCGCCGGGGCCGGGAGCGCGATCCCGGCCGCCAGCGCGGCGAGCAGGCCGAATGCCCCTGCCGCCCGCCGTTTTCTTGTGATCATCGGCGGATCCTATTGACCTGGGTCGTGGCGCACCAAAACGCGGGCCCGGGCCCCCGCGGCTCAGCGCATCGGCCGGGGCAGCTCGGTCCACTGGTCCCCGGGCGTCCGCGGCGACAACCGCATCAGCGTCAACGCCTTCGCGGGCAGCGGCTCTTCGCGCAGCGCCGTGAGATCGGGCGTGCGCGGCAGATCCCGTACGGCGCTCTCCAGCGCCGCCCCCAGCGCCGGCCCCGACCCGGCGACCCCGGCCAGCGCGCCCGCGACCAGCGAGCCGAACAGCTTGCGGCGCAGGGCCGTCACGTCGTCGGTGAGGATCCGCGCCGGCAGCTCCGGCAGCGGGACGCCGTGCCGCGCGAGCCGCTTCGGGCCGACCCGGATGTCGGCCAGGTCGCGGTAGACCAGCCGCAGCGGGGCGCCGTCCTGCGCCAGCACCACCAGCAGGTTCTGCCCGTGCGCCTCCAGCGCCACCCCCAGCTCCAGCAGCCGCAGCCCCACGGTGAGCGCCAGCCGCGCGAAGTCGCCGAGCCACTGAGGGGAGTCCGCCAGGCCGGTCGCCGCCAGGGCCGCCACCGGCAGCACCCGTTCCCCCGGCGCCGCGTACCGCTGGGGCGACTCCCGCAGCACCGCCGCGAGGTCCGGGGTCCCGTCCGTCACCGCGCCCAGCGTCCGGGTGACGTGCAGCAGCCCGTCCGTGCGCCCCGCCAACTCCTCGCCCAGCGACGACAGTCGCATGGACGCGGTCACCGACCCGACCGAGATGTCCCGCACCGAGGACGTCAACCGGGCGCTCAGCGCGGTCTTGACGTGCCCGAGGCCGTCCACCGCCAGCGTCCGCAGCGACATCAGCGGATGCCCGTCGAGCACCGGCTCGCCCGGCCGCTTCAGCACATGCGCCGCCTGCCAGGGGTGCACCGGCACCAGTACCCGCCCCGCCTCCCGCAGCTGCGCGGGCCACGCGCCCACCACCCGGCACGCCTCCCCCGGCACCGGCACCGCGCCGAGCCCCACCAGCGGCCGGTGCTCGGGCGCGTACGCCAGCTGCTCGGCCACCGAGAAACCCGGCCGGGAACGGCAGTTGGGGTGGAACGGATGCCCGTCCACCACTCGCTGCTCCCACTCCCAGTCCACCGCCGGCCACTCTTCCGGGTGAGCCGGTTGCGCGGCGCGGGACAGCGCCAACGAGGCGGTGCCGTGGTCCAGTTCCGCGGCGAAGCCCGCACCGTGCGGCACGGCGAGGTCCGCCATCAGCCGGGCCGGACGGTCGTACACCTCCCGGTCGAGCCGTACGGCGGTGACGTACGCGTCCGTCCGGTACGGGTCCGGGACCGGGCCGCGCAGCCGGCGGCCGTCGCGCAGCAGCAGCGTGACGCCGTCCCGGTCCCGGACGCGGCCCGCCAGCCAGGGCAGCGGCTCGTGGGCGAGCGCCCGCCACAGCCGGGTCAGCACGGCCGCGCGCGCCCCGGGCAGTTCGGCCGCGTACCGGGCGGCGAGGTCCGGGCGGACGGCGGCCAGCTCGCCGGCGGTCTCGGCCTCGGCGGTCGGGGGACGGTGCACGGGCGGTTCCTCCGTACGGGTAGGGGACGGGCGCGCGGTCCCGGCGGGCGACGACGACCGCGATACTGATCGTCTCCGCACGGAACGCGCACGAAAGAACCGTAGGGAACGAGTGGAACGCGTAGATCTCATGCCCCCAGCCGCAGGCGGCGACGCCGCCGAGCGCGACGGCCTCGACGGCCTGGCCGACGCGTACGCGGCCGCACCGCTGCTGAACTGCCTGCTGCGCGAGCTGGCCCGCCCGGCGCCGGGCGAACCGGGGCTGCACCGGCTGCCCGCCGCCGGCCGGCTGCTGCGGGTGCGCGGAGCGCGCCGCCCGGCCGCCGCCGAGGTCCACGAGTCCGGCCGCTGGCGGCGCCTGGACCACGCCGGCCTGGTCGCGCTCGTCGCGGAGGAACTGCGCGGCCACACCGGCCTGCCCAACCACGAGCTGCCCGCCGAGATGCTCGACAGCCGCGACGCCGTCGCCGCGATCCTCGCCGCCCGCGCCCGCGCCACCCCGCCCGACGATCCCTATCTGCGCTCCGAGCAGTCCCTGATCACCGGCCACCCCCACCACCCCGCCCCCAAGACCCGCGGCGGCGGCCCGGCCGCCGACTGGCTGCCCTACGCCCCCGAGGCGCACGCCCGCTTCCCGCTGACCCTGCTCGGCGTGCGCGCCGACACCGTCGTGGACGACGGCGACACCTCCGCGCTGGACGCCCTCGGCGAGGCCCCGCCCGGCTACCGGCTGCTGCCCGCCCACCCCTGGCAGCTCGACCTCGCCGCCCCCGACCTGGCCGCGGCCTTCGCCGACGGCCGCCTGATCCGGCTGGGCGCCACCGCCGCCCCCGCCTGGCCCACGGCCGCCGTCCGCACGGTGTACGTGCCCGGGGCCGAGCTGTTCCTGAAGTTCAGCCTGGACGTGCGCATCACCAACGACGTACGCCGACTGTGGCGGCACGACCTGCTGAAGCTGCGCCGCACCGACGCCGCCGTCACCGCCGCCTTCGCCGCGCTGCCCGGCCCGGCCGCCTGGCTCTCCGACCGCGGCTACCGCACCGCTTCCTTCGCCTTCGAACAGCTGGCCGTCGTCGTGCGCGACGGCGTGCGCGACCACGTCCTGCCCGGCGCCACCCCCTACCTCGCCGCCGGCCTGGTGGAGGGGTTCGCGGGCAGCCCGCCCGACGCCACGGCCGATCCCGCCGGCTGGTGGCGGGCGTATCTGCGCCAGGTCGTCCCGCCGGTGCTCACCGCCTTCGCCGAGCACGGCGTCGTCCTCGAGGCGCACCTGCAGAACTCCCTGATCGCGTGCGCCGCCGACGGCACGCCGGTGCAGGCGCTGTTCCGGGACGTGGAGGGCGTGAAGCTGCTGCCGGAGACGTCGCGGCGGGCCGGCTGGGAGCGGCTCGTGTACTGCCTCGTCGTCAACCACCTGGTCGAGCTGGCCGAGGCCCTCGCGGAACGCCATCCCGGCTTCGACCCCTGGCCCGCCGCCCGCGCGGAACTCGCCGCCGCCCGCCGCCCCGACCTGCCCGAGGCCGCGGCCCTGCTCACCGCGCCCACGCTCCCCGCCAAGACCAACCTGCTGCTGCGCTGGACCGGCGCGGACGGCGCCGACTCCCGCTACCGCCCGCTGCCCAACCCGCTGCTCGACGGGGACGCCCGCTACTTCAAGGGGTCGTGACCCCAGTTCATGAGCGAGTGACGCCATCGGGTGTCCGACACGTCGCCGCCGGGGCGCTGTGCGACGTGCCGACGGACGTAACCGACGACCTTGCGCATGTGGGCGATGTCGTCGTCGCCGAGCTGGGACTTCTTCGTCCGCAGCAGTTCGACGATGCGCCGTCCGGAAGCGTGCCCCACGCTCTCACCGCCGTCGCTCTGCCCGGCGCCGCGGGACTCCTCGCTGCCCAGCCACTTCTCCAGCTCGCCGGCGGTCATGTTGACCGCCTCGTGGAACGCGGCGAGAGTCCCGTCCCGGTCGTCGTCCCGCCGTCCGGGAGGCGTCACGCGCCCTTGCCCCTCCTGCGCAGGGCCCCGGGCCGGTGCACGGCCGAGCGGCCGGTCCTGTCGCTCTCCACCTCGTACTGCGGGTCGTCCTCGGAGGCGTCCACGGTGCGGCCGGCCGCCCGGGTGCGGTCCGTGATCTTCTTCTTGACCTTCCCGGCCACCTCCCGTCCGTGGCTCTTCCACGAGACGGCCTCGCCCTTCTTCATGTCGTCCTTCCTGGACACGGCACGTCCCTTCGCCGACACGGCCCCCACTCACCCCAGGATCGTCCAGTCCCGCCCGGGATGCGTCCACACGGGCCGCTCGCTGTGCTCCACACCGGTGGCCTCGGGCGGGCCGCGGAGGGTGCGGCGCCGTGCCGGCCGCGGCGCCTGCTTGGCTGGCCGTCCCAGCGTCCGACCAGGCAAGGAGCGCCACTGTGCCGTCACAGCATCCGTCCCTCTCGTACACCGTGCCGGGAATGAGCACCGAGGACAGCCGGCGGATCATCGAGCTGCTGCAGATGCGGCTGCACTCCCTCAACGACCTCCACCTGACCCTCAAGCACGTCCACTGGAACGTCGTCGGTCCGCACTTCATCGCCGTGCACGAGATGATCGACCCCCAGGTCGAGGAGGTCCGCTCCATGACCGACGACATCGCCGAGCGGATCTCCACCCTCGGCGGCGAGCCCAACGGCACTCCCGGCGCGCTGGTGGCCGCGCGCACCTGGGACGACTACTCGATCGGCCGCGCCGAGGCCATCGAGCACCTGGGCGCGCTCGACCTCGTGTACACGAACGTCATCAAGGACCACCGCGAGGCGATGGAGGCCACCGAGACCCTCGATCCCGTCACGCAGGACATGCTCATCGGACAGCTGCGCGGCCTGGAGCTCTTCCAGTGGTTCGTCCGGGCTCACCTGGAGTCCGGCGGCGGCGTGCTGAGCACCAGTGGCGCCACGACGGAGAGCGGCGCCGCGGCCCGTGCTGCCGAACAGGCCCGCGACCAGCCCTGACACGGCCGGTCCGGCCGACCGCGCAACGGCACGGGCACCGGATTCCGGGCGGGTCGGCGAACGGACGCCCCCACCGCCGCAGCCGGCGCCTTCAGTCGTGGGCCGGGCGCGGGCCGGTTCCGCCGGCCGCCCGGCCGCCCGCGCCGAGCAGACCCGTCGCCTCGAAGCTCTCCACGGCGGCCAGACGCGGCAACTCGCGGCGCGACAGCATGGTGACCACCGGCGGCATCGCGGCCCGCACCAGCTGGGTCGCCCGCAGCCAGCCGGGGACGTACACCGACGGACGGCGCCGTTCGATCGCGGTGACCAGACGGCGGGCCACATGGGCGACGGGGTACACCTTGCGCGCCGGCGGCGGCATGTGGCCGCGCAGCGCGCGCAGCACGGCGTGCTGGTCGGCGTCCCGGATCATGTCGGTGTCCGTCCAGTTGATGTAGGCGATCCCCACGCCCACGCGCTGGTGCGCGACCTCCGCGCGCAGCGCGTGGGCGAACGCCTCGGCCCCCGCCTTGGACGCGCAGTACGCGCTCATCATCGGGGCCGCGCCGATGGACGCGAGGGACCCGACCTGGAGGAAGTACCCCGCGGTGCCGACCAGGTCCGGCAGGAACGTCCGGGCGGTGACGGCGCTGCCGACGAGGTTCACCTCCACCACCCGGCGCCAGACCGCGGGGTCGGACGCGCCGAACGGACCGCCCTCGGCGACGCCCGCGTTGGCGACCACGACGGACGGCGGCCCCAGCTCCGCACGGATCCGGGCGCCGGCCCGCGCCATGCCCCGGTCGTCGGTGACGTCGACCTCCCAGCAGGCGGACGTCCCCGGCAACGAGTCCCGCACCCTGTTCAGGGCTCCTTCCTCGCGGCCGAGCAGCGCCACCTTCGCGCCCCGGGCCGCCAGGTCCCGTGCCAGCGCCGCGCCCAGCCCGCGCGCCGCACCCGTCACGACAGCCGTACGTCCGTTCAGCGGACTCGCGGACATGGACATGGGGCGGCTCCTTCACCGGGCGCTCGTGGCGCCCACGGTAGGCGCGGACGACGCCGTCGGCACTCCGGGCGCGCTCGGCCGAGCCAATCGGCGCGTAGGCCGATCAGGGGTCCCCCGGCACGCCTGCGCCCGCGGACCGGGCGGCGGTGCTCCCATGGGGCACGGTGACCCGTACCGGACAGGAGGCGAGGGCGAGACATGGACAAGGCTCAGTTGGCCGAGGCCGGCGCACGCAAGGCCGCGCAGAGCGGGCAGGAGATCCTGCCCGAGGACGCCGAGCGGGTGATCGACGCCCTGTTCGGCACGGTCGACTCGGCGGGCGTCATCGCCGAAGGACTCAAGGACGGCGAAACGGTCGCGGTCGGCAGCTTCGGCCGCTTCCGCGCGGACGGCGGCTCCGCCGTCTTCGAACCGGGCAGGGCCCTGACCGAGTACCTCCACGGCGACACCCGGTAGGAGAGCGGCGTCCGTCAGCGGTTCCGGCGCCCGGGGCTGTCGGGGCGAGCCGTGTGGTCCGGGTGGTTCCGGGTCCGGCGGGCCTCCTTCATCTCCGCTTCGTGCAGGTGGTCGCGCCCCTGGGCGAGCCGCTCCACCGCCTCGCGCTGCAGGCTCCTGAACGCCTCGTAGTAGGTCCGGTCGTACGCCTCGACGATCTGGAACGTCCAGTGTCCCGGGATGACGTTGCGGCCCAGGACCTCCGTCTCGACGCGGTCGGCCCACTCGGGGTGGCCCGCCTTGCGCAGCAGCTCCACGGCGCGGTCGAGCTCAAGGTCGGCCGTGCCGGTGAGCTGGTGGAACGAGTACAGGTGCCCGCGGGCCCGCTCCGTCGTCTCCAGCGCCTTGGACAGTGATCCGAGCGCCTCCACCGTCGCGTCGTCCACCCCCTGCGGACGGCGGTGCGCCTCGTCCGGCCCGTCGCCCCCGCTGCGCGCGTCTTCCGTCATGACCACTCCTCTCCGGCCTGCCGGTGCGGTGCAGGCGAGGGAGCGTGTACCCCGGTCGGGCCACCGGGCACCCACGGCCGGCTGTACGCTCGGTTACGGCCTCCCCGTCGGCCCAGGCGGGGGGCCCGGGGCACACCGCAGTCGCCGGACTGCTCGGGAGACAGGGGGATCCAGCGTGCCAGTCGTCACTCCCGGCTGCAGAACATGCTGACCGAGGTCACCGCCACCCGCTACATCACGCACCTGCGTGAGGGCGGCTCCGTGCCCGCGCTCGTCGAGGCCGACGACCTCGGTACCTACGTCGTCAAGTTCACCGGCTCCGCGCAGGGCCGCAAGGCGCTGGTCGCCGAGGTGGTCGTCGGCGAGCTGGCCCGCGCCCTGGGACTGCGCTTCCCCGAGCTGGTGCTGGTCCGCTTCGACCCCGCCATCGCCGCCGACGAGCCGCACCAGGAGGTGCGCGGCCTGCACGCGGCCAGCGCCGGGATCAACCTCGGCATGGACCACCTGCCGGGCGCCATGGACTTCACGCCCGAGGTCGCCGAGGTGTTCCCGGTCGACCCGGTGGAGGCCGGGCGGATCGTGTGGCTCGACGCGCTCACCGTCAACGTCGACCGGACGGTGCACAGCTCCAACCTGCTGGTGTGGCCCACGGCCGGCGTCGCCCCGCCCCGGCTGTGGCTGATCGACCACGGCGCCGCCCTCGTCTTCCACCACCGCTGGGACGGCTCCGACCCGGCGAAGGCCTACGACTTCCGCCACCACGCCCTCGGCCGGTACGCGCCCGACGTCCGCGCCGCCGACGCCGAGCTGGCGCCCCGCGTCACCCGCGAGCTGCTGCGCGAAGTCACCGCGGCCGTCCCCGACGCCTGGCTCGCCGAGGAGCCCGGCTTCGAGAGCCCACAGCAGGCCCGCGACGCGTACGTCGATCACCTCCACGCGCGCGTGCGCGCCTCCGCGGCGTGGCTGCCCACCGACTTCCCCACCCGGGAGGAACTCGCCGCCGAGGACGCCCGGCGCGCGCAACGGACCCGGCAGGGACGGCCGAGCTGGCTCAAGCGGGTCCCCGACCTGCACGGCAAGCCGGCCGCGGAACAGGATTGGTCGGTGCACCTGGGATGACCCAGAACCCCCCGAACCCCCGTCGCGTCCAGATCGAGTACTGCACCCAGTGCCGCTGGCTGCCGCGCGCCGCCTGGCTCGCCCAGGAGTTGCTGACGACCTTCGAGGCGGAACTGACCGAGCTGGCCCTCAAACCCGGCACGGGCGGCGTGTTCGTGGTCCGCGTCGACGACGAGGTGGTGTGGGACCGCCGCGAGCAGGGCTTCCCGGAGCCGACGGCGGTGAAGCGGGCCGTACGCGACCGAGTGGCCCCGGGCAGGACCCTGGGCCACTCGGAGCGGTGAGGCGGTGATCGGCCGCCGAGGCGCCGATCGGCTGTTGGGGCGCTGATGACGCGTGTGCCGTTGGACCGCCGTCGAGGCGCTGATCAGCCCCCCAGCTGCTCGTAGGCGGGCAGCGTCAGGAAGTCGACGTACTGCTCGTCCAGGGCGACCTTCAGCAGCAGGTCGTGCGCCTGCCGCCAGTTCCCGGCGGCGAAGGCCTCCGCGCCGATCTCCTCGCGGATCGCGGCGAGTTCCTCCGCCGCGACCCCGCGCACCAGCTCCGCGGTGACCCGCTCGCCGTTGTCGAGGACCACGCCGGCGTTGATCCACTGCCAGATCTGCGACCGGGAGATCTCGGCCGTGGCGGCGTCCTCCATCAGGTCGAAGATGGCGACCGCGCCGAGGCCGCGCAGCCACGCCTCGATGTAACGGACGCCGACCTGGACGGCGTTGACCAGGCCCGCGTACGTCGGCCTGGCCTCCAGCGAGTCCACGGCGAGCAGGTCCTCCGCCTTGACGTCGACGTCCTCGCGCAGCCGGTGCTTCTGGTGCGGCCGGTCGCCGAGGACCCTGTCGAAGGACTCCATGGCGATCGGGACCAGGTCCGGGTGGGCGACCCAGGAGCCGTCGAAGCCGTCGGCGGCCTCCCGGTCCTTGTCGGCGCGGACCTTCTCGAAGGCGACCTTGTTGACCTCGGGGTCCTTGCGGGACGGGATGAACGCCGCCATGCCGCCGATCGCGTGCGCGCCCCGCTTGTGGCAGGTGCGCACGAGCAGCTCGGTGTACGCGCGCATGAACGGGGCGGTCATCGTGACCGCGTTGCGGTCCGGGAGGACGAACTTCGCCCCGGCGTCACGGAAGTTCTTGACGATCGAGAACAGGTAGTCCCAGCGGCCGGCGTTCAACCCGGAGGCGTGCTCCCGCAGTTCGTAGAGGATCTCCTCCATCTCGTACGCGGCGGTGATCGTCTCGATGAGGACGGTGGCGCGCACGCTGCCCCGCGGGATGCCCAGGTGCTCTTGGGCGAAGACGAACACGTCGTTCCACAGGCGGGCTTCGAGGTGCGACTCCGTTTTCGGGAGGTAGAAGTACGGGCCCTTGCCGAGGTCCAGCAGCCGCCGTGCGTTGTGGAAGAAGTACAGGCCGAAGTCGACCAGGGCGCCGGGCAGCGGGGCGCCGTCCGGGCCGGTGAGGTGACGCTCGTCCAGATGCCAGCCGCGCGGCCGCACGACGACCGTGGCCAGTTCCTCGTCGGGGCGCAGGGCGTACGACTTGCCGGTGCGCTCGTCCGTGAAGTCGATGCCGCGGGCGTAGGCGTCGATCAGGTTGAGCTGGCCGAGGACGACGTTCTCCCAGGTGGGGGCGGAGGCGTCCTCGAAGTCCGCGAGCCAGACCCTCGCACCCGAGTTGAGGGCGTTGACGGTCATCTTGCGGTCCGTCGGGCCGGTGATCTCCACCCGGCGGTCGTTCAGGGCCTGGGGGGCGGGGGCCACCTGCCAGGAATCGTCCGCGCGGATCGCGGCGGTCTCGGGCAGGAAGCCGAGGGTGCCGGTGCGGGCGATCTCGGCGCGGCGCTCGGCACGCCGGGCGAGGAGTTCGTCACGGCGGGGCGTGAACCGGCGGTGCAGCTCGGCCAGGAAGGCGAGCGCCGCGCCGGTGAGGACCTCGTCCTGCCGGGGCAGGGGCTCGGCGTCGACGATGACCGGCGGGGACGGCGCTGGTGCGGCGGACATGAGCGGTCACTTCCTTGGGTGGATGTCTGGACTGGATGCCGGGAGTGGATGCCTGGTGGTGTGGATCCGGCGGCTTGTGGGAGAGGGCTGACGGCTTGTGGGTGGTGGCGGCAGCTTCTGGGAAATGGAATGGATAGTAGTTTCCTCATCGTGGAAGCTCAATGTTCGTCGACGTGGGAGCGCTCCGGGTCGAAGCGGTTCGGGCCGGGGGTCACTCAAGGCGTCCGAGGTCGTCGGCGGTGTCGATGTCGTACGGCTCGGCGACGTCGCCGCACTCCACGAGGGTGATCGCCGAGGCCCGCGCGTGGAGGTAGGCGCGGGCGCCCCGGTCGCCGGTGGCGGTCGCGGCGACGCCCGCCCAGTGGGCGGCGCCGAAGAGGACGGGGTGACCTCGCGTCCCGCCGTACGTCGCGGAGGCCAGTGACGTCTCGTCCCGGTACGCCGCCCGCACCCGGGCCACCGCCTCCGGGCCGATGCCGGGCTGGTCCACCAGGAAGAC
Source organism: Streptomyces sp. NPDC006610 (assembly GCF_040611575.1). Taxonomy (NCBI): domain Bacteria; kingdom Bacillati; phylum Actinomycetota; class Actinomycetes; order Kitasatosporales; family Streptomycetaceae; genus Streptomyces; species Streptomyces sp. NPDC006610. Next base: position 61,833 of record NZ_JBEXOP010000006.1, read on the forward strand.
GAGCGCCGCCCGCGCGCCCGTGCCGGCCAGCGACTCCAGACCGGCGCGCAGTGAGGAGCCCATGCCCTGCGCCCACGCCGGATTGTCGACCAGCACGCATCCGGCCAGTTCCGCACGGTCCCGCACGGCGTCGGCCGCGGCCCCCAGGACCACGTGCACGCGGGCGCACCCGGCCGCGCGCAGAACGCCCGCCGCGTGTTCGACCAGGGGCCGGCCCCGGTGGAGGAGCAGCGCCTTGGGCCGTCCACCGAGCCGCCGCCCGCCGCCCGCCGCGAGCAGCAGCCCGGCGACTTCGTCCTCCGTGTGTGTCATACGTCCTGCATACCTGACACCGCGTCAACCGCGTGACGGGGGAAGGGCTGAATTTCCGTGCGCGCGGTGGCGGTTCGGGAGCGGGTGGCGTTTACTGACCCGCGTCCCCGGCGCTCGGAGCGCGCTGCGGGGCGTACGAGGGGGAGTGAATCGTACGGGGCGGGACTGGCGCGGCGACGTGCCAGGGGGGAGAGCTGTGTTGCGGAGCTTGGGGCAGAAGCGAGTGACCGGCAGTGACGAGGACCCCAGAGCGGCGGAGCTGCTCACAGCCGTGTCCCGGCTGCGGCGGGCCCTCGCCGTCCATCCGGCCGATTTCCCCGACCGCGGGGTGGCCGAGGACGAACTCGCCGCCCTCGCCGCGATGGCGGCCCACGGGACGCCCGAAGTCCCGCGTCTGCGCCACTCGCTGTTACTGGTCGCGGGTGCGATCGGTTCCGTGAGCGCGCTCGGGCGAGGGCTCGCCGAGGTGCGCCGGGCGGTGGAGCTGTTCGGGGAGCCGCCGCGGGGCTGAGGCCGCCCGGGGTGAGCCTTCCGGGGGCGTGCCGGGCGTGCCGGGCGTGCCGGGCGTGCCGGGCGTGCCGGGCGGGCGGGGTGGGGTGCCGGGCACGCGGGGGTGCGTGCGTGCGGAGGCGTGCGGGGCGGCTGAGGCATTCGACGGGCGTACCGGTAGACGGGCCCAGGGCCGTGTGGCCGTGGGCCGGGCGGCACGGCCGTGCGGGTGAGGCATGCGGCGGCGAACCCTCCCCGTCAGGCGCCCGGCCCGGAACCGGCCAGCGCCTCCGACAGCTCCGCGGCGATCTGCTGGAGCACCGGCACGATCCGTTCCTGCGCCGCCTGCGTGACGCGGCCCGCCGGACCCGAGATCGAGATCGCGGCGGCGGTGGGGGAGTCGGGCACCGGGACGGCGAGGCAGCGCACGCCGACCTCCTGCTCGTTGTCGTCCACCGCGTAGCCGAGCCGGCGCACGTCCGCGAGCGCCGTGAGGAAGCCCTCCGGGGTGGTGATCGTCCGGTCCGTCGCGGCGGGCATGCCGGTGCGGGCGAGCAGCGCGCGCACCTCCTCGTCCGGGAAGCCGGCCAGCAGTGCCTTGCCGACGCCCGTGGAGTGCGGCAGCACACGCCGGCCCACCTCGGTGAACATGCGCATGGAGTGCTTGGACGGCACCTGTGCCACGTAGACGACCTCGTCGCCGTCGAGCAGCGCCATGTTCGCCGTCTCGCCGGTCTCCTCGACCAGGCGGGCGAGGTGAGGGCGGGCCCAGCTGCCGAGCAGGCGGGAGGCGGACTCGCCCAGACGGATCAGACGGGGGCCGAGGGCGTAGCGGCGGTTGGGCTGCTGGCGGACGTAGCCGCAGGCCACCAGGGTGCGCATCAGACGGTGGATCGTCGGCAGCGGAAGCCCGCTGGACGCGGCCAGTTCGCTCAGGCCGACCTCGCCGCCCGCGTCCGCCATGCGCTCCAGCAGGTCGAAGGCGCGCTCCAGGGACTGGACGCCGCCTGCGCTGGACCTGGCGGAGTCGGAGGTGCTGGCGCTGGACCTCGGCACGGCGCGTTCCTTTCGGACGGGCGGGAAGGGCAGAAGCGTACCCGGCGGCCGATTGCCCCCTGTTCGTGCGCAGCCGGATCGCTGTGGAGGTGTGTGCCGGACGGGCGCCCTTGACGGGGTGCCGGGCCGGAGTGAAGACTCCTTCAACAGAACGTTGAATTCCGTTACGTGGATGTGAACGACGGTCGAGAGGGGGGCCAGGTGTCCGAGTCCGAACTGGTGCTGCGCTCGACGCGCGTCATCACGCCCGAGGGGACGCGCGCCGCGTCGGTCGCGGTCGCCGGCGGACGGATCACCGCCGTGCTCCCGTACGACGCCCCGCTCCCGGCCGGGGCACACCTGGAGGACCTCGGCGACGACGCCCTGCTGCCCGGCCTGGTCGACACCCATGTGCATGTGAACGACCCCGGCCGCACCGAGTGGGAGGGCTTCTGGACCGCCACCCGCGCCGCGGCGGCCGGCGGCATCACCACCCTGGTCGACATGCCGCTCAACTCCCTGCCGCCCACCACCACCGTCGGTCACCTGCGCACCAAGCAGCGGGTCGCCGCCGACAAGGCGCACGTCGACGTCGGCTTCTGGGGCGGCGCGCTGCCGGGCAACGTCGACGACCTGCGCCCGCTGCACGACGCTGGCGTCTTCGGCTTCAAGGCCTTTCTGTCGCCCTCCGGCGTGGACGAGTTCCCGCACCTCGACCAGGATCAACTGGCCCGCTCCATGGCCGAGATCGCCGGGTTCGGCGGACTGCTCGTCGTGCACGCCGAGGACCCGCACCACCTCGCCGCCGCCCCCCAGCGGGGCGGCCCGAAGTACGCCCACTTCCTCGCCTCCCGGCCGCGCGACGCCGAGGACACCGCCGTCGCCGGCCTCGTCGCCCAGGCCCGGCGTCTCGACGCACGCGTGCACATCCTCCATCTGTCCTCCGCCGACGCGCTGCCGCTGATCGCCGCCGCCCGCGCCGAGGGCGTACGCGTCACGGTCGAGACCTGCCCCCACTACCTGACCCTGACCGCCGAGGAAGTCCCGGACGGGGCGAGCGAGTTCAAGTGCTGCCCGCCGATCCGCGAGGCCGCCAACCAGGACCTGCTGTGGCAGGCGCTGGCCGACGGCACGATCGACTGCGTGGTCACCGACCACTCCCCGTCGACCGCCGACCTGAAGACCGGCGACTTCGCCACGGCCTGGGGCGGCATCTCCGGACTCCAGCTGAGCCTGCCGGCGGTGTGGACCGAGGCCAGCAAGCGCGGCCACACCCTGGAGGACGTCGTCCGCTGGATGTCCGCCCGCACGGCCGCACTGGCCGGCCTCCGGCAGAAGGGCGCCATCGAGGCCGGCCGCGACGCCGACTTCGCCGTCCTCGCCCCCGACGAGACGTTCACCGTCGATCCGGCTGCCCTCCAGCACCGCAACCCCGTCACGGCCTACGCCGGCCGCACCCTCAGCGGCGTCGTGAAGTCCACATGGCTGCGCGGCCGACGCATCCACGCCGACGGCCGGTTCACGGATCCGGAGGGACGGCTCCTCACCCGCACCGACTGACCACGGCAGTACCCGCCCCCCGAGAGGCACCCCGCCCAAGAGGCACCCCCGAGAGGCACCCCGCCCAAGAGGCGCCCCGAGAGGCACACCCGAGAGGCACGACCCGCCCTCGAAGACACACCCTGAGAGGCAGGCCCGACCCGAAGGCACGCCCGTCCCCGAAGGCGCCCCGATCCGAAAGGCAGGACCCGATCACCGTGACGGCGCAGCACCCACTCCCGCCGGTCCGCTTCACCGGCGACACGCAGCCCTACGGTGGCGGCGACCCGTACGCGGACTACCGCACCGCCGACTTCCCCTTCACCCGCTACGCCGACCTCGCCGACCGCCGGCTCGGGGCCGCGGTCGTCGCCGCCAACGACGAGTTCTTCGCCCAGCGCGAGAACCTGCTGCTCCCCGGGCGCGCCGTGTTCGACCCCGAGCACTTCGGGCACAAGGGCAAGATCATGGACGGCTGGGAGACCCGGCGCCGCCGCGGAGCGGGCGCCGACCACCCCTGGCCCGCCGCGGACGACCACGACTGGGCGCTGATCCGCCTCGGCGCGCCCGGCCTGATCCGCGGCATCGTCGTCGACACGGCCCATTTCCGTGGCAACCACCCGCAGTCCGTGTCGGTCGAGGGCGCGTGCGTATCCGGCACGCCGTCCCCGGAGGAACTCCTCTCGGACGACGTGAAGTGGACGAAGCTCGTCCCGCGCACGCCGGTCGGCGGCCACGCCGCGAACGGCTTCACCGTCTCGGTGCGGCAGCGCTTCACCCACCTGCGCCTCAACCAGCACCCCGACGGAGGCATCGCCCGACTGCGCGTCCACGGCGAGGTCGTGCCCGACCCGGCGTGGCTCGCCGCTCTCGGCGCGTTCGACGTCGTGGCCCTGGAGAACGGCGGCAGTGTCGAGGACGCCTCCGACCGCTTCTACTCGCCGGCCGACAACACCATCCGGCCCGGCCGCTCCCACCGGATGGACGACGGCTGGGAGACCCGCCGCCGCCGCGACCACGGCAACGACTGGATCCGCTACCGGCTCGCCGCCCAGGCCCGCATCCGCGCCGTCGAGATCGACACCGCCTGCCTCAAGGGCAACAGCGCCGGCTGGGCGGCGGTCTCCGTGCGCGACGGCGAGCACGGAGACTGGCACGAGATCGTGCCCCGCACCCGCCTCCAGGCCGACACCGACCACCGCTTCGTCCTCCCGGAGGAGGCCGTCGGGACCCACGCCCGCGTCGACATCTTCCCCGACGGCGGCATCTCCCGCCTGCGCCTGTTCGGCACCCTCACGCAGGCGGGCACGGCGGCACTGACGGCACGGCACCAGGAACTGGCCGGCTGAGCCATGCGGGGGCGCGCACCCGCGCCCTCGCGCCTACCGTCCGTCGCCCGGGTGACGGGGCTGCGCCGCGAACCCGCCGCCGCGCGCCCCGGTCGCTCGGCCGCCCGGCCGCTGAGCTGCTGGGCTGCTGAGCCGCTGGGCTACGGGGGATCGGGCGACCGGTTGCCGGGGCATACGGCGGGTAACCGCCGCCCACGCGTGCCCAGTGCCCGGCCGTCTGTCGCTGGGGCCTGTGGCGGGGTCGTGTCGCCGCGTGCCCCGGCCACAGGGCGTGCTCCGGCCCAAGGGTCATCGGGTGCGGGGTGCGGGGTGCGGGGTGCGGGTCGCCGGGGGCCCATGGCGGGTGGTTGCCGCCGCGTGCCCCAGCCGCCCACGCCGGTGGCCGGCCGCCGGGGCCCCGCGTGACCGCCGCCCCCCGCCTACGCCGCGTGCCCGCCGTCCACGGAGAACTCCGCGCCGGTGACGTACGGCGCCAGGGTCAGATGCGCCACCGTCGACGCCACCTCCTCGGCCCTCCCGAACCGGCCCAGCGCGGTCATCGCCGCCTGGCCCGGCGCGTACGGACCGTCAGCCGGGTTCATGTCCGTGTCCACCGGACCGGGATGGACGATGTTCGCGGTGATCCCGCGTCCGCCCACCTCCCGGGCGAGGGCCTTGGTCAGCCCGACCAGGGCCGCCTTGCTCATGGCGTACAGCGTGCCGCCCGGCCCGGGCACCCGCTGGGTCATGCAGCTGCCGATCGTGATGATCCGGCCCCCGTCCGTCATCCGCGCCACGGCGGCCTGCGACGCCAGGAAGACGCCCCGCACATTGACCGCGAGGACGCGGTCGACGTCGGCGAGCGTCAGGGTCTCCACGGGACCGAGCAGCCCGACGCCCGCGTTGTTCACCAGCACGTCGATCCGGCCCAGCGCCTCCGTCGTGCGCGCCACCGCCCCCGCCGCCTCCGCCGGATCCCCGGAGTCCGCGCGCAGTGCCACGCCCCGACGGCCCAGCGCCTCCACGGCCCGCACCACATCGTGGGCCGCGTCCTTCTCCCGCGCATAGGTCACGGCCACGTCGGCGCCCTCCCGCGCCAGCCTCAGCGCCGTGGCCGCGCCGATGCCGCGGCTGCCCCCGGTCACCAGGGCCACCCGTCCGTTCAGCGTCTGCTCGCGGCTGAAGCCGCTGGTCGTGCCGTTGGTCGTTCCGCTGGTCATGCCACCGGCCGTGTCGCCGGTCGTGTCGTAGGTCATGCGCCCATTCCAGCGGCGGCCCGGCGCGCGTGCTGGCGGCGAACGGACACCGAAGTGCCCGCCGGGCCGGCGGTGACCGGAGCACCGATGAGTTGCGGGCGGTCGAGGGGTCTGAACCGATGACAGCGAACCTCCCGCAGCACCGAGAGAAGGAACCCGCCATGGGCAAGCTCGTCCTCACCACCTTCGTCACCCTCGACGGCGTGTACCAGGCCCCCGGCGGTCCCGATGAGGACCGGAGGGACGGCTTCGAGCAGGGCGGCTGGAGCGTCCCCTACGGCGACGAGGACTTCGGCCGGTTCGTCGACGAGGTCTTCGGACGCGTCGGGGCCTTCCTCCTGGGCCGCCGCACCTACGACATCTTCGCCTCCTACTGGCCCCGGATGACCGACCCCGCCGACCCGGTCGCGTCCCGGCTGAACTCCCTCCCCAAGTACGTCGTCTCCAGCACCCTGACCGACCCCGAGTGGGCGCACACCACCGTGCTGCGCGGTGACCTCGCCAAGGAGGTCACCGAGGTGAAGGAGCGCACCGACGGCGAACTCCAGGTGCACGGCAGCGGGGCGCTGGCCCAGTCCCTGCTCGCCCGCGACCTGGTGGACACCGTCCATCTGCTGACCTTCCCGGTCGTCCTCGGCGCGGGCCGTCGCCTGTTCACCGAGGGCGCCCTGCCCACCGCCTTCCGGCACACCGGCGGACGGATCACCGCGGCGGGCGTCTCCATCCAGTCGTACGACCTCGCGGGCCGCCCCGAGTACGGCAGCTACGAGCTGCCCGCCGACGCCTGAGCCCTGGACGCCCGAGCCCCGGACGCCGCCGGACCCGGCGAAAAAGCCTGGTCCAAGACCCATCGCCCCGATACGGTGATCGTCCCGTGCGAGCCGCCGCCGTCTCCACGTCCCCCTGACGCCGGAGACCGGAGCCGCACCGCATGACGTCGATCGCCGTACCGGGCGCCCTCGCGCCCCGCCGCGCCTGGCTCACCGACCTGCCCGTCCTGCTGGTGGCGGTGGTCTGGGGCGCGAGCTATCTCGCGGCCAAGGAGATCACCACCGCTCAGACCGTCCTCGCGGTGCTCGTGCTGCGGTTCGCGCTGGCCCTGCCCGTCCTCGTGATCGCGGGCCGGCGCTCGCTGCGCGCCCTCACCGCGGCCCAGTGGCGCGGCGCCGCCCTCCTCGGGCTGATCCTCAGCGGCATCTTCCTGCTGGAGACCTACGGCGTCGTGCACACCTCGGCGACCAACGCCGGCCTGATCATCAGCCTCACCATGATCTTCACGCCCCTCGCCGAGTCCGCCGCGACCCGCACCCTCCCGGCCCGCTCCTTCCTCGGCGCGGCGGCGCTGTCGGTGCTCGGCGTCGTGCTGCTCACCCAGGGCGGCGGCTTCACCCCGCCCTCCCTCGGTGATCTGCTGATGCTGCTCGCAGCCTTCGCCCGCACCCTGCACGTGATGGCGATGTCTCGGGTGAGGGCCGTGCAGGACGCCCCCGCGCTGCCGCTGACCACCGTCCAGCTCGGCACCTGCGTCCTGGTGTTCGCACTGCTGTCGACCGGCGCGGACACCACGCCGTGGGAGACGGCGGCCGGCTTCGGGGCACGGGAGTGGGCGGGACTGGTGTTCCTGTCCGTGTTCTGCACGCTGCTGGCCTTCTTCGTGCAGATGTGGGCCGTGCGGCGCACCTCTCCCTCCCGGGTGAGTCTGCTGCTGGGCACCGAGCCGCTGTGGGCCGCCGCGGCGGGCATCGCCATCGGCGGCGAGCGCCTCGGCGCGCTCGGCCTGGCGGGCGGCGCGCTGGTCCTCGTGGGGACCGCGTGGGGACGCCGGGCGGCAGGTTAACTCCCCGAAAACTCGGCCGACGAGCCGGGAAACTCTCAGTGTTGACATTGACATGTCAGCGTCTACGCGCGTCATCATAACGCCATGAGATTCCCCCCACGCGCCACTCGCATCGGCGCCGCAGCCGCGCTCCTGTCCGCCCTCCTCATGGGCGGCGCCGCCACCGCCCAGACCGCCGCCGCGGCCCCCACGGCCGTCGGCAGCATCTGCTACAGCAACCTGCCCTCGCAGGCCCACGACACGCTGAGGCTGATCGCCCGGGGCGGCCCCTTCCCGTACTCCCAGGACGGCAGCGTCTTCTACAACCGCGAAGGCATCCTGCCCAGCCAGCCGACCGGCTACTACCACGAGTACACGGTCAAGACCCCCAACATCTCCACCCGCGGCGCGCGCCGCATCGTCACCGGTGAGGAGTACCGGGAGGACTACTACACCGCCGACCACTACGCCTCCTTCCGTCTGGTCAACTACTCCTGCTGACCGGCCGGCGGACCCGCCGGAAGCCCGGCCCCCGTCCCACCGGGCGGCGCTCAGCCGGGCTTCCGGCTCTCCGAGGCGGCGAACAGCGCGAACGCCGATATGAGCAGAGCGACGCTCGCGAACACCTCGTGGCCGTCGAGGAAGTCCAGCCGCTGCACGAGGCCGGCCTTCCAGTCGGTGAACTCGTGCACCAGCCCCAACACGCCCTGCACCAGGGCGATGAACCCGAGAAATCCCAGCAACTGCTTCATGGTCACCACTCTCGCCCCGCGGACCCCCCACGCACATCGGCCGCAGGGCGAGTCGTGTGCGACGCAAGTCGCCGCCCGGGCCCGCCCGTCCGCGACCAAAGTCGCGGGCTTGCGCAACTTTGGTCGCGGATCACTGCGGGAGCGCCCGGACCCGGCCGGCTGCTGCGTAGATTTGCCGACCGTGACAAGCGACAGAACGGCGCCGAGGAGCCCGGAGTTCGAGGGGCGGCGCTGGCTGTTCCCGTCCGCCGTACTGGACGGCCTCGACCGGGACGCCGGACCGTCGGCCCGACGGCCCCGGCGCACCGCACGCGACTGGATCGTCGACTTCTCCTGCTTCCTGCTGGCGGTCGGCACCGGCATCGCAGGCGCGGAGACGGTGGCCAGGGACCCGAACCTCCCGCACGCCTTCGCCGTGGCCGACCAGTGCCTGGGCGCGCTGGCCTGCGCGGCGGTCTGGCTGCGCAGACGGCACCCCGTCGGCCTCGCGGTCGCCCTGGTCCCGGTCTGCTTCCTCTCCAACACCGCGGGCGGCGCGGGCCTCGTCTCCCTGTTCGCCCTCTCCGTGCACCGGCCCTTCCGGTACGTGGCCTGGATCGGCGGCGCCTCCCTCGCGCTGCTCCCCGTCTTCTTCTGGCTGCGCCCGGAGCCCGACCTGCCCTACGCGGCGGCCGTCGTGCTGTCCGGCCTGCTGACGGTCTCCACCATCGGCTGGGGCATGTTCGTCCGGGCCAAACGCCAGCTCGTGACGAGCCTGCGCGAGCGTGCCCGGCGGGCCGAGACAGAGGCCAGGCTGCGTGCCGAACAGGCGCAGCGGCTCGCGCGGGAGGACATCGCCCGGGAGATGCACGACGTGCTCGCCCACCGGCTGACCCTGCTCAGCGTGCACGCCGGGGCGCTGGAGTTCCGCCCCGACGCCTCCCGCGAGGAGGTCGCGCGGGCCGCCGGGGTGATCCGGGAGAGCGCCCACGACGCCCTCCAGGACCTGCGGGAGATCATCGGCGTCCTGCGTGCGGGGGAGGGCGACGAGACCGGCCGGCCCCAGCCCACCCTCGCCGCCGTGACCGCGCTGGTCGCCGAGTGCGCCGAGGCGGGCCCGAAGATCGCCCTGGACCTCCGCGTCGCCGATCCCGACGCCGTGCCGCCGTCGATCGGCCGCACCGTCTATCGCATCGTCCAGGAGGGCCTGACCAACGCCCGCAAGCACGCCCCCGGCGCCGAGGTCACGGTGTGCGTCGCGGGTGCGGCCGGAGAGGGCGTCGACGTCCGCGTGGGCAACCCCCCGCCCGAGGGCGAGGTGCGGCCGGTGCCGGGCTCCGGGCAGGGCCTGATCGGCCTGACCGAACGGGCCGCGCTGTCCGGGGGCCGGCTGATGCACGGACCGCGCTCGGACGGCGGTTTCGAGGTGCGGGCCTGGCTGCCGTGGGAGTGAACCGCGGCGGTGTCGCCGTCGGCCCGGCCCGGATCCGCCGGCCCCGGCGCGACCGCCGGACGCCGGTGCCCGGCTGTCGTACCCGCGTGATTACGTATGCGCCATGACTGCGATCAGAGTCCTTCTCGTCGACGACGACCCGCTGGTGCGGGCCGGGCTGTCCTTCATGCTGGGCGGCGCCGACGACATCGGGATCGTCGGCGAGGCCGCCGACGGCGCGGAGGTCGAGGCGCTCGTCGACCGCACCCGGCCCGACGTCGTGCTGATGGACATTCGGATGCCGGCGGTGGACGGACTCACCGCCACCGAACGGCTGCGCGCCCGCCCGGACGCCCCGCAGGTCGTGGTCCTGACCACCTTCCACGCCGACGAGCAGGTGCTGCGGGCGCTGCGGGCCGGTGCGGCCGGGTTCGTCCTCAAGGACACCCCGCCCGCCGAGATCGTCGCCGCCGTGCGCAGGGTGGCCGCCGGGGAGCCCGTGCTGTCGCCCACCGTCACCCGCCAGTTGATGGCCCACGCCGTCGGCACGGCCGCCGACACCCGCCAGGCCCGCGCCCGCGAACGCCTCGCCGCGCTCAACGACCGCGAACGCGAGGTCGCCGTCGCGGTCGGCCGGGGACTGTCCAACGCGGAGATCGCCGCCGACCTGTTCATGAGCGTCGCCACGGTCAAGACCCACGTCTCACGCATCCTGGCGAAGCTGGAGCTCAACAACCGGGTGCAGGTGGCCCTGCTGGCGTACGACGCGGGGCTCGTCGAGGGCGGTGCGGGGGAGGGCGCGGGAGGAGGCCGTTGAGGCCTGTGGTCGGGATCAGGCCGCACACGGGGTCCGGTCCGGCCGGCGCGCACCGGGCCGCGGGTCCGTGTCGCCGGCAGATGCCGGGAGGGACCTGACTGTCCGTCGGGCACGACCAGGTCCGCGTGGCGCCCGCCGACCGCGGCCGGCCGGCGTACAGCGCCGTCGGCGAGTCCCTCCGCGGGGGCCGTGCGGCTCCGCCCGCGCCGCCGGAACGCGCCCTCGGCCTCGACGGGACGCCCCCCGATCACCGCAGCACCGGCTCCGCGCCTCCCGGAATCTCCACCAGACGGACCGGGCGGTGTTCCCGCCGGGACAGGTCGCAGGCCTCGGCGACGCGGAGGGCTTGGAGGGCCTCGCGGCCGTCGCACGGGTTGGCGCGTTCACCGCGGACGACCTCCACGAACGCGTTCAGCTCGGCCTCGTAGGCGGGGGCGAAGCGTTCCAGGAAGCCCGTCCAGGGCTTGGTGGCCGCCGGTGGGCCGGTCGGCTCGGTCGAGGCGATCGGGGTACGGTCGTCCAGGCCGACGACGATCTGGTCCAGTTCCCCGGCCAGTTCCATCCGCACGTCGTAGCCGGCCCCGTTCAGGCGGGTCGCCGTGGCCGTGGCGAGCGTGCCGTCCTCCAGGGTGAGCAGCACCGCGGCGGTGTCGACGTCGCCCGCCTCGCGGAACATCGCGGGACCGGCGTCGGACCCGGCGGCGTACACCTCCGCGACCTCGCGCCCGGTGACCCAGCGCAGCACGTCGAAGTCGTGGATGAGCGTGTCGCGGTAGAGCCCGCCGGACAGCGGCAAATACTCCGCCGGCGGCGGCGCCGGGTCGGAGGTCAGCGCCCGGACCGTGTGGAGCCGGCCGAGCCGCCCGGAGCGCACGGCCTCCCGCGCGCCCGCGTAGCCCGCGTCGAAGCGCCGCTGGAAGCCCATCTGGAGAATCGTGCCGGCGGCCTCCACCTCGGCGATGGCGGTCAGGGAACCGGGCAGGTCGAGCGCTATCGGCTTCTCGCAGAACACCGGCAGGCCCGAGCGCGCCGCCCGGCCGATCAGATCGGCGTGCGCCGCGGTGGCCGTCGTGACGACCACGGCGTCGACGCCCCACCGGAAGATCTCGTCCACGCCGGGCGCGGCCGTCTCCCCGAGCCGTAACGCCAGCTCGGCGGCCCGGGCGGGATCCGTGTCCGTGAGGATCAGGGAACCCACCTCCCGGTGCCGGCTGAGCGTGATCGCATGAATCGTGCCGATGCGGCCCGTACCGATGACCCCGATGCGCATGGAAACAAAGTGGGGTGCGACCGACCGCACTGTCAACGCCTATGTCCTGACAATCGGACTTCACGACTTCCCGTCAACTGCCCTCGAAGCTACGCTCGGGCACGTGCCCAGAGCAGAAGCAGACCCGACCGTGCCGCTCGGTCTGAGCGTGGACCGCAGCTCGCCGGTGCCGCTCTACTTCCAGCTGTCCCAGCAGCTGGAGGCCGCCATCGAGCGGGGCACCCTCACCCCGGGCAGCCTGCTGGGCAACGAGATCGACCTCGCCGCGCGGCTCGGCCTGTCCCGGCCCACCGTCCGCCAGGCCATCCAGTCCCTGGTCGACAAAGGGCTCCTGGTGCGCCGCCGGGGCGTCGGCACGCAGGTCGTGCACAGCCATGTCAAGCGCCCGCTGGAGCTGAGCAGCCTCTACGACGACCTGGCGGCGGCCGGACAGCGCCCCGCGACGAAGGTCCTGGTCAACGCGGTCGTCCCGGCGTCCGCCGAGGTCGCGGCGGCTCTCGGCGTCCCCGAGGGCGGGGAGGTGCACCGGCTGGAACGGCTGCGGCTCACCCACACCGAGCCGATGGCGTACCTGTGCAACTTCCTGCCGCCCGGCCTGCTCGACCTGGACACCGCCCGGCTGGAGACCACCGGCCTGTACCGGCTGATGCGCGCCGCGGGCATCACCCTGCACAGCGCGCGCCAGTCCATCGGCGCGCGGGCCGCCGCCGCGGAGGAGGCCGAGCGGCTCGGCGAGACGCCGGGCGCGCCGCTGCTCACCATGGAGCGCACCACCTTCGACGACACCGGCCGCGCCGTCGAGTACGGCGCCCACACCTACCGACCGGCGCGTTACTCCTTCGAGTTCCAGCTCCTCGTACGCCCCTGACTCCTCCCGGCCTCGCCCCCGACCTCGCCCCGGCTCCGCCCCCGAATTCGTCACCTTGTCCTGACAAGATGACGGACTAGCGGTCCCCGGGCGCGCGGCGCATTGTCCGGGTGTTCGATACTGGGGCGTTTGGACCGGGGTAGAACCCGTCCTGAACGCATGGGTGACACATGGGAAACAGAAGGAAGGCGCGGCCTCGTGGCACGGTTTCGGACCTGGGTGGGCATCGCGGTGGCGGGGGCGCTGTGCGCGTCCCTCGCGGGGTGCAGCAGCACCGGCGGCAAACGCGCCGAGGACGCCCGCAAGGCCGCGGCCGCGCAGGGCAGGGCGGCGGTGAACACGCCCCGCTGGACCTTCGCGATGATCACCCACTCGGGTGACGGCGACACGTTCTGGGACATCGTCCAGAGCGGCGCGGAACAGGCCGCCGTCAAGGACAACATCGAGTTCCTCTACTCCCACGACGACGAGGCCCAGCAGCAGGCCCAGCTCGTGGACGCCGCCGTCGACAAGAAGGTCGACGGCATCATCGTCACGCTCGCCAAGCCCGACGCGATGAAGGCCGCCGTCGCCCGAGCGGTCAGGGCCGGCATTCCGGTGATCACCGTCAACTCCGGCTCGGCCGAGTCCGCCGAGTTCGGCGCGCTCACCCACATCGGCCAGGACGAGACCATCGCCGGCCAGGCCGTCGGCGAGGAGCTCAACGCCCGCGGGAAGAAGAAGGCCGTCTGCGTCCTGCACGAGCAGGGCAACGTCGGCCACGAGCAGCGCTGCGACGGGCTGAAGGAGACCTTCGAGGGCACCGTCCAGAACCTCTACGTCACCGGCACCAACATGCCCGACGTGCAGTCCGCCCTGGAGGCCAAGCTCCAGTCCGACACCGCCGTCGACGCCGTCGTCACGCTCGGCGCCCCGTTCGCCGACACCGCCGTCAAGGCCAAGGAGAGCGCCGGCAGCAAGGCCGAGATCGACACCTTCGACCTCAACGCCAAGGTGGCCGCCGGGCTCAAGGACGGCACCCTCGGCTTCGCCGTGGACCAGCAGCCGTACCTCCAGGGCTACCAGGCGGTCGACCTGCTGTGGCTCTACAAGTACAACGCCGACGTCCTCGGCGGGGGCAAGCCCGTGCTGACCGGCCCGCAGATCATCACCAAGGACCAGGCCGAGGCCCTCCAGGAGTACACCGAGCGGGGCACGCGATGACCGCGGCCACCACCCGCGCGGACGAGCGCCTGCTGCACGCCTCGCCGCTGCGCAAGCTCCTCGGCCGCCCCGAACTCGGCTCGGTCGTCGGCGCGCTCGCCGTCTTCGTGTTCTTCGCGTTCGCCGCCGACAGCTTCCTGCGCGCGTCCAGCCTCAGCACCGTCCTGTACGCCTCCTCCACCATCGGCATCATGGCGGTCCCGGTCGCCCTGCTGATGATCGGCGGCGAGTTCGACCTGTCGGCCGGCGTCCTGGTGACGTCGTCCGCGCTGATCTCGTCCATGTTCAGCTACCAGATGACGGCGAACGTCTGGGTCGGAATCGGCGTCTCCCTGCTCGCCACCCTCGCCATCGGCGCCTTCAACGGCTTCATGCTCACCCGCACCAGGCTGCCCAGCTTCATCATCACGCTCGGCACGTTCCTGATGCTCACCGGCATGAACCTCGGCTTCACCAAGCTGATCTCCGGCACGGTCTCCACCAAGACCATCGCCGACATGGAGGGCTTCCCCGCCGCCCAGGACGTCTTCGCCTCCACGCTCACCCTCGGCGGCGTCGACTTCAAGATCACCATCCTGTGGTGGTTCGCCCTGGTCGCCGTGGCCTCCTGGATCCTGCTGCGCACCCGCGCCGGAAACTGGATCTTCGCCGTCGGCGGCAACCAGGACGCCGCCCGCGCGGTCGGCGTCCCGGTCGCCCGCACCAAGATCGGCCTCTACATGGGCGTCGCGCTCGGCGCCTGGATCGCCGGCCAGCACCTGCTCTTCTCCTACGACGTCGTCCAGTCCGGCGAGGGCGTCGGCAACGAGCTGATCTACATCATCGCGGCCGTCATCGGCGGCTGTCTGATCACCGGCGGCTACGGCAGCGCGGTCGGCTCGGCGGTCGGCGCGTTCATCTTCGGCATGACGAGCAAGGGCATCGTCTTCGCCGAGTGGAACCCCGACTGGTTCAAGTTCTTCCTCGGAGCGATGCTGCTCCTCGCGACCCTGCTCAACGCCTGGGTCCGCAAGCGGGCGGAGGCCACGGCATGACGACGAGCACGGACACGGCGAAGGGCGCACCGCTGGTCGAGCTGACCGACGTCAGCAAGCACTACGGCAACGTCCGCGCCCTGGAGGGCGTCTCCCTGGAGGTCCACGCGGGGGACATCACCTGCGTCCTCGGAGACAACGGCGCCGGCAAGTCCACCCTCATCAAGATCATCTCCGGGCTGCACCAGCACGACGGCGGCACCCTGCGCATCGAGGGCGAGGAGACCCGCTTCGCCTCCCCGCGCGAGGCCCTGGACCGCGGCATCGCGACCGTCTACCAGGACCTCGCCGTGGTCCCCTTGATGCCGGTGTGGCGCAACTTCTTCCTCGGCTCCGAACCCCGCAGGGGCGCCGGCCCCTTCAAGCGCCTGGACGTCGACTTCATGCGCCGTACCACCCACGCCGAACTCCTGCGCATGGGCATCGACCTGCGTGACGTCGACCAGCCCATCGGCACCCTCTCCGGCGGCGAACGCCAGTGCGTGGCCATCGCCCGGGCGGTGTACTTCGGCGCGAAGGTGCTGGTCCTGGACGAGCCGACCGCGGCGCTGGGCGTGAAGCAGTCCGGGGTGGTGCTGAAGTATGTGGCAGCAGCACGGGACGAGGGTCTGGGTGTCGTGTTGATCACCCACAACCCGCATCACGCGTACCTGGTGGGGGACCGGTTCGTCCTGCTGAAGCGCGGCACGATGACGGGCAGCCACACCCGGGACGACATCACCCTGGACGAGCTGACACGGCAGATGGCGGGCGGCAACGAACTGGACGACCTGCGGCACGAACTGGAGCGCTCTTCGTAACCGGCGTGGAGCGCTCGTCGTGACCGGCACGGGGCGCCCGTCCTCACCGGCACGGGGCGCCGCTCGACGGCGACCGCGGTCGGTTCGCCGCAACGGCGGGGAGGGCGCGGTCTCGGCGAGGACGCCCGCAGGCGCGGGTCCCGCGCAGCCCGCGCCCTCCCCGTTTCGGCGCAGAGCGTGACCGTGCGGCACAATCGGCCACGATGAGCACCTACCGCGACCTCACCGCCCCCATCGGCTCCCGCCGAGCCCCGGTCCTGCGCACCGTGGGCACCCGGGAGCGCCGCTCCCACCTGACGGCGCCCCGGGTGCCCACGGTGGGGATCGACATCGGCGGCACCAAGGTGATGGCGGGCGTGGTCGACGCCGACGGCAACATCCTGGAGAAGCTCCGCACGGAGACCCCGGACAAGTCCAAGAGCCCGAGGGTCGTGGAGGACACCATCGTCGAGCTGGTCCTCGACCTGTCCGACCGGCACGACGTGCACGCCGTCGGCATCGGCGCGGCCGGCTGGGTCGACGCCGACCGCAACCGCGTGCTGTTCGCCCCCCACCTGTCCTGGCGCAACGAACCCCTGCGCGACCGCCTCGCCGACCGCCTGTCCGTGCCGGTGCTGGTGGACAACGACGCCAACACCGCCGCCTGGGCCGAGTGGCGCTTCGGCGCCGGGCGCGGCGAGGACCACCTCGTCATGATCACCCTCGGCACCGGTATCGGCGGCGCCATCCTCGAGGACGGCCAGGTCAAGCGGGGCAAGTACGGGGTCGCGGGCGAGTTCGGGCACATGCAGGTCGTGCCCGGCGGCCACCGCTGCCCGTGCGGCAACCGCGGTTGCTGGGAGCAGTACAGCTCCGGCAACGCGCTGGTCAGGGAGGCGCGCGAGCTGGCCGCCGCCGACTCGCCGGTCGCCTACGGCATCATCGAGCACGTCAAGGGCAACGTCTCCGACATCACCGGCCCGATGATCACCGAGCTGGCCCGCGAGGGCGACGCCATGTGCACCGAGCTGCTCCAGGACATCGGCCAGTGGCTCGGCGTGGGCATCGCCAACCTCGCCGCCGCCCTCGACCCCTCCTGCTTCGTGATCGGCGGCGGGGTGTCGGCCGCCGACGACCTGCTCATCGGCCCCGCGCGCGACGCCTTCCGCCGGAATCTGACCGGCCGCGGCTACCGTCCCGAGGCCCGCCTGGTCCGCGCCCAGCTCGGCCCCGAGGCCGGCATGGTGGGCGCCGCCGACCTGGCCCGGCTCGTCGCCCGCCGCTTCCGGCGCGCCAAACGCCGCCGGGTGGAGCGCTACGAACGCTACGAGCGGTACACGGAAGCCCGCCGTTCACAGGAGTCGCTGTGAGCGGGTCGTCGCTGCCCCAGCAGGGCGGGCCCGAGGACGGGCACACGGCGCCGGCCGAGAGCCGCGGGCACGTGATCCGCCGTCGGGCGCTCACCCTGCTCATCATCGTGCTGCTCATCGGCATCCCGGCCGGCTACCTGGTGATCTCCGCCAACCAGAGCCGCGACAGCGGCAAGGACAAGGAGGAGAAGTACTCCGCGCGCGGGCTGACCCAGGGCTGGCCGTCGAAGGTGCAGCGCCGCCTCTACCAGGTGCCGATACCGCACCCCGCCAACCAGGTCGCCTGGTACGAGACCAACAACTGGCGCACCAGCCGGCTCTACGTCCAGTTCCAGACCACGCACGCCGGACTGGACGCGTTCCTCAAGGAGGTCGGCGTCGCCCGCGCCGACCTGGCCAAGGGCGAGATCACCATCGGCGCCCGCGACCGCCACGTCACCGGCTGGCGCTTCTCCGGCCCCGGCTCCCGGCCCGGCGCCTACTACGGCGTCGTGCACGAGCAGAAGGACCCGAGGCCGACGCGGGCGATCGTCGTGAACACCGGCAATCCGACGTATCCGATGGTGTACGTCGTCTCGCGCACCAATCCCTGACGGGGCCGGTTGTCAGACCCCGCCCGTAGAGTCGAAGACGTCTGATCCGACGAGCGGGCGGGAGGTGAGAATCGTGCGTACGAGCGAGACGGGCGCGGCCCGGTCCGCCGCGGCCGTGGTCGAGTCCTCCGGCCCTGCGGCCGGGGCCGCCGCGTCCGCCGCCGGGTCCACAGGTTCCGTGCCCGCGGGGCTTGCCGCGGTGTTCCTGCCCGCACCCGTGCCGCGCGAGGGCCGTGTCGCCTTCTGGGACCCGGCCGCCGTCTCGCCGGATCCGGCCGCCGTGCCGCGGGACCCCGCCGGTGCCTCCCCCGACCGGGCTGCCGTCCCGCCGTACGTCGCCGACGCCTCGCTCGCCCCGGCCGCCGACGAGCCGCCGCCCGTCGAACGCACGGAACTGATCGTCGTACGACGTCACGGCGCCGCAGTGCGGCGCAAGCGGACGCCGGCGCTGACCCTGCCCGTCGGCGCGGCCCTGCCGCTGCTCCTCCGCGCGCGGCACGACCCGGCCGCCCACCCCGCCACCGCCTGCTGGGGCGCGGCCGCCCTGCACGCGCTGGGGCTCGTCGCCCGCGGCCGGCTGCTGCCCGGCCTCACCCCCACCGGCCACGACGCGTGGCGGGCCGGGCCGCTCGGCCGCGACGACATCGCCCACCTGCGCGCGGTGGCCGCCGCCCTGCCCCCCGAGGGCCACGCGACGCCCCTGCCCGGCCCCGGCCCGATCCGGCTGCCCGAGCCGGAGGCGCTGATGCGGTCCTTCCTGGACGCCGTCGCGGACACCCTGCCCCGCACCCCCGCCGCCCCGCACGCCTGCGGCGGCCCCTTCGCCGCGCGCGCACCCCAGCACCTGCCCCACGCCCACGACTGGGCCGCCGAAGTCGCCGCCGGCATGGACGCGGGCGTGCGGATCTCGCTGCGCCTGGACCTGTCGGCGTACGCGATCTTCGACACCTCCGACGACGACCGCACCGACGACCGCATCGGCGACGGGACCGGCGCCGCGGACGGCGGGGGAGCGGTGCTGCGCCGCGCCGGCGCGGCGATCGTGCAGGTGCACAGCCTCGCCGACCCCACTCTCGTCGTGGACGCGGCGGCGCTGTGGGCGGGCGACGCGGACGCCCGGTTCGGCCCCCGCGCGCGGGTCGACGCCGCCCTCGCCGTCCGCCGCGCGGCCCGCGTCTGGCCCCCGCTCGACCGGCTCGCAGAACAGGACGCGCCCGACGTGCTCGCGCTGTCCGAGTCCGAGCTGGGCGACCTGCTGGGGGTGGCGGCCGGCCGGCTCGCGGCGGCGGGCGTCGCCGTGCACTGGCCCCGCGACCTGGCCCGTGACCTGACGGCGGCGGCGGTCGTACGGCCCGCGCCGGGCTCGGCGACCGATGGGACGGGCTTCCTGGAGAGCGGCGAACTGCTCCAGTTCCGCTGGCAGCTGGCGCTCGGCGGAGAGCCCCTCACCGAGGCCGAGATGGACGAACTGGCCGAGGCCCACCGTCCCGTCGTCCGGCTGCGCGACCAGTGGGTCCTGGTCGACCCGGCCCTCGTCCGCAAGGCGCGCAAGCGCGAACTGGGGCTGCTCGACCCGGTCGACGCCCTCTCCGCCGCCCTCACCGGCACCGCCGAGGTCGACGGCGAGCCGGTCGAGGCGGTGCCCGTCGGCGCCCTCGCCGCGCTGCGCGACCGGCTGACGGCCGGCGTCGACCCCGCCGAACCGCCCCCTGGGCTCGACGCCACCCTGCGCGACTACCAACTGCGCGGACTGGCCTGGCTCGACCTGATGACGTCCCTCGGCCTCGGCGGCTGCCTCGCCGACGACATGGGACTGGGCAAGACGATCACCGTCATCGCCCTGCACCTCAAGCGCGCCCGCACCCGGCCCACGCTGGTGGTCTGCCCGGCCTCGCTGCTCGGCAACTGGCAGCGCGAGATCGAGCGGTTCGCCCCCGGCGTCCCCGTCCGCCGCTACCACGGCCCCGACCGCACCCTCGACGGCCTCGGCGCCGGCTTCGTCCTCACCACGTACGGCACCATGCGCTCCGCCGCCCCGGCGCTCGCCGGCCGGCAGTGGGGCATGGTCGTCGCCGACGAGGCGCAGCACGTCAAGAACCCCTACTCGGCCACCGCCAAGGCCCTGCGCACCATCCCGACGTCCGCGCGGGTGGCCCTGACCGGCACGCCGGTGGAGAACAACCTCTCCGAGCTGTGGGCGCTGCTGGACTGGACGACCCCCGGACTGCTCGGCCCGCTCAAGTCGTTCCGTGCCCGGCACGCGCGCGCGGTGGAGACCGGCGAGGACCAGGAGGCCGTGACCCGGCTCGCCCGCCTCGTGCGGCCCTTCCTGCTGCGCCGCAGGAAGTCCGACCCGGGCATCGTCCCCGAACTGCCGCCCAAGACGGAGACCGACCACCCGGTGCCGCTCACCCGCGAACAGGCCGCGCTGTACGAGGCGGTGGTGCGCGAGTCCCTGCTGGCCATCGGGACGGCCGAGGGCATGGCCCGCCGCGGGCTGGTGCTCAAGCTGCTGACCTCGCTGAAGCAGATCTGCGACCACCCCGCGCTGTATCTCAGGGAGCGGCACGACGAGGCGGGCGGCGACCGGCTCGCCGCCCGCTCGGGCAAGCTCGTCCTGCTGGACGAGCTGCTGGACACCCTCCTCGCCGAGGACGGCTCGGCCCTGGTCTTCACCCAGTACGTCGGCATGGCCCGCCTGATCACCGCTCATCTGGCCGCCCGCGCGGTCCCGGTGGACCTGCTCCACGGCGGTACGCCGGTCCCCGAGCGGGAGCGCATGGTGGACCGCTTCCAGGACGGCGCGACCCCGGTCCTGGTTCTCTCCCTCAAGGCGGCCGGCACCGGCCTGAACCTCACGCGCGCGGGCCACGTCGTCCACTTCGACCGCTGGTGGAACCCGGCCGTCGAGGAACAGGCCACCGACCGCGCCTACCGCATCGGCCAGACCCAGCCCGTCCAGGTCCACCGGCTGATCGCGGAGGGCACGGTCGAGGACCGCATCGCGCAGATGCTGGAGTCGAAGCGCGCGCTGGCCGACGCGGTCCTCGGCTCCGGCGAGGCGGCCCTGACCGAGCTGACGGACCGTGAACTGTCCGACCTGGTGTCCCTGCGGAGGACGGCATGACCGGCGACGGCGACGGCGACCGCGAGGAGGCGCGCGGGTCGCGGCCGGCCGACGTCGCCCGGCGCGCGCTGCGGGCGGCGCGGGAGCGGGAGGCCCGCGCGGCCGAGGAGACGGCCGCCGGGCGCGGGGCCGGGGCCGCGCCCGCCGGGGCCCGCGAGCCCAGGCCGGGCGACGCGGCCCGCGCGGCTCTGCGCCGTGCGGTCGCGGACCGGCAGGACCCGGTCGCGGACGGGCGTGGTCCGGCCGCTGACCGGCACGCGGAC